>CAMDOH010000045.1 GCA_945903605.1 Akkermansia muciniphila
ATTGCCGATTTGAAACGGACGGGATTATGGGAGGACACGCTGTTGATTTGGGGCGGCGAATTCGGGCGCACACCCACGAGCGAAGGCATCGGAAAGCCGGGACGAGACCACAATTGGCACGGGTTCACGATGTGGCTGGCTGGCGGCGGTGTGAAAGGTGGGCAAGCGATCGGCGCCACGGATGAGCTGGGGTTCCGTGCGGTGGATGAGCGATGCCACGTGAGCGATCTTCACGCCACCGTGCTGCACTTGTTGGGGCTCGATCACCGGGCGCTGTCGTACTTTCATCAAGGGTTGGATCAGCGGCTCACGGGAGTGGAAGAGCGGCACATCATCCGCAGCGCGCTGACGTGATCCGACGGCGGTAATAAAAAACCCCTTCCAGTTTCCCGGAAGGGGTTTCAAAGACTTCTAATTAACTTAGAAGCTGTAGATCAGATTCGCGATAACCGTGTTGGCGGTGCTGTTGGCGCCGGACTTGGTGTCCAAGCGGTATTCCAACTGGGAGAGCACATTCGCCCACATCTGGTAACGCAGCGTGGCGGTGTACGACTCGCGGTCGACGGCCGCTGTTTCGCCGAATTCCACACGAGCGTTTGCGGTCAGCTTGTCCGAGACCTTGTAGGCCGCATAGATGCCAGTGATCTGGTCATCATTGTTGGCACCGTAGTCCTGCTTGAAGTCAAGCGCTACGCCAACCTTGAGGTTGGTGACGAAGGTCGGGAGTGCAATGCCCACATAGATGTTCGAGACATCCGCAGACGAAGACGTTTGACCATTGAGGTAACCGGCGGTCAGCTCAGTGCCCTTGAGGAAGCCGAGGCTGTCCGGTGCCTTGAAGGTCAACGCGGCGAAGTAGGTTTTGCGATCCTCACCACCTGAGCCATTGCTGTTGATGGTGGTCGAGGCCGAGTTCGCGGCACCGGCGGTGATGCTAACGGCGTCGCTCAACTTGTAGTCAAACTGAATACCCGTGAGCTGTGTCGGCTCCAGGTCATAGCCCAGTGAGTGCGAGTAGTGCGCGTTGCCTGTGCGGTCAGTGCCTTCCATTCCGAACGGCAGATCGAACACACCGACTTTGATGCCCAAACCCGATCCAATCGGAGCGCGGAGATCAATGTAAGCGTTCTTGATTTGCACGTCGCCATCGGAGCTGGTGCCGAGGGTGCTGGCATCTGGTCCGAGCCACGCTTGAATTTTGTAGCCAGCTGCCCATTCGCCGTCGCCCTTGGCGGATGCGAAGGTCAGCGAGACTACATCCAACGCGATACGGTCGTTTCTGGAATCGCTATGCGCAAGGGTCTGCGCGGCTTGTGTGACACCTGGAATCCAAGTGTACGAGGCGCTGACATAACCGCTGACGGTTGTCGAGGCGACCAACGTTTTGACGGTCTCTTTGGCTTCTTGGGCTTGTGCGACTGACGCGAGGCTCACGAGCCCGGCGGCCGCCAATCCAACTGTCCATTTATTTACGTTCATTATTATTTCCTGTTTATAGGTTGTTAACGTTTTACCTGCAGTTTTTTTGTAATGGAGCTTCAAACCGGTGAGCTCCCACACCCAAAAAGGTGCGTTGTGGTTGGGTATATCAGCCAGTGAGGTGGCAAATGCAAGAAATATTCGCAAATATTTATCCAATCCCGAGCCATCTGGCAGAGGCTTCCAAATGGAAAAAGACTCGCGAACGACTTTTTTTGAATCCTTCGCGCATTCGCCAGCGTCTACATCCACGACGCAGTTCTACTTTGATTAGAAAGACTGTGAACAGGGGGAGTAGCAAAACAGGTTGGGGCCCGCCGGGGAGGCAACTCTGCAGTACCCGGCGGGTTCTTCTTTTCAAACTAGGTCTTTAGGAGAATCCTAGCTCGCCCGCCGCCACTCCATGAATTCACTCGATCCACAACTCGACCAATATCTCCGCCGGCAACCGACTCTCGGCCACGGCGTGTATCTCGCGCGGACGGCCGTGGTGCTGGGCGACGTGACGCTCGGCGAGCAGTCGAGCGTCTGGTACGGCGCGGTGTTGCGCGGAGACATCAACCGCATCGTTGTCGGCCATCACACGAATGTTCAGGACAACGCCGTGCTGCATTTGGCGGATGATTTTCCGTGCATCGTCGGCAACTGGGTCACCATCGGCCACTCGGCGGTGGTGCACGCCTGCACGGTGGGCGACGAATGCCTGATTGGAATGGGCGCGGTGATCCTCGACGGCGCGGAGATCGGCGCGCAGTCCATCGTCGGCGCGAAGGCACTCGTCACGCAGGGAATGAAAGTGCCGCCCGGCTCGATGGTGCTCGGTGCGCCCGCCAAAGTGGTGCGCTCACTCACGCCCGAAGAGCGCGCGGGACTGCGGCATTGGGCGCAGAAGTACGTGGACAACGGCGCCTATTGCCTGAAGCACGGCATCAACATCGGCGCGCCGTTGCCGAGCTGAGCGCGGCGTTTCACCAAATTCAACGAACCTTCACTCGACAAGCTGTGCGAGACGACTAAACTCCGCGCGCTAATTATGAAGCACCTCTTTTTGATCGCCACGACGATTCTCGCCCTCGGCACTTTTCAGGCCACGGCCGCCGATGCGTTCGACGTCCTTCGCCCTTCGCTCAAGCGGCTCGATGACCAACCGCGCAGCGCGGAGGATCAATCCAAAGTCGATCTCGGCCGGCACCTCTTTTACGAGAAGCGCATCAGCCTGAACAACACGATGTCCTGCAACACCTGCCACGATCTCAAGCGCTACGGCGTGGACGGCGAGGGCTTCTCGAAGGGTGTCCCCGGCGAACGCGTCGGCCGCAATTCGCCCACGGTTTACAATGCTTACGCGCACATCGCGCAGTTCTGGGATGGCCGCGCAGCGACGGTCGAGGAGCAGGCCAAAGGCCCCATTCTTGCCGGCAAGGAAATGGCGATGCCGAACGCAGCCGAAGTGATCAAACGCCTCAAGTCCTTCCCCGAATACGCGCCGCTTTTCAAGGCCGCCTTCCCGCGCAGCGCCGATTCCATCAATTACGAACACGTCGGCTCGGCCATCGGCGCCTTCGAGCGGAACCTCGCCACGCCGTCGCGCTGGGACGCTTTCCTCGACGGCAAAAAAGACGCGCTCAGCACGGCCGAACTGGCTGGCGCGCAGACGTTCGTCACCAAAAGCTGCATCACCTGCCACGCCGGCACACTTGTCGGCGGCCAAGCCTACATGAAGCTCGGCCTCATCAATCCGTGGCCGAACCAGAAAGATCAGGGGCGCTTCGACCTCACCAAGAAAGCGGATGACAAAATGTTCTTCAAAGTCCCCAGCCTGCGGAACATCGCCGAGACCGGTCCGTACTTTCACGACAGCTCCTCGACGACGCTCGCCGACGCCATCAAGCGCATGGGCAAACACCAACTCGGCCTCGATTTAACCGCCAAAGAAGTGACCGACCTCGCTGCGTTCCTGAAAGCGCTCACCGGCCCGCTGCCCGAGGCGTACATCAAACAGCAACCCTTCTCCGCAAAAGGCAGTGGCACGCTCGAGTAAAGGGAAGCCATTTCGCCGGCAATCTTGTTGCCGACACAATCGTCATCGGACTGAAACCAAGCTTGCCACGTGTGGTCGCTTCGGCCACGCTCCGCCGCCCGTTGAGATGCGCGGTTAGCTCAGTGGTAGAGCACCTCCCTGACACGGAGGGGGTCAGAGGTTCGAAACCTCTACCGCGCACCATCCTTTTCCCCGATCAAGTTTCCACCGTCTCGCCGGGCTTTGGATCGTGCACGCGGATTTTGGGATGACGAATGGCCAGTTGTTCCGCGAACCAAGCGCGTGCCGTTGGGTCGCCATGACCCAGCACGATCGCGCGAGGGCCGACTTGCTCCACCAGCGCCATCAGCTCTTCGCGATTGGCGTGTGCCGACAGATCGAAATCACGCACCTCGCATTGGCGCGTCACCTTTGCTCCGGTTTCGCCAAACTGAAAGGGCTCGCCGCGTCGCGCCTGTTTTAGTCGGCCACCCGGTGTGCCGGGATCTGCGTAGCCCACAAAATAGATCCCGTGTTGCTCGCTCGGCATCATCCGCAGAGCGAGTGAATAGGCGGCCGTCTGCTCGGTCATCATGCCGGCGGTGATCACAAATAATTTTCCGTTCAGTTTGATTGAAGCGGACTTGGCTTGATCGAGCACTTGCAAATCCAATGCCTCAGTTAATCGCAACGCACTGTGCTGGCGGTTGGCGCGACGAGATTCGAGATCGTGGATTTCCGTGAACACGCGGCCCAGTCCGCCGATGTAAACCGGCTGGCGACGTAGGGTTCCCGCGCGCATTTGCAACGCCAACTCGCACAGAATTTCCTGCGTGCGACCGAGTGCGAAGGCCGGGATCAGCACCGATCCGCCGCCTTCGAGCTTTGCAGAGACCGCCGCCATCAATCGGCTTAACTCCGCCGCGCGCGTGAATCCCTCGGGAATCTCCCGTGCGCCACGCGTGGTCTCCATCAACAACACATCGGCGCGCGCCTCTTCAAATCGGGCGCCTTTCAATAGTGTCTGATCCTGGAAACAAACGTCGCCCGTGAAAAACAGTGTCTCGCGCTTTCCGGCCACGCGCACGCCCGCCGATCCCAACACATGGCCCGCGTCCAGAAATTCCAGCATCGGCGAACTCGCCCCCGCCCGCGCCTTGTGAAAGGCCGCCCATTCCACTTCGCGATTGTATCGGAAGCCTTGGAACAGTGAGGAGATCTCATCCACTTCATCGTGCGTGAAGAGTGGGTAATCGCGGATGCCGGCCTCGACGCGCTGGCGCTGCATCACGTTCACCGAATTGTGCAGCACGCGCTCGACGAGAAAATAGCTCAGCTCGGTCATCAACACATGCGCGCCCGGGAAATGGCGCAACGCCAGCGGCAGCGACCCGACATGGTCATGATGACAATGCGTGATGACTACCGCGTCCACTTCCCGTCCGGCAGCCAAATCGTACAACGGCACCGCATGCCGCCCTTCCAGCTTGGGATGGAGTCCTGCGTCCAGCAACAAAGAGTGATCTTCAATATCGACCAGCCACGAGCTGGCGCCAATCTCATCTGCAGGATTCAAATTTGTGATGCGCACGACGCGAAGTTAGCTGGAGAGAAGCACAACGGAAACAAAAACCGAGAACGGAAACAGGCGCTGAGAAATATGGTGGAGGTCAATCGGGCTTGATTTGAGGCTTCGGCGCGGGACGTAGCTTGGGTTTAACCGGTGGATTTTTAACCGCGTCAAATGCCGGTTCAAAGAGAATGGGGCCGTCCAATTTCGAGATGATCACCACGGCCGTGGGATGCGTGAAAGCCTGCGTGACAAATCCGCCCTTCGGCCCCGTCGCCAACCAGTGCGCCACGTTGCCTTTGGCGCCCTTTTCAACACGGGTGATTTCGACCCGATGGCCGCCCGTGTTTTTCACTCCGCTGCTGACGACGATGAGTGTGTGTTTGTTAAAATCAATCTCGTCGATCTTGAGCCGTTTGGCGAGGTTGGCCAGCAACGCCTTTGGCGCAATGGCGGCGGGCAACGGTCCTGCGGCTTCCAACAATTCATTCTCGGTGCGGATGATCCAGCCACGAGCCGTGCGCGGCCCAGTTGGATCGGCTTTCGCGAATGGCCAGGCGCCTCGCGCGAGTATGGCCACATCATCTCCCGGTGCTGCATTCGCCGGTGCTCCGATAGCGGAGAGTTGGATGAGCGAAACGAGAGACAAGGCGAGCAATGATTTCATGGCGAGGAGAGATTGTAGCCACGGTATCGCCAGCACGCGCTCGGGCAAACTATTTCTTCGGTCGCCGCGACTCGGCAGCTTTGAGCAGCGCGGCCGCATTGGTGTAGCGCGTGAAGCCCGTCGCCGGTTCGAAGAGCGAAGCGGCGGGCGGATTGGGTGACACGTCGATGAATCGGAGTTGAGAAAAGTTCGGACCTTCCTTCGCCTCGATTTGCACGGGTACCCGTTGTTTTGGTGAGCGCCAAATGATCAGCTCGATCGCATTCGTTCCTCCTCGCTTGAGGACGAGTTTGGATTTGTCGCAGTCGAGCGCGCCGAGCTTCTCCGTTCCGAGCGGCAATAATTCGGACTGGAATCCATCTGCGACAGCCGCGGCTTCGTCTTTGGGAAGTGGCCCGGCGAGAAATCCGCGCAGGTCGGGATAAACCAGCGTGAGCGACTTTCGAGCGGGGTCCATGAGCGTCACGGTTTTTGTCAGGCCCAGCATTCGCATTTCGCCGAGATCGCGGGGGTTGGACTTGGCGCTTTTCGCGAGGGCGAGATCCAGCTCGATACGCACTTTGCCTTCGCGGAAGGCGTAGCTGATGGGCGCGGCCACGAGTTCCTTTCGAGCCGCGTCGAGCAATCGCAATTCGGCTTTTGCCGAAAAAGCGTCCACGCCGGCAAAGGCGTGAGTCATCGCTGCCGCAGCGGCGAAGCGCGGAGCCGGTGGTGAAGAGGCCGGCTGGGCAGCGGCCACCAAGGAAAAAAGCGCGGCTGAAAATGCAAACGAGCGATGCACGGCGGCAAGATAGCGGCCGCGCCCAAGCCTGCCAGCCCAAATCGCGCAGGCTCGACTTCAACTCATCGCGCTGTTTACATCGGTCCGGAGGGATGAATCTTCGCGCAGACAAATCGGGCTGTTTTTTGCTCACGGCATTGCACGCCTTCGGCACGACGTATTTCTTTCAATACATTCTCTTCACGCTGCGGCAAGAACACGGTTTCACCCCAGCCAGCAGTCTTCTGTTCTGCGCGCTGCACGGCCTTGTCTACACGATTTCGTCATTGCAGGGCGGTCGGTACGCACAACGCAAAGGCTGTACGCGATCCATCGCGATCGGCTTGGCGGGAATGTCGGCGAGTCTGTTCGCTGGGTTGTGGCTGAAGACCGGCGTGGGCGTGACGACCCTGATGGTGATGTGGAGCATTTTCATGTGCTTCACCTGGCCGGCGATTGAAGCCATCGCGGGTGATGAGCCCGATCGTGCGTCGGTCGCCCAAAGTATCGGCATCTACAATCTGACGTGGTCGGCCAGTGCGTGTCTGGCGTATTTCACCGGCGGCGCTCTCATCGATTCGCTCGGCCCGCAAAGTCTGTTCTACGTGCCGGCATCGATCCATTTGTTCTCGCTGTTGCTGCTGCCGCAGTTGTTGTCGGCGGACGCCGGGAAATGCAGTCCGCAGCAAGTGGAAGATGGGCCGGAGCCGGAGGCATTCCGCCAGCCGGTTTCCCCGCGCGCGTTCATGAAAATGGCGTGGCTGGCAAATCCGTTCGCTTACATCGCGATCAACACGCTGCCCGCAGCCGTTCCATTTCTTTCCACGCAAATGGGGTTCGACAAAGTCCAATCCGGCTATTTCTGGGCGACTTGGTTTTTCGTTCGGCTCGCGACATTTGCTTTGTTGTGGCGATGGACCGGCTGGCATTATCGGTTCCGCTGGTTGCTGGCCGCGTTCGTTGGGCTCACAGGCAGTCTGGCGGTGATGTTGCTCTCGCACGAATTCTGGCTGATTCTGGCGGCGCAGGCCGTATTCGGACTTTCCACGGGGCTGCTCTATTCCTCATCGCTGTTTTACGCGATGGACAACGGCGATGAAAAAAGCAAACACGGCGGCTTGCACGAGGCGCTCATTGGAATCGGAATCTGTCTCGGGCCAGCAGCAGGCGTGGCAGGAATCGCCATCGGAAATCAAAGTTCAGCCGAAGCGGCATGGCCAGTCAGCGCATCGCTCGCCGTGGTGGGACTGCTGATTTTTGGGTTGTTCGGTTTACTTTGGTTGCGATTGCGCGGCGCGCAACGGTAACTTCCGCATTGCCCGCGCGCCGGATTTCCACTACTGCTCACGCCTCATGTCACTGCTCGCGGGCAAGCTCGGAATCGTGTTCGGCGTCGCCAACAAACGCTCCATCGCATGGGCCATCGCGCAGGCGTGGCACAAGGCCGGCGCGAAACTCGCCTTCACTTATCAGGGCGAACGGCTCAAGGACAACGTCGAGGAACTCGCCGGAACCTTCGGCGCCGACACGCTCATCCTGCCCTGCGACGTGACGCGCGATGAAGAGATCGCCTCGGTGTTCAAGACCGTGGCGGAGAAATTCGGCAGGCTGGATTTGCTTTTGCACTCGGTGGCCTACGCGCCGAAGGAGGCGCTGGAGGGCGAGTTTGTGAACACCAGCCGCGAGGCGTTCCGTGTGGCGCACGATGTGAGCGCTTACTCGCTTGTGGCGCTGGCGCGTGGCGCGGCGCCGCTGATGACCGAAGGCGGCTCCATCGTGGCCATGAGTTATTACGGCGCGGAAAAAGTGGTGCCTCACTACAACGTGATGGGCGTGGCCAAGGCTGCGCTGGAGGCCAGCACGCGCTACCTCGCCTACGATCTGGGCCCGAAAAAGATTCGCGTCAACTGCATCAGCGCCGGCCCCATGAACACGCTCGCCGCTCGCGGCATCGCCGGATTCTCCGACATGCTCAAGCATTACGAAGCCCACGCGCCACTCAAGCGCAACGTGCTGCCCGAGGAACTCGGCGCCACCGGTGCTTTTCTGGCGAGCGACGGCGCGGCGGCCATCACCGGCCAAGTGCTCTACGTGGACAGCGGCTATCAGATCATGGGAATGTGATCGTGCGCAGCGCATCGCGCAGCACGTCCAGAAACCGCGCCACGTCGGCCTCCGTATTGTAGCCGTGCACCGCCATCCTCAACCGGCCTGCATGATGCATCACCTGCACCTGGGCCGCTTCGAGCTTGGAATTGATTTGCGCAGTGGCCGGATGCAAAAATGAAATGATGCCGCTGGTCGCATCCGCCCGTTGGGTGGCCATCGGTGTGATGCCCAATTCCCGCAGGCCCGAATCCAGCCTCTGCACGAGCGGATCGGCATGCGCGGCGATGTTGGCCACGCCGATCTCCCAAAGATAACGGAGCGAGGCGTTGAGCGCGTACAGCGCCACGAAGTTCGGCATGCCCACCGAGTAACTGGCCGCGCCCAGCTTGCCCACAGCGCGATCGAAGCGGTCGGGGGCAAAGGCGTTTTCCAAGTGATACCAGCCGCCAGCGTGTGTGGTCAGCGCCTGCGCGCGGTGTTTGGGGATGCCCACCACGCAGCCGCCGTGGATGCCCAGCGTCCACTTGTGCGTGCTGGAAATTAAGCAGTCGGCCCCCGCGCAATCCAGCACCACGCGGCCGAGCGCCTGGGTGATATCCACCGAGACAAGCGCGTGGGGGGCGAGCTTGCGCACGGCGCTGATGAAGGGCGGCCAATCCAGCCGGTGCCCATTGAGAAAACTCACGAGCGACACTTGCACCAGCCGCGTGCGTTCGTTGAGCAGCGGCAACAGATCGGCCGCTGCCAATGCGCCCTCTCGCGCGCGCCACAGGCGCGTGATGGGCGGTGCGGGCGAGTTGATCCACACCGTGGCGCCGGCGGGAAAATCCAGATCGGTGACAATTACCTCGTCCTGCGGGCGCAACTGCAGGGCACTGGCCAGAAGATTGTACGCCTCCGAGCTGCACGAGCAGAACGACACTTCCTCCGGCAGAAGGCCCAGCAGGCGCGCGCTGATTTCGCGACACTGTTCCACCGCCGCATAATGCGCGACGCGCCCGCGCATGCCCTCGTTCTTGTCGCGGACATACTGCGCGATGGCCTCATGCACACAGAGCGGCGGGATGCTCTCGGCGGCGGTGTTGAGATAGGTCATGTGCGCAAGAGCGGGAAAATCGCGCAGGCGTGATTCTGGGGTGAGCATGTTTAGTTTGGCGGAAGCAGTGCGCGGGCGAGGCGCACGTAGGCATCGCAGCCCGCCTCCAGTTCGTCGAGGCCGATGGATTCATCAGCCGTGTGTGCCCGCGCGATTTCACTCGGCCCAACGATGATGGATGGAATTCCCGCTGCTGCCATTTTGCTGGCATCGCAGCCGAAGGCGACTGTTTCGGAATGGGTGCGGCCGAGCACTTCGCAAGCGGTCCGCACCAATGGATGATCGGGTGGCGTGGAAAATGCCGGACTGATGTTGAGCGGAGGGTCGATGACAAAGGATCCGTTGCTGGCGGGCAGTTTTCGAGAGAGGTGTGCCTGCATGGCGGCGAGCGTTTCATCCCAGCTCTGGCCGGGCACGGAGCGGATATCAATTTGGATGGCGCAGGTTTCCGGCACGATGTTGATGCCGCTGCCGCCTTCGATGAGGCCGATGGAGCCGGTGCTCGGCGTGAATCCTTCGACCTGAAATCGGCGCAGATCGGTGTCGAAATAATCCTGCAACACCTCCAGCACAGGCGCCATGGCCACGATGGCGTTGCGGCCTTTGTCCGGTTCGCTGCTGTGGGCGGCGCGGCCAGTGGTGCGCACGCTGAACCGAAATGCGCCTTTGCAACCGCGCACCACGCGAAGGCCGGTGGGCTCGCCGACGATGGCGAAGTCGTACGGTTCCTTCCGTTCAATCAACGCGAGTATGCCGCGATACTGTGTCTCCTCTTCGACAACGCAACCGACGGTGACCGTGCCGCGCCAAGTTGCTGCGGATTCGCGCAATTGAAGCAACGCAGCGAGCATGCCCGCCAACGGGCCTTTCATGTCGGTCGAACCTCGGCCCCACAAGCGGCCATCATGGACGTTGCCACTGAAGGGCGGGATGATCATGCCGGCGACGCTGACGGTGTCAGTGTGGCCGTTGAGCAGGAGATGCGGATGGTCGGCGCCATTGCGAAGGCGGAAGAAAATATTGTCGCGACCGGGCAATACATTTTGCCGGAAAGTGTCGAAGCCGTGGCTTCGTCCCCACGCATCGAGCCAGTCCGCCACGAGGCCCTCGCCGGCGCTGGCCGGATCGTGGTGCGGGTTGACGCTCGGCAGTCGGACGAGTGCTTGGGCAATTTCCAACGGGGTCCGCAATGGCATGACGAAGTTTAGCAGTTGAAATGTGCGCGAGGCAACAGCGCCGAAGCGGGAAGGGAGCGGGCTTGCGGCGAGGCGTAAATGCGATTAAAATTAGTTGTGGTCAAACAAGGGAAAATCCCAATGCCAGATGCGCATTTTTGCAAGTCGGCTCAAGGCTGGCTTGAATTGGGAAATCCAAGGGAAGCCTTGCGCGAGCTGAAGAAAATCCGCGCAGACTTTCAAGGGCACCCGGTCGTGCTGGCGGTTTGGCTGGATGCGTGGATCGCCAGCGGGCGATGGGCGCAGGCGCGTCAGTTGGGCGAAAAATTGTGCAGTGAGTTTCCCGGCGAGCCGGGATTCTGGCTGGGCTGCGCGTATGCGACGCGTCGCAGCAGAGGGGGCGGTTTGGCGGCGGCAAGTGCCGTGCTCGAGCGCGTGGTCGACATGTTTCCCAAAGAGTGGGCGGTGCCTTTCAATCTGGCCTGCTACCATTGCAAGTTGGAAAAAATGGAGGACGCGCAACGGCTGCTTATGCGGGCGGTGCGCATCGGCGGAGAAAGTGTGCGGCAAGCAGCCCTGCACGATGAGGACTTGGAATCGCTGTGGATGTGGGTGGCCAATGAGCTGCCGATGACCGGCGACAGCACCAATTGAGAATCGCGGGTGCGATTTCATTTTTGACATTCTGCCCAAGCTGGCCTAACTCCACATCGGTTTCCATCATGAGCAAGAAACAATTTAACATCGCCATTGTCGGGCTCGGGTTCGGGGCCGAGTTCATCCCCATCCATCAAGCGCATCCCAACGCCCGCGTCGTGGCGGTGTGCCGGCGCGATGAGGAGAAGCTCAACCAAGTGGCCGATGCCTTCGGGGTTCCCAAGCGGTACACGAGCTTTGAGGCGATGCTCAAGGATCGCGAGATCGACGCGGTGCATATCAATTCGCCGGTGCGTGACCATGCGCCGCAGGCGCTGGCGGCCTTGCGCGCGGGCAAGCACGTGATGTGCACGGTGCCCATGGCCACGACGATTAAAGAGTGCGAGGCCATCTGCAAGGAGGTGGAAAAGTCGGGCCTCAAATACATGATGGCCGAGACCGTCGTGTACAGCCGCGAATTTCTTTTCATCAAGGAGCTGTATGACAAGGGCCAGTTGGGCAAGTTGCAGTATCTGGCCGCGAGCCACCCGCAGGACATGGACGGCTGGCCGAGTTATTGGGAGGGCATGATTCCGATGCACTATGCGACGCACGCCGTCAGCCCGTGTCTGGGCTTGGTGGATGGGCGCGCGGAGTACGTGAGCTGTTTTGGCTCGGGCACAGTGCGCAAGAGCATCCAGAAAAAAAGCGGCAGCGCGTTCGCCGTCGAGACGTGCCACATCAAGATCAAGGACAGCGATCTCTCGGCGCATATCTGGCGGTTTCTGTATGATGTCGCGCGGCAGTACCGCGAGAGCATCGATGTGTACGGCACAAAAAAGAGCTTTGAGTGGACGCTCGTGGAAGGCCAGTCGCACGTGCTGCACACGGCGAAAAAGCCGGAGCATGAAATCGCGCAGCCGGTCGCGGTGCCCGACTACGCGCATCGCCTGCCCAAGCCGCTGCGTAAATTCACGCAGTCCATCGAGAACGCGGGCCACCTCTCGTTCGTGCAAGGCGGCGGGCACGGCGGCAGTCATCCGCACATGGTGCACGAATTTCTGAGTGCGCTTGTGGAAGATCGCGATCCGTGGCCCAACGCCACCACCGCCGCCAACTGGACTTGCGTGGGCATCTGCGCGCATGAATCGGCCAAAAGCGGCGGCAAGATTGTGCCGCTGCCCAAGTTCACGCTGGCGTGATCGGGCAGGCGCATTGGCGTTGGCAGGCATCGTCGGTCTGGTTAAGGTGGGCGCGTGGCAACTGAGCCAAAGCCGGTGTCGGTGGAATTAAAAAGCAGTCTCGCAGTGGTGCAGGATCACTCGCGGCACTTCTCGGATTTCACTTTTGTTTACCCGGTCATCTCGCGCCGTTCGCGCGGGCTTTCCATCGGCATCAACGTCAACCCCGACAAGATCTGCAACTTCGACTGCATTTACTGCGAAGTGGACCGGCGCATTCCCGGGACGGTGTCGCGCGTGGACTTGAACCAGTTGCGCGACGAGCTGGCGGCGATGATTCACTTCGCGCAGGACGGCGGACTGGCCAAGGAACCGAAATTCAACGAGGTGCCGTGGCTGACGCGCGACGTGCGCGACATCGCCTTCAGCGGCGACGGCGAGCCGACGATGATTGCGAACTTCGAGGAGGTCGTGCAGGTCGTCGCCGACGTGAAGCGCGAGGCGGGATTGCACACGACGAAGATCGTCCTCATCACCGACGCTGCCGGGCTGGACAAGGCCAGCGTGAAACGTGGGCTGGAGTTGATGGACGTCAACGCAGGCGAAGTGTGGGGCAAACTCGACGCGGGCACGCCCGACTATTTCAAACTCGTCAACCGCTCCAACGTGCGCTTTGAGCGCATTCTGGAAAACCTGCTCGAGACCGCGCGCGCCCGACCCATCCTCATCCAGACGCTGCTGCTCAAAGTTCATGGCCAGGCGATGGACGCGGACGAACTGGAAGCCTACTGCGCGCGCTTAAACACCATCACCGCTGGCGGCGGAAGCATCGAAATGGTGCAGGCCTACACCATCGCGCGCCCCACTCCCGAGGCGTATGCCACGCGTCTGGACAAGGCCGAACTGGAAGCGATGGCCACCCTCATCCGCACCCGCACCAGCCTCATCGTGCAAACCTTTGATTAGATTTCGAACTCCGAGCATGGGCGCCGGCGGTGGTAATTGGGATTGAATTCAAACACGGTTGATGGCATCTGAATGGGGTTGTGACCAAGCGCTTCACCAAAGCATCCGTGATTTTCGCAGTGACTCTGTCGCTGGGATTGCATTGGGCGCTCCTGCAGTCCGTGGCTTGGACGGGCATGTTTCTCGGCTACGCACAAACGAGTTCGTTTCAGGAAGCATTCATTAAAACCTTCGATGGCAATAATCCTTGCCAGCTTTGCAAAGCTGTCAGCGAAGGTCAGCAGTCTGAAAATCGACAGGAGTTCACGCTGCCGCTGATGAAGATTGAAGCGCTGCCATGCGTGACCATCATCGTGCTCGCGCCGCAGAAATCGATTCTGATTCCAGTTCCGCTCACTTCAATCGCGTGCATTCGCGCTGAGTCGCCTCCCATTCCGCCGCCAGAATTGGCCTGATCTCTCTTCCCGTTGTCCGCGCGTGCTGGGCTTCATTACGCTTGATGCGTACCGATTCGACTTTCACGCGCAGTTTACAAGTCAGGCTGTTTGCCGGGTTGTAAATACGAAATGGGCGGGGGAGTGAAGGACCTGATCGCAGTTGATCATCGCTGACAACTGGCGCTCGGTCCGCACCTGCCACCCCTCTGCCAAAAACAAATCACGTCCGCCCGCAGTTACTGGCGAACGAGCAGGAAAAATAAATTGCACGATATGAAAACGACCAGAATTCAACGCAAGCCGGACGCCGGCTTCACGCTCATCGAGCTGCTGGTGGTCATCGCCATCATTGGGATATTGGCCAGCATGCTGCTCCCTGTTTTGGGCAGGGCCAAGGAGAAGGCCCGATCCATCCACTGCCTCAGCAATGCGCGACAGGTCGCCACGGCCAGTGCGCTTTACGCCGAGGATTCTCAAGGCAAGCATGTGGCTTACAGCGCGGGAACAGATCGCAAGAAATTGCTCTATCCGTATTTGAGTCAGGGGAAAAATAACGCGGATACATCGGCCGGTCAGGTTTGGAATTGTCCGAGCAATCGGCGGCCGAACACTTCGGCCGGCTACGGCTTCAACACGCTCATGAATAATGTGCATGTGTTCACGATTACGAATCCGGTGGATACGATTGATATCGCCGATGCAGGGTTGAATTCGCCCGGTGTCGACACGCTCTCGACGCATCTCATGCCGCCATCGGCCCTTCAAACGGCCACACTCGGCCGGCCCAATCCACGGCATCAAGCGGAGTCTTCGGTGAACGTCGGGTTTATCGATGGGCACGCAGCTTCCGTCATGGTTGAAGCGCCGTTTTATCCCGGCGTTGCTGGAGTGTGGATGGGCAATGGCATCATTGACCCGATCGATCCCAATTACAAAGACCAGATGTGGGACACCTATTAATCACTCGCGCCTGAGCATGAGCGAGACGCCGGATTCACCGACATCGAATAAGTGGCCAGATTATCAGGCCGTCTGGCGCTGGCATTTCTACGCCGGCATTTTCACGATGCCGTTCATCGTTGTTCTGTCCATCAGCGGCGCGATCTATTTATTCAAACCGCAGATCGAAGCGTGGAACGATCGTGCGTACGACAATCTCACACTCAACGGCGCTCCCGTAAGCGCGGCAGTGCAAGTGCAGGCTGCGCTGGCGGCATTCCCCGGATCGACTACGGCGAGTTATGAACTGCCGGGCAGAACGAATGATGCCGCGCGCGTCATCGTTCGGCACCACGGCAAATCCATCCGCGTTTATTTGCATCCAGAGTCGTCACAAATCCTCCATTCCGCTCCAGAGGATGAACGCTTCATGCGGACTGTTTTCAGGTTGCACGGCGAATTGCTCATCGGCGAACGCGGCTCCAACATCGTCGAGCTGGCGGCGTCGTGGACCATCATCATGATCCTCACGGGCCTGTATCTTTGGTGGCCACGACAATCGAGCGGGCTGGGCGGCATCCTCTATCCACGATTACGAAAAGGCTCGCGCATTTTCTGGCGCGATATCCACAGCGTCACCGGCGTTTGGATTTCTGCTCTCGCTTTGTTTCTGCTTCTGACCGGACTGCCGTGGGCGAAATTCTGGGGAGGTTATTTCAAGAAAGTGCGCAGCCTCACCGGCACGGCGGTGGTGAAACAATCATGGAGCACCGGCAGTGACAGCCCTTCTGCCGGTCAGAAAAAAGGAAGCGGCGGACACGGCGGGCATGGCAGCGGCAAGAAAAACAGCGGCGTGATGCCAAGCGATTTTGCGGCGTTTGATCGCGTCGCCGCCACAATGCAGCCCATGGGATTGGAGCCTCCAGTTGTGATTTCGCCGCCGACCTCCGTCAGCTCAGACGAGTGGGCCGTCAAGTCCACAACGCAGAACCGACCGAAGCGCGCGAGCTTTGTTGTGGAAGGCAAGACCGGCCGAATCATCAGTAGCGAATATTTCAAGGATTTGCATTGGGTGGACCGCACGGTGAGCACGGGTGTCGCGGCGCACGAAGGCCAATTATTCGGCTGGCCCAATCAACTGCTCGGCCTGCTTGTGTCGCTCGGCCTGCTTCTGTTGAGCGTGAGCGGCGCGATCATGTGGTGGAAAAGGCGGGATGAGGGAGTGCTGGGGGCGCCGAGCATGGCGCTCAGCCCGCGAATTTCATGGGGACTCATCACGGTGATTGTCCTGCTCGGTATTTATCTGCCTATGTTTGGGGCTTCATTGCTGCTGGTGATTTTGGCCGAGCGATTTGTTCTATCGCGCATCCCGAAAATCCAAACGTGGCTGGGACTGCAGCCTCGCGGGCACATCGCACGAAGCTGACCGGTAGATTTCGGTTTGACCGTGTGGAATGACGTCACTACAAGTGGCGCGCAATCATGGCTCGAATTGTCACACGCGCTTCTGCATTGGACTTGGATTCGCCCGGCCGCCGCGATTACTGGGTCGCCCTCGAACATGACAGCATCTGGGGCGACCACCTGATTCCACTTACCGTCATGGTCGGGCCGCAAGCACAGGCTGGGCAGGGACTCGTTGCATTCGGCTCAAATCACGGCAACGAATACGAGGGGCCGGTCGCCATCAAAAATCTTTTGCGCGAGATTCGCACGGAGGATGTTCTCGGCCGGATCATTCTCATTCCAGTGTTGAATGTGGCGGCGTTTCACGCGGGCACACGGGAGAGCACGCAGGATGATGGCGTGAATCTCAATCGCGCTTTTGTGGAAGGAGCCGGGAAAACACCGGCACTGTCGGGGATCACACATCGAATCGCGGCATTCGTCCGCGAGTACATCTGGCCACGCGTGCATGTGGTGATCGATCTGCATTCCGGAGGCGACGTGGCCCGGTTCGCCATTTGCGCCAATTATCATCCATTGGAAGATCCCGTGTTGAGCGCGAAAATCGAAGAGACGGCGCGTTGGTTCGGCACGCCTGCGCTCATGATTTATCAGAATCAAACTCCCGGCCTGTTGCCTAGTGAGGCCGAGCGACTGGGGAAAATCACAGTCGGCACAGAATTGGGTTGGGGCCGGGCGGTGAATCCCGAAGGCGTTCGTTACGGCAGACAGGGCGTGCTAGCTGCCGCCATTCACAACGGACAACTGCGCGGGAGTATCGAGCCGATTGCTCATCACAAAGCAGGCACGCAACGGAAAATGGAGATGGTGGATCGCGACTGTTTTACTTGCGCGCCTTTCGCCGGTCATTACGAACCCATTGTCGAATGCGGCACGCGGCTTGCCCGTGGCGAAACGGCTGGGCTGCTCCACGATTTCGATCACATCGATGCCGAGCCTTGGCCCGTGCGCGCGGGAGTGGACGGCATTTTGCTGGCGCAGGCGTGGGTGGCGACCGTGATGCGCGGGCAGCACATCCTCGTCGTCGGAAAAGAAATTCTATGAAAATAACAGAAATCATTTGTCAGGTTTTGCGGATCAAGAACGTCGAGGCAAAAACCGCCAGTAGTCAGGATTCCGTTCTCGTGCGCGTGCGCACGGATAACGGGCTGGAAGGAATCGGCGAGGCAGACTCATCACCCGAAATGGTGAAGGCGGTGATTGACGCGCCGTTCAGCCACAATGTGGCCACCGGGTTGCGCGGCATGTTGATCGGCGAAAATCCGCTGGAGACCGACCGGCTTTGGCAAAGCATGTATCGCAAGACGATGTACTGCGGGCGGCGTTCGGTGCCGATCACGGCGATGGCGGCGCTCGACATGGCTTTCTGGGACATCAAAGGGAAGCAATACGGCGAGCCGATCCATCGACTGCTCGGCGGCAAAAAGCACGATCGCATTCTCGCTTACGCATCCATCTTGTTCGGCAAAGACGGCGCGGAGACGGCGGACATTGGCCGTCGCTGGCGCGACTCCGGTTACAAGGCCGTGAAATTCGGCTGGGAACCGATGGGCAAAAGCGAAGCGGTGGACATCGATCTGGTTCGTGGCGCGCGCCGCGGCGTTGGCGATGATGGCACCGTGCTGATCGACGCAGGTTGTGTTTGGGACGCGCGCACAGCCTTGCAACGCGCCCACTCATTTGCAGATCAGCGCATCGGCTGGCTCGAAGAAGCATTGCATCCGGATGATTACGACGGGTACCGCTGGCTGCGCGACCGTTCGCCTGTGCCCATCGCTGCTGGCGAGGAAGAGTGCGGCCGGCAATCGTTCCGCCCGCTCATCGATGGGCATTGCCTCGATGTCTATCAAGTCGACCTCTCCAGAAATGGATTCACCGACAGCATGTACATCCGTCAACGCGTGGAAGAAATCGGCGCGCGCCTCTGCAATCATTGTTACACAAGCCCCGTGTCACATGCCGCCGGACTGCACTGGCTGGCTTCTTGCCGGGACACGTTTCTTTTCGAGGATTGTGTGGAAGATTCTCCGCTGCGCCACGAACTCACGCATGAAAAGATCAACGCCGTGGACGGCTGGATGACCGTGCCGGACCGCCCGGGACTCGGCGTGACGCTCAATGAGGAATTCATCCGCTCGCATCTGATCTGCGAATCGCGCTGAAGCAGCGCAGGAGCGGGAGGTTGACGCGATGACAAGCCCGCCCGCAAAAAACTCTCGGCCAACGCGGGTGCGTTTTGGAGTGCTCGCATTCGTTTGCAGCCTCGCAATGATCACCTACTTGGATCGCGTCTGCTTCGGCCACGCTGCGCCCATCATCATTTCCGAACTGGGACTCAGCGGCATCGGAGATTTGAAATGGGCCATGACCGCCTTCGTTTTTGCCTACGGCGTATTTGAGATTCCCAGCGGCTGGATGGGCGACGTGTTCGGGCCGCGAGTGACACTGATTCGGATCGTGCTGCTCTGGTCCATTTTTACTGCGCTGACGGCGCTGGTTGGAATTTCATGGGGCACGGCGGCATTCGGACTGGGCACGCTCATCTGCATCCGATTCTTATTTGGCGCTGGCGAAGCGGGCGCATTCCCGAATCTCACCCGCGCGCTTCACAATTGGTTTCCAGCCGGCGAGCGCGGAATGGCGCAGGGACTGATGTGGATGTCTGGACGAATCGCGGGTGGGTTAACGCCGCTGATCTGGACAATTCTCGTGGCCGGCACCGCGTACACTCCTGCGCTGATGAGCTGGCGCGGCGCATTCATCTTGTTCGGCTCGCTCGGGTTGGTTTGGTGCATCGCCTTCGCGTGGTGGTTCCGCGACAAGCCAGCGGACAAACCAGAACTTAACGACGCCGAGCGCGCGCTGATTGCCCACAACGAGGCGCCGCCATCCGGCCACGAGCGTGTGCCGTGGGGGAGTTTTCTGCGCAGCAAAAATGTCTGGCTGCTGTGCCTGATGTATTTCTGTGTCGGGTACGGCTGGTATTTCAACATCTCCTATCTGCCCTCTTTCTTGAAAGAGCAGTACGGCGTGCAGGATAACAGTCTGTTGGGCGCCTTGTACAAGGGCGGCCCGCTTTGGTTCGGCGCGGTCGGCTGTTTGGTGGGCGGCTGGTTCACCGATTGGTATATTCGTCGCACGGGCGATCAACGACTGGGCCGCCGGCTCATGGGAATGATGGGCCACGCGCTTTGCGGCACGTGTTATTGTGGCGCCATCTTTGCGCGCGATGCCCTCTCGGTCTCGTTGCTGATCTCGCTCGCTGCGTTTTTCAACGACCTGACACTCGCCTCGGCGTGGGCGACGTGTCAGGACATTGGTCGCCGATATGCAGCCATCACCGCTGCGATCATGAACACAGTCGGAAGTCTTGGCGCGGCAGCAACGGGTTGGTTGATCGGTGATATTCTCCAAACCTCCGTGCGCATGCGCGCCGAAACGCTCAGCGTCACCGTGGAGATGTTGTCGAAGGAGGATAAAAATCAGGCGATGCTCTCCGGGTACCACATCAACTTTATCTGCTTTGCCGTGGTGTTCGGAATCGCGTCCATCTGCTGGTGGTGGATGGACCCCAC
>CAMDOH010000046.1 GCA_945903605.1 Akkermansia muciniphila
TTTTCGTGATGGGATCCGGGAAGGCCGTGAATTGTGGTGGCATTCAGATGGAAAACGTGCGGGTGAGGCGACCTATGCCAAGGATCAGTTGAATGGGCTTTATCAGGAATGGCATCCGAACGGGCAAAAGAAACATTCGATGAATTACATCAATGGAGCTGCTGATGGCCGAGATATTTGGTTTTACGAGAATGGTAAAGAATTGTCGTTGACCATCTACGCAGCGGGACTTCGCGAGGGAATTGCAACGGGCTGGCACGACGACGGCAAAAAATCATGGGAAGCGCATTGGGCTGCAGATGCACCGCAAAAAGAATTTACGGAATGGCATCCGAATGGGCAGATGTTGAGCCAGCGCGAATACGAGGGGGGGCTCCAAGTGCGAAAGGAAACTTCGTGGGACGAAAACGGCATCAAGACAAAAGAGGTCCAATGGCGTGCGGGTTTGCGTGAAGGACCCTCTGAAGAATGGTATCCCGGAGGAAAGAAGATGTTTGATATCTCCTACGTAGCTGGTAATCGCGAAGGGCTGGCCACAGGCTGGTACGAGAGCGGCGCAAAGGCCTATGAAATCACCTACAAAGCAGACGTACAGGTAAGTATGAAAGAGTGGTCGGCTGATGGAACGCTTCTCGGAGCAAGAAAACCTCCGGTCAATCCGACCGTCCCCATTGGGCGCATGCAGGTTTGGACAATGGTTCAATTACGCATGATTTATGTCGGCAAACCTGAATCAACGATTCGCGCAGTTTTTGGCGAACCAGATGACAATGCGAATGACAAATGGCTGTACTCCAAAATCAAATTACAAAACCCAGCCGCAGCAAACACACCGCTGTTGGGAGATGTCCAATTCACAATTCGCGCTGGCAAAGTTGAATTAGTCGAATTACAATAATCGCGTGAAAGCGATTCCCATCTTAACACTTTGCACGGCGGTATTCATCGTCGGTGCATTGGTCGGCTGCTCCAAATCCGATGAAAAGAAGAAGGCTGCCGAGCAAAGCGGCCCGCCCGCAGGTGGCGGTCCTCCCGCAGGTGGCGGAATGGGAATGCCTGGTGGCGCAGGTGGCCCAGCCGGTGGACCTCCTGCAGGGGGTGTCGGTGGCGGCCCCGGCGGCCCCGGTGGAATTGGAGGGCCGGTCGGTGGTCCCCCAGGTGGGATTGGAATTGGCGGACCCAGTGGCAAGGGGTTGGGCGGTGGGCCTGGCGGCATTGGCGCTCCGGGCGGAATCCCGGGAGCTGTGGCGGCAAAAAAACCGCCGGGCCATCTGCAACTTTGGACGACTGGCGGTGGAAACTTGCAGATCGATAAAATTTACATGGGCAAACCTCAAAGCACCGTGTTGACCGTGTTTGGCGAGCCAACTTCGAAGGAAGTCGACACGTGGATTTATCAGGGCATCGCTGTTCAAAACGTGTCCGCCAATCAGAAACTCAACACCATCAAATTCACTTTTGCTGCTGGAACCGTTTCCAAAATCGAATTCGCCCCCTAATTTTTCAGTTCAATTCAAACTGTCGCCACCGAAGGAACCATCCCTATGCGCGCATCCCTATTCATCGGCCTGTTGGTTTTCGCAGCGGATCTTTCTGCTCAAGTCAGCTTCGAACTCAAATATCCCGAAGATCGAAAGAGTGTGGCTCGCGTCAATAGCAAGACGCACCAACTCCTCACGATCGGCGGTCAGGAGATCGAGACCAAAGCCAATTCATCGATGCTCATCGCCAGCACAAATGGAAAACGGCAGCCCGATAAATCGATGCGAGTAAAAGGCAAGATTTCCGAATGGCAGGTGGACATTAATCTGCCCGGCGGAATCAAGTTGAGTTTCGACGCTGCCAATCCCGATCGCAAGGCTGAGAACCCCGCTTTAGAGCCAATCCTGACTTTGTTCCGCGCGCAATTACGCAATACTCCCGTGCTCACATTGGACAAAGAAAATAAAATCGCCTCCGTGGAATATCCTGCCGATCCGGAGAAGGAATTGGATCCGGCACTCAAAGGAACATTCAATGCCAAGCGCGCAAAAATTGCGGCTCAACAAACGTTGGATCGTCTCCCATCGAAGCCCGTGAGCAAGGGCGACAAATGGGAACGCGAAGAAACATTCAATCTGGAAGCCGGCCAGAGTCTGACCTTGGCCAAGCGTTACGAATACACTGGCACCGTCGTGAAAGCAGGGCGCACGCTGCATGCAATTTCTGCAGTCTCCACATCCGTCAAATACGAAATCGATCCCGAATCGCCCTCGCCGATAAAAGTTTCCAAGAGCGACCTCAAAGTCATCGACTCAAAGGAGACGATTCTTTTTGACACGGAAAAAGGAATCGTCGCCGAGCATGTATCGACATTGCGCGTCAAAGGCGACCTCGCTCTTTCAGTGAACGGAATGGATCTGGCCGGCACTGTGGATTTGACTATCTCCACCGAAACCACAGTTGAGTAATTGAGTATTGGACGGTCAATTCAACGTGCGATGAATATCGGAGAGGTCATTTCCATCCAAGTTCAGTTCGCAGTGGTTCCTCGCTTGTTTCTATCGCTGTAAACGATACTTTCTATCGCTGTAAACGATACAATACGCCGCCAACATAAAACGAAAAATAAATGAGCACTGAAGTAGCCGGCCACGAACTCGAAGAAAAAGATATCAAAGCCGTCCGCGCCATCAGCGAGGCACGGCAAAAAATCCAGACCGAACTGGGCAAGGTGATCGTCGGTCAGAGCGAGGTCATTGAGCAGGCGCTCATCGCCATTCTGACGCGCAGTCACGCCTTGCTAGTCGGCGTGCCCGGACTGGCGAAGACGCTACTGGTCTCCACACTCGCCAAGACGCTCGACCTTGAATTCAAGCGCATCCAGTTCACGCCCGACCTCATGCCGAGCGACATCACCGGCACGGAGATCATCCATCAATCCAATGGCAACGGCGAACGCCAGTTCAAGTTTCTTAAAGGGCCGATTTTCGCCAACATCATTCTTGCCGACGAAGTCAACCGCACCCCGCCCAAGACACAAGCGGCCATGCTCGAGGCGATGCAAGAACGCAAAGTCACCAGCGGCGGCGTGGATCATTCCCTGCCTGATCCGTTCTTCGTGCTCGCCACACAAAACCCAATCGAGCAGGAAGGTACTTATCCTTTGCCCGAAGCGCAGCTCGACCGTTTCATGTTCATGATCAAGGTCGATTATCCGAGCGCCGAAGAAGAATTGCAGATTCTGCAAAGAGTCACTTCACCCAAAGTGGAACATCCGAAGGCTGTGCTTTCGCAGAAGGACATCATTGAATTACAGGACATTGTCCGCCGCATGCCAGTTGCGCCGCACGTCTTTGAATACGCGCGCCAACTCGTGCGAGTCACCCGCACCAACACACCCGAAGCACTTGAGATCTGCCGCAAATGGCTCACTTGGGGTGCTGGTCCGCGCGGTGGCCTCAACCTCGTGATGGCCGCAAAGGCCCGTGCCATGCTTCATGGTCAGCACTACGTCAGTTGCAATGACATCGCCGCTGTGGCAGCACCGGTGTTGCGTCACCGCATCATCCCGAATTTTTCTGCTCAGAGCGAAGGCGTCACCTCCGACGGCATCGTCCAGAAAATTCTCGAGCAAGTGCCGAAGAACGAGAAACTCCGTTAATCCATCCGGAGCGCCTCACGATGGACCAGCGCCAGATCGAGGAATTGATTGACCCCGCGGCCATCGCGCGCGCGGAGCCGCTGGGGCTGCTCGCCCGCTACATCGTCGAGGGCTACATGGCCGGCGAACACAAGTCGCCCTATCGTGGATTCGCCATCGAATTCGCCCAGCACCGGGAATATTCATTTGGCGACGACCTCCGCCATCTCGATTGGAAAGTGCTCGGCCGCACAGATCGCTACTTCATCAAGCAGTACGAGCAGGAGACCAACTTCGTTTCCAACATCCTGCTCGATGGATCCGAATCCATGCAGTACGGCTCCGGCAAACTCACGAAATTTCAATACGGCAAAGTCCTCGCCGCCTGTCTTTCCTATCTCATCCTGAACCAGCGCGACGCCGTGGCCCTCGGCATTTTCGACGAGTCCATGAAGGACTATTCCCCACGAAGCGACAACCGCGCCACACTGCCCGCACTGCTCACGCGCCTGGCCAACTTCAAACCCTCGGACCTCACCGATATCGGACTGGTACTCGACAGTCTCGCCCGCCAGATCCGTCGCAAGGGCATCGTCATCCTCATCACTGATCTGTTCGATGATGAAGCGAAAATTCTCGAAGGCATCCAGCACCTGCGCTTCGGTGGCAGCGAAGTCATCCTTTTTCATGTGATGGATCCACATGAACTCGATTTCCCGTTCAACGGACTGGTCGAGTTCGAAGGACTCGAACGCGTGCCGAAGATTCTCACGCGACCGGCTGAAATCCGGCGCACGTACATGAAGGAAGTCGAATCGTTTTGCGCCCGCGTTCGCGAAGGCTGCGAGAAAAACCAAGTCCATTACGTTCTCGCCAACACTGGCCGCTCCGTGGCCGATCTTCTTGGCGGCTACCTCGCTTTCCGCCAGCGCACGCTCAAACGGAGGTAACGCGACATGGGTTTTCTCAATCCATTTTTGCTGTTTGGCCTCGCAGCGGTTTCCATTCCCGTCATCATCCATCTGCTCAACCGCAGAAAATTCCGCAAGGTCGTTTGGGCGGCGATGCGTTTCCTCAAAGTGAGCGTCGACCAAAATCAGCGCCGCATGCAGGTGGAAGATTTCATTTTGCTCGCGCTGCGCTGCCTCATTCTCGCGCTGCTCGCCCTCGCGCTGGCACGGCCGGCGATGAGAATGGCCCAGAGCGATCCCTTCGGCCAATCGAAGGTCACCGCCGTCATCGTGCTCGATAATTCATTGAGCATGGGCGCAACCGATGGAGTTGAAACTCGGTTTGACCAAGCGCGCCTCGCCGCCAAGCAGGCGCTCGATGCCTTGCCGCCCGGCTCCGCCACGGCACTGTTGCTGGCGTCCGATATTGTCCAACCGTTGATTCAAGAACCCACACACGATCTCGCCCAAGCCCGCAGCGCCGTCGAGTCCGCCACAATGTCCGATCACGGAACCGATTTGCTTCCCGCTGTGAAAGCCGCCATCGAAACACTCAAAGGCCGCGCCGCGCTTCGCAAAGAAGTTTTCATCATCACCGACGACCAATCCATCGGCTGGCGACAAATCGCGCAGATCGAACAGACCCTCGGCGAGAACAAAGATGAGATCAAAAGTCATGTCATCGTTGTCGGTCGGCGCGTGGATCGCAACCTCAGCATCAGCGGACTTTCGCCCGCAGGCGGTCTCACACCGGTCAACCAGCCGCTTCGATTCGATGTGCAAGTCGCCAATCACGGCGCTGACGACGCTAAAGACGTTCGCATCCAACTCCAGGTGGGCGACGAAGCGCCCAGCGACGAAATCACGCTGCCAGCGATCCCTGCCGGTGCCACGACGAGTGTCACGCTTTTCACCAAACTGCGCGCGGATGGTTTTCACGCTGTCACAGCACGGCTATTGGGTGGCGACCGCTTGCCGGCGGACGATCGGCGCACGGTGGTCGTTCGCGCCCTGCGCGAAGTGCGCGTGCTGCTCATCAATGGTGAGCCGGGCAAAGAGCCACGCGATGACGAGACGTTTTTTCTCGAACACGTGCTCGCGCCGGTGCCGCAGTCTGAGCGCGATAATTATTTCATCAAAATCACGACCGTCGTCACCGAAGAGCTGCCCAACCTTTCGTTGTTGGGTTACGATGTCGTGGCGCTCGCGAATGTTCGCGAACTGACGGGCCCGCTCACCACAGCCTTCGTCGCCTTCGTGCGCCAAGGAGGCGGTCTGATGATTTTCCCAGGATCGAAGATCAACACAGCGTACTACAATGATCAGTTGGTCACGCAACACTCGTTGCTCCCGGCTACATATCAGGAGCCTGAAGGGTTGGAAAATCAGGAGGCGGTTTTCTTCCAACTACAGTCGAAGCAGTACGAGCATCCCGTCGTCGCGCTTTGGAACAATCCTGATATCGGCACACTGGGCACGGCGCGTTTCTTCCGTCGCACACCCGTGGGGCTGCCTGCGGCTGTCGCAGGTTCGAAAGAGGCAGGCACCACGCGCATTGTGTTGCGATATGCGGATGGAAAACCGGCAGTGCTCGAGCGTGATTTTGGTTTGGGCCGAGTCATCCAATTCACCAGCACGGCGGATGTCAGTTGGAGCGACATGCCGGTGCGCCCGGCGGTGTTGCCGTTGATGCACCGTATGCTGGGCTGGCTGGTACAGAGGCAGGATGAGGATTTGAATTTGCGTGTGGGTGAGCCGTTCATTCGCCGACTTTCCGCCGATCTTGCCGATGCTCCCTTCAAAGTCAGCGCGCCGAACCGACCCGCGGGCGCGACGGATTCCGGACGCGTGGGAATGGTCGAAGGCGTGGCTCAATTGCAACTCGGCGGCACTCACACAGCGGGACTTTACGAAGTGGCGCTGGAAGGACAACCCATCCGCTTTGCAGCGCAGCCGGATCCTCGCGAGTCGAATCTCGACCCGCTCGCGCCGGATCAATGGACGAAACTGAATGCGGTCGCCAGAGTGTTCAAGGCGTCACCAGAACTTTCATTGCGAGCCGAACTTGAGAAAAGCCGGGTGGGCGCTGAATGGTGGCTGCCGCTGGCATTGGCGGTGTTGATGCTCGCCGGATTGGAGACGTGGCTGGCACAACGATTCAGTCGACCGAAATAAGCATGAGCGAGACGATTCTCAAATTACTCGGCCTCAAGTTGGAACAAGCAAGCCGCTTGGCCGATATCGATATTTCGTTCCATGGAGGAATTGGTTGGGGCTGGCTTATTCTGCTCGCTGCCGTGCTCGGCACGTTGGCGTGGCTGAGTTATCGTTGGGTGCCCGAAGAGACATCCCGCACGCGCAAATATTGTCTGCTAGGTCTGCGCTGGGGTTTCCTCGCGCTCTTATTGCTGCTGCTGCTCCGGCCAGTGCTTTCGCTCACGATTGAGAACCGGCTCCGTCAATCGCTGCTGTTGCTGGTCGATGAAAGCGCGAGCATGGGGATTGAAGATCCGCGAACGGACATCGCCGATCTCAAACGCGCGGGAATGGCTCTGGGTCTGCTCAATGCCACCAACGGATTGATTCAAGAAGTGCCCGCCGGCCGCGCTGCCGAGTTGGATAATCGGGCGCGGCTACTTTTGGCGCAGGCCATTTTGACGAACCAGCAATACAATCTGCTCGCCCGTTTGGAAAAGCGGTTTGATGTGATTCCCTTTGGATTTGGGAATCGAGTTCGCGAGCTTTCACAACGCAGCGAACGCGGGACAAACGCTGTGACGGACACGGCTTGGGTCGCGAAACTGCGCAGCGAAAGTTCGGGCACGGCGATCGGTGAGGCATTGCGCGAGGTGGTCAATCAACGTCGCGGCCAGCCTTTGGCGGGAGTTTTTGTTGTGACCGATGGTGGACATAATCTCGGTTTGGAACCGCGCGAACTGGCCGCACAATTCCGTCAGGATAAGCTGCCGCTGTTCTTTTACGGCGTCGGCGTGGCAGCTCCGCGCGATATTATTTTGACAGGGATTGGTTCGCCGGAAGTGGCGTTTGTGGGCGACGAAGTGTTGGTCAACGTCCGGGTGCGTTCACAGGGACTGGCCGGTGAATCCGCCGAACTGGTGTTGAAACTCAACGATGAAAAGGTCGCCAGCGAAAAAGTGGAACTCAAGGCCGATGGGGAACAGGTACACTCGCTACGATTCACACCGAAGAAGCTGGGGGATTTTGATCTGGTCGCGTCGATCGAGCCGCGAAACGACGAAATCGTGAAGGACAACAATTCGCGCCAGCAACGTTTGCGGCTGGTGGATTCCCGCATCCGCGTGTTGCTCGTGGAGCAATCGCCGCGCTGGGATTACCGCTATCTGCAGGCAATGTTCATGCGCGATCGCCGCATCGAATTCAAGACGGTGCTTTTGGAGGGCGACACGACCATCTCACAAATCGAAGGTTCGCCGTTTCTCGACGCCTTTCCGGCAAATCGCGAGAAGCTCTTCCAGTACGACGTTGTGATTTGGGGTGATGTGGATCCGAAACTGATCGGGGCCACGCAACTGGAAAATCTGCATGAATTCGTGGGGCGTTTTGGAGGCTCGCTGGTTTTTATTGCGGGTCGCAATTCCAATCCGTGGGCCTGTCGCAACACGCCACTTGAGAAAATGCTGCCGGTGGAATTTGATGCGGTCCGATCAGCGTCATTGACTGCGGACGAAGTGACGATGGACAAGCCATTGCGCCTGCAACTCACGCCGGCGGGCAAGGCCAGCACGATGTTGCGACTAGCCGACAAGGAAGAACGGAGCAGCGAAATCTGGGCGGAAATCCCGCCGATCTATTGGGCCGCGAAAGTGACGAGGGCGAAGCCCGCCGCAGAAGTTCTCCTCGTGGATCCAGATCCCGCAAAGGCCACGCGTTACGGCAAGATGCCCGTGATGGCATCGCAACAATATGGGATGGGGCAGGTGCTCTACGTGGGCACGGATAATTCATGGCGCTGGCGAAAAAACGTGGGCGATCCTTTATACACGACGTTGTGGGGGCAGATCGTGCAGCGGATGGCGCTGCCGCGATTGTTGGGAGTTTCCAAACGCACGCAACTGACTCTGGACCGGCAGAATTTTCAGACGGGTGAACGGGTGAAAGTTCACGCGCGGTTGTACACGGCAGGATTCGAGCCATTGCTCGATCCGGTGGTGAAAGCGCATTTCCAATTACGTGATTCCGCCGTGCAGACGGAAGTGCCGCTGCGACAGGTTCCCGATCAGCCGGGGATTTATCGCGGCGATTTCATCGCGCCCGCGTCGGGTAATTACCAGATACAAGTGGCCTCGGATCCCGATGTGAAAGTCGGATTTGCGGTGACGGAGTCGCGGCGTGAGTTCACTGAGACGGCGATGAACGCAGGACTGCTGCGCGATCTGGCTTCGGCAACGGGCGGCGGGTTTTTTCGCGAGGAAGATTTGGCGGGCTTGCCGGACAAAATCAATCCGCTCCCTGTGTTGGCGCGTTCGGCGATGGAGGTTGAGCTTTGGTCGTCGATGTTGTTTTTCATCGTGATTATTTTGATGGTGACCACGGAATGGGTGCTGCGAAAGTTGACGTATCTGAAATGAGCACGCTGGGACTTACCAAAGCAGACGAGGGACGGGCGCGATTGGCGTTCCGGCTCGCGGCGGTGCGTCGCAAACTGACGAGCGTTGGTTGCGGCACGGGATTGGGATGGGCGATTTCGCTGGGGGCGGGCGCGTTGCTGGCGGGAATGGCGGCGGACTGGCTTTTGGATTTGCCGCGATGGATCCGTGCGGTGCTGTTGACGATTGATTTCCTTGCGGTCGCACATGTGTTGTACCACTACGTTTATCGACCCAGTGTGGACCAGCCCGATGATGATGCGGTGGCGTTGATGGTAGAAGTGGCGCGGCCGATTTTTGAGACGCGTCTGATTGCGTCCATCCAATTGGCGGGATCTGTGCCGGACGGCACTTCGGGCGTGCTGATCGATTCGTTGGTGAAGGAGACGGAAAAGCTGTCCGACGTTTCGGATCTGGACGGAGTGATTCGCACGGGGAGGTTCTGGAAGTCGGTGTCGGCGGCGGTGATGACGTTGGCATTGGGCGCGGGATTATTTGGATGGCTCGGCGAGGATGCGAAGGATTTGCTGAAGCGTGCGTTTCTGGTGGATATTCCTGTGCCGCGACAGACGCGTGTGATGGTGGATCAACTGGATTTGCGTGTGGCACGAGGAGAAGATGTCACATTGCGCGCGCGCGCGGAGGGAGTCATCCCTTCGCTCGGACAATTGAATGTGAAGTTTGAGAGTGGTCGCGCGGGAGAATTCTCGCTGGAACCCAGTGCGGGCGGAAACGCCGTGTTCGAGAAGACGTTCACTGGGGTACAGGACAGTTTCAAATTTATTTTCCGTCTCAATGACGGTCGCAGTCGTGAAGGGAAAGTGACTGTTGTGCCACGGCCGGCGGTGCGTTCGGTGAATTGTCGTCAGGTGTTTCCGAAATATACCGGGCTGGAAACGACGGCCCGGGCCTTGGGTGACTTGGCGTTGTTGGCCGGTAGCGAACTGCATTTGGACATCGAGCCAAACAAGGCGGTGAAGAGCGGAGTCATTCGACTTTACGGTTTGCCGGAGGGCGCGCCCAACGAGGTTGCGTTGCGATTGCGCGAGGGAAACAAGCTCGCTGGCGCGTTGTCGATCACCAATCTGGCTTTATCCGGATTCAGCGTGCATCTCATGGACAGCGATGGATTCACTTCACGCGACGAGGCGATTTATCGCGTGGATGTGTTGCCCGATCGTGCGCCGCAAGTGCGCATCACTTACCCCGAACGCAAAGAAGAGATGGTGACGCAGCGCGCGCGGTTGCCGGTGGGTTTCGAGGTGACAGACGATTTTGGGTTCAGCCGGATTGAATTTCGATTCTCCGTGGAAGGTGGCCCGGTGCAATCACGCGACTTGCAACTACCCGAAAGCGCCAGTGTGTTGCGCAATCATTATGAATGGCGACTGGACACGATCAAACCCGCAGTGCCACTGGGGAGTTATGTGGAGTACTGGATCGTCGTGACAGATAATAACAATGTGACTGGGCCGAGCATCGGCGAGAGCGCCCATTATCTGGTCAAAGTGGTGAGCGACGCGGAAAAGCGCGCTGACCTACTCAATCGAGCTGGAGACTTTCTCGGAAGCATTGGCGAAGCCGCTGGCGATCAGGAGAAACTAAATCAGCGACTTGGCAAATTGATTCGCGAGAAGGCTGAACAAAAATAAATCCCTGCCGTCGAAATGTGGACTGGCCAGCTCTGTTGGTAACTGCTAAAACAGAGGAAGAACGGGAAAATCATATTCATATGCGAAAACTATTAACTCTCGGGCTGTGCACAGTTGTATTTTGGATGATTTCTGCAGCCGACGCAGCGCAACCCCTCGCCGACACACTTCTGCAACAGGAACTGCGGCAGGACCAGATCCGCATTTCCACAGAGCGCGTTGGCCAGTTGCTTCGCAACGTCGTTCAAGAATATGAGCGCAACGGGCTTGAAGGCGACGATGTGGACATCCTCCGCGCCATCGAGAAAGTGCTCGGAAAACTCAGCGCCGACCAGATCCAGCGCGTTGTTGAACTTCTCCGTGGCGCCCGCGTTTCTCCCGATGGCAAGCAGGCCACTGAAAACGCACTCGCTGCATTTGCAGGACAGAAAAACGTATCACTGCAGCTTCGTCAGCTCCTGCTCGAATACCAGCGCCAACAAGCGATCAACCAGCTCGCCGTCGCATTTGCGCTACTGGCCAATCGACAGGACGGAAACTTGCGCGAAGCCGTCGATTTGGAAAAGCGCGTTCGCACCAACTCCACTCGTCCTCGCGACATCTCACTCCAGCTTCAGCACAGCGAGCAAGATTCACTCGGAGCAGAAACCAAGCTCCTGATTGTCCGGCTCGCCAAATTGACCAAAGATATGGATCCAGTCGCCGAGCCGCGCCCGAAGAATGCGTTGGCACACGCGGAGCAGGGAAAGCTCGCCGACACCCAAAACACCGCCACCACCGATTTGAAATCCGGCAATCTTCTCAGCGCCGCCGGCAATGAAAAGTCATCACGCGATTTGCTGTTCGACATCGCCCGACTTCTCTCTCCCAACCGCGACAAAGCCGAAGTCATTCGCCAAGCCATCCTCGCGCTTGAGAAAACGATCGCCGAGCAAAAGCAGATCATCGAGCAAACGAAAGCAGCCGACCCGAAGGTTGCCAAAACTCCCACGGCAGAAGTTGAAGCCAAACAAGGCGCACTTGCCGACCGCACCGATTCCATCCGCAAAGACGTCGAGCCCGTTGTTGCGCCCGCCGCCGAGCAACTCAAAGAGAGCGTCGAGAAACAACTTCAAGCCAATGCCGCGTTAAACAAGCCAGCCACTCCGGACGCCAAGCAACAGGCCACCGAAAAACAAGCCGAGGCACTCGAGAAAATGGAAGCTGCCAAGCAAACACTCGAACAGCAGTTGGCGAAAATGGAACGCGATAAACCGCAGGACAAAGTCGCCAGCACAAAGGAATTGCTCGAACAAGTTCAGCAACTCAAGAAGGCTGAAGAAGCCATCAAGAAAGAGACGGAAAAACCAGCCGCCGAACTTCCCAAGCAAGCCGAGAAACAGGCCGAGGTCAAAAACAAGACCGATGAAGTGAAGCAAAAAGCCGCTCAAACCGCGCCCGAGGCAGCCAAGGCCATCGCCGAAGCCGCTCGCCAAATGAAGAAGGCCGAAGATCAGCTCGCTCAAAACAAGCAGGCGCCCGAGCCGCAGCAAGCCGCCATCGATGCCTTGAGCAAAGCAGAGCAGCAACTGGCCGAGCAACTCGCGCAATTGGAAAAGGCCGCGCAGGAAAAAGCCGCACTTGAAAAGGTAAGCCAGAAACTCGCGAAGTTGATCGAGAAACAACAGGATCTCAATTTTGACACGGCAAAAGCCGCCGAGATGCAGGCCAAGAATCAGCCCGATAAAAACAGCGCGAAGCCTGACGCGGGCAAGCCCGATGCCGCCAAACCAGACGTCAAAGAGCAGGCGAAAAATCAGGCCGAACTCGGCAAGGAAACGGCGCAGGCTGCGAAGGAGGCCATGGAAGCCAACGCGCCTGCTCCGGCCAATCAAGCTTTGAAAAAGGCGGAAGAAAACATGGAAGCAGCCAAGGGGCAGCTCCAGAAACCCGATGCGCAAGCCGCGCGTCCCCCACAAGCCAATGCGCTGGCGGATTTGCAAGCCGCCAAAAAAGCAGTCGATCAACAGGCAGCCGAACTCGCAGAGCAACTGGGACAGCCCAAGCCGAATGACGGCGAGGCGATGGCGAAAGCCGCAGAAGCTATCGACAAGGCGCAACAGAAACTGAACGAAGCCCAAGCTCAACTTCAGAAACCGGCCGCACTTGCGCAGCAATTGAAGGAACAGCAAAAGCAGATTGCCGATGACCTTGGCAAGATGGCGAAAGAAACGCCGAATCAGCCGCAGGTGGCCGCTGCGCAACAAGCAGCTGAAAAAGCAGCCGATCAACTCGGCAAGAACAATCTGCCCGAGGCCATCGGTGCCATGAAGGAAGCGGCGAAAGCGATTGATCAAGCCAAAGGAAATCCGCCAGCGGGACAAGAACCGTCGCCCGCATTGCCGCAGTTGGGTGAAAAGCAAAAGCAATTGATGGAAAAAGCGGAGCAACTCGCCGCGCTGAATTCACAACCCGCCGCCGAAGCGCTCGCCGCCGCCAAAGAGGCGATTGAGCCGTTTGCCGCTGGTACGCAAGGGCCGTTACCAGGACAAGTCGCAGAGGCGCTCCAAGCGGCGCAGGCTGCATTATCGGACGCTGCTGCGCAGGCCATGGCGAACAATGCCCCACCGGCTGCAGCGAATGCTGCCGAGGCGCAACAGGCATTGGCACAAGCTGCAGCGGCACTGGCTCTATCGCAAAGTGGCGCTGGAAAGCAGGCTGCTCAATCCGGACAAGGCGAGGGCAAGGATGGGGAAGGCCAGGGTCAAGGTCAGGGTAAAGGCAAAGAGCCAGGCAAAGGAACGCCGCCGCCGAAAGGAACTGGCGACGCAGGCAATTTTGCTGGCACTGGTGGATTGGATGGACAGCGCAAGGATTTGAAGGGGAACAGCCGTTTCCTCTCGTTGCCGGCTCGTGAGCGCGAGGCATTATTGCAATCACACGGTGAAAAATATCCGCAGGAATTCGGCTCGCTCGTTGAGCAGTTCTTGAAAAATCTATCGGACACCACGGGCCGCCGCTAAGCGGTCTTCAAGATGTATCGTTTCTTGGTTATTGCCTTCTGCGTCGCATGGTCGACGCCGGTTGACATTTTCGCCGCACCGCGTCCGGGCGATGATGTTGTCGTGGATGCGAAATCTGAAGAGGTCATCAACGGCGCTTTGAAATATCTGGCGACGGTGCAACTGCCATCAGGAGCATGGGGCGCGTCCGGAATGGAGAAGCAATATCCGGTGGCCATCACGGGCTACACACTCATGGCGTTTCTGGCTGCTGGCAATTTGCCCGGCGAAGGGGTTTATGGGAAAAACGTTCTCAATGGCGTTAACTATCTGATGAACTCGATTGGCCCGGACGGTATTTATGGCGACGGGCATTTGGGCCAGTACATGTACGGACACGGCGTGGCGACGATTGCTCTGGCGGAGGCTTATGGGCAGACGAAGTCAGCGGCATTGCGCGCGAAATTGGCGAAGGCAGTGAAGTTGATAATCTCCAGCCAGAACGACGAGGGCGGCTGGCGTTACCGTCCGGTGGCGCGTGATGCAGATATTTCAGTGACTGTGCTGCAAGTGGTCGCGTTGCGGGCGGCGAAGAATTCGGGGATCGAGGTGCCTCAAAAGACGATCGATGACGCGGTGAAGTATGTGAAGAATTGCTATCATCCTTCGTCGGGCGGATTTGGTTATCAGCCTGGAAATTCGCCGGGATTTGCGCGCACGGCTGCGGCAATTTATTCGCTGCAAGTCTGTGGCCTGTACGACGACCCAACTGTGAAGGCTGGTTCCAAATACCTCTTCGAGCAGCAGACAACCGATCAGCAGTGGTTTGCCTACGGGAATTTTTATGCGGCGCCGGCGCAGTACATGATGGGCGGCGAGACTTGGAAAAAGTGGAATGAAAAAACCAAGGCCATCCTCCTGAAGGAAGTCAAGAAGGAGGGGGATACTTATCGTTGGGAATCGAACAGCCGTGGCGGGGTCGGTGTGGTCTATTCGACGGCGGTGTACACTATGATTCTCGCCATGCCCTACCAGTACATTCCTCTCTACCAAAAGTAGGCGGGCGATGTTGCTGAGGAATTGTTTCATTTCGTTGGTGGCCGTTCTGGCCGGACTCAGCCTTCCAGATGCAGTAGCTGATGTGCTGGAAACTCGCGACGGACTGCGGATCGAAGGGCTGGCGGTTTTTCTCGCCGATGGCCGGATTGAGTTGCGCAAAACCGATGGTGCACCGCAACAATTCTCCCAAGCTCAAATCAAGCGAGTCGAATTCGATCCGGCACAAACGAACCGTTTGGCGTTCGTTCCTGCTGAACAGCGAGTGGCAGGTCTCTACGACCTCACCTACAAATTTTATCACGGCAGTTGGTTGAAGATGCCGGACTTCGCTCTGCTCAATCCCGCCAAAAGCGGGCGAATGACGGGGCGCACGCTTGATTTACAAGTCGCTGGCCAGAGCGATTATTTCGCGATGCTCTACGAGGGTACGCTGTGGCTACCAAAGGCAGGCCGCTACTCATTCAAGTTGGGATCCGATGAAGGTTCCTATCTCAAAATCCGCAACCAACAGGTGATCGATCACGATGGAGTTCATACCTATTCTGTGAAGGAAGGGGGAATCGATCTGCAGGCGGGGACGAATAGTTTTCAGGTGGGTTATTTCGAAGGACGCGGCGATGAGCGGTTGACGATCGAATGGAGCGGGCCGGGTTTCACCAACACCGTGCTCAGTGCGAGCGGTCCGATGGAGATGGGGACGATGTTGCAGACGGCTCTGGCCGATGGCTGGGCTTTGCCGCCGGGAGTGATGTCGTGGTCGGGCACCTTTTTTGCCGGCTACATCGAATCAATGGATGACACCAAAGTCGTGATGGCGAATGCGCCGACGAATCTGACGCTGACAGTCGTGAATTCCTCCGCGTTGTTATTTCAGGCGTTGTCATCGCAGCAAGTGCAGAAACTGCGCGGACGTAAGCCGGGAGTACTGCTGCGAAATGGCGATTATGTGGAAGGCAAAATCAAATCAATCGAAGCAGACAGGATTCGATTTGAATCAGTGCTCTTCGGATTGCGCCAGATCGATCTGAATGGCGAGGCCGCGGCGGCGTTGCTCGACAAGCCGACATCGGCAAAGGTGCCGTTCTCGCTACATCTGCGGAACGGGAGTCGCTGGCTGACCTCCGCTGCCACAATCGATGCGGGTGGAATCTTGCTGCCGGAATCATTCTTTGGTGGCCGTCGTGTGTCGCGCGATCAACTCGTTGAAATCCGGTACGCTCCCGCATCCGATTTGTTGTCCGACGCACTCCTTCGTTGGGAAGAGGCGACGGTATCGCAGCGTGAATTGTGGAAATACCGTTCCGATTCACTGTCGCATTTCGCCACTCAACACGCGCAGACACATCGGGTCGGCGTGAATCATCGCCGGGTCATCCGAGAATCGATTGTGAAACTACCTTTGCTGCGTGCGGCCTTGACGGCAAGTGAACGCGAAAAAATGGTGGCATCCGAAGCGCGGACTGCTGCGAAGGTGGTTTTGGACAAAGCGACTGGCGAATTGCAAAAACGCGACAACGAACTCGCTCTGGCAAAAGAGGCGCACCGGAAAGCCATTGAACAGACAACTGCGTTCGGAAAGGAATTGACCGTCGCACAACGAACACTGGATACCGCTCGAACACTCGGCAATGCAAAGCTTCAATCCATCGAGACCACCAAAATGACAGAGGCGAAGGCGCGGATGAAACGCGTGGAAACAGTGGAAGCGAAACTGAAACTGGCGCTGGACGCAGGGATTCCCAAAGCCATTCAACTGGCAATGGAGTCACTCAAACAAGTGAAAGAGACAACGACAAAAGAAACCGAAAAGGCAGATGCGGCGCTGGAATTGACACGCACTGAAATTCGTAAAGCAATCGAAGAAAAGGAGACAGTGTTTCGCCGCGCGACGGAACTGAGAGTTGCAGCCGAGAAGGGGATTCAAGTGGCGGCGTTGAAGGAGGAAGCATCACGTATAACGCAAACGGAGGCGAAAAATCTGGTGGCAAAGGAGACGGAGGCATTCAAATTGGCCGATGCCAATCTGGCGTTGAAAGAGAAGAGTTGGGCTGAAGCGAACAATTTGGTGCAGGCACAAATGCGGGATTCCACCAATGCCGAGAACGCGTGGATCGCTTTCCGTAAGGCGAATCCCGATCCGTACAACTGGTGAGGCAGCTTCCAGACGAACCAAAAAATTGTTGCCGGAAAATTGCACTGGCTCTATAAACACCGCTTCAGTCGCCTCGGTAGCTCAATGGTAGAGCAGCAGACTCTTAATCTGTTTGTTCTAGGTTCAAGTCCTAGCCGGGGCACCACTCCGTTCGGAATTTCTGCTGAGGATTCACTTTGTTCTTGGACTCTGCCGTTGCGCGATACATTTTCTATTCAGTCGTTTTGAATTTGAGCGATGGGTAATTTGAGAAACATCATCCGGTTCGGCTGGCCTTACTTGAAGAAGTATCGGGGGCGACTCTTTGCTGGGATTTCATTGGGGGTTCTGTTCGGTCTGGTCAACGCCAGTTTTGTTTGGGGCACCAAAACAATAATCGGACGCGTGAGCGCGCAAGCGAATTCTCCAACTGCCGAACTGGGGGGCAATATGCTGCCGGGTTTCATTGAGTCGTTGAATCATTCACTCAATGTTTGGATCGATCCGTGGCTGCCGCTTGCTGGCCGGGCATTGGATTGGCAACAAGTCGTCGGCGGAATGTTGTTGTTTCCGCTGTTGGTGGCACTGCGAGGTTATCTGGGATTCCTCAGCAGCTATTGTCTGGCTTGGGTTGGCGAACGGGTGATCAATGATCTTCGGGTGGATGTCCTGCGGAAGTTGACCTCGCTGTCCTTGGGCTATTTCAACAAGGCAACCATGGGCGACATGGTGACGCGAGTGGATGGTGACACCGCTTCGCTGCACCGTTGCTTGAGTCTTGGCATTTCAGATGCCGTCAAAGAGCCCATCACGATTGTGAGTGTTTTAGTTTCGTTGTGTTTCATCAATTTCAAACTGGCGGTGTTCACCTTGTTTTTTCTCCCGCTATGCACTTTGCCGATGATTGCCCTTGGCAGGAAACTTCGTCGAAGCGCCACTTCTGGAATTAAAGTCGGGATTGCCAAATCTAGCCTTTTGATTGAAGCGCTCAGCGGAATCCGATTGATCAAGGCTTATGGATTAGAAGACCGACAGATTGCGAGTTTTCGTGGTCTGTCAAACCAGCTAGTCAAATTTGGAGTCAAACAGGCACAAGCCAAAGAGCAAATCAACCCGATCATTGAAACCATCGCCATGATCGGGTTTGGTGCATTGATTGTTTATTCGATACACAGCCAAGTCAGTGTTTCGGACATTGCAGGATTCATGGCCGGCGTCATTCTGATTATGGTCCCCTTGAAGCGAGTTTCATTATTGCACGCATTATTTCAACAAACACGATTCGGAATCGATCGGCTCGCTGCCATCTTTAGCGAACAACCGACTGTCAGAGATCCGTCGCAGCCAAAGCCATTGGCTCAGTTTCGCGGGAAGATCGCATTTGAAAATGTTTCATTTGCCTATGCAGAACGCCTCGTCGTCACCCAGTTGAATTTGGAAATCGCGCATGGCAAAAAACTGGGAATTGCCGGAGAAAGTGGATCTGGGAAAAGCACATTGATGAACTTGCTGCTTCGATTTCACGATCCCACCGATGGACGCATCACAATCGATGGACTGGATTTTCGTGAAATCCAGCAACACGAACTGCGTCAGCAGATTGCTTTGGTCAGCCAAGAGGTTGTGATCTTTGATCAAACCGCCGCTGAAAATATCGCCTGTGGAAAAACCAACGCCACACGTGCCGAAGTCGAGTCGGCCGCCAAGCAAGCCTACGCCCACGAATTCATCATGCAACTGCCTCAAGGATACGACACCCGAATCGGCGAGCGCGGCATGACCCTTTCCGGCGGACAACGACAGCGGTTGGCCATCGCGCGCGCCTTCGTTCGCAACGCGCCCATCCTGTTGCTGGACGAAGCCACGGCATCGCTCGATTCCAACGCCGAGACGGAAGTGCAGAATGTCATCGACCAGCTTTCACAAAGCCGCACTGTCATTTGCATCGCGCACCGGCTTTCAACTCTTGCGATGATGGATCACATCATCGTGATGTCCGAAGGCCGCATCGTTGAACAGGGTGGCTATCAGGAATTACTTCAAAAGAGCGGAGCCTTCTCGAAAATGGCGCGTAGGCAGGGATTGACTGGCCGCGACTAATCATTCCCAAAGCACAGCCATGTCGTTTACTTCTTGGGAATACGCATTGTTTCTTCCGGCAGTCGTACTTCTCTATTGGCGCCTGCCTTGGCGCGGGCGCATCTGGCTCCTGCTCGGAGCGAGCTACACCTTCTACGGCTGCTGGGATGCGCGATTTCTTGCATTGCTGCTGACATCGACGGCCATTGACTACTTCTGCGGCTTGGCCATCGCGCGCGAGCGGTTTCCGCCAGCCAAGGTCTTCGCCATCGCGTGTCTGCCCGCAGTTTGGATTGCCGGCTTTCCTGTGCTGCAACAGATTTTCCAGCAGTCGAGCGCGGCTCCATTCAACAATTGGATTCTGGGTGCGGCCGTCGTGTTCCCAGTTCTGTTCACCCTCCTTTACGTCGCGCTTTGGCGATCGGCAGCGGCCACGCAGCGTCGGGCCTTTTTGTTGCTGAGCATCCTCACCAACCTCGCGATCCTTGGCTTCTTCAAATACTTCAACTTCTTTGCCGATCCCGCCCTCGCGTTCTGCGCGCGACTCGGTTGGGAGCCCGGCTGGACGCTTCCGCACATCATCCTGCCGGTGGCGATTTCGTTCTACACATTTCAGTCCATCGCCTATTCGGTTGATATTTATCGAGGCAAAGCCGAACCGGTGCGCGATGTGGTGACGTTTGCGGCCTACCTCTCATTCTTTCCGCAGCTTATCGCCGGCCCCATCGAGCGGCCGAACCACTTGGTGCCGCAATTCATCAAGCCACTAGTGTGGACCATGACCGACTTCCATCTCGGCGTGCGGCTCATCCTCGTCGGCCT
>CAMDOH010000047.1 GCA_945903605.1 Akkermansia muciniphila
TAGCGCGCGGCGGCGCGAGTGCCGCTGGTGTTGATCTGGTTCATGTCTTTCCAGCGCGAGATGCCCAGCGTGCTGCTGATGAGATTAAAACCATGCTCGGCGGCGTAGAGGGCCGTGCGCTCAAAACGCATGTCGAAGCACGCCGTGCAACGCGCGCCGCGTTCAGGCTCCATCTCCAGTCCTTTCACGCGCGCGAACCAGTTGTCGGTGTCATAATCTGCGTCCACAAAAGGCATGCCGAGCTTCTCGGCGAAGCGGATGTTCTCCTCTTTGCGCAACTCGTACTCGGTACGCGGATGGATGTTCGGGTTGTAGAAAAAGAGCGTGGTCTGGATTCCTGAAACAACCATCGCCTCCATGATTTCGCCCGCGCAGGGCGCACAGCAGGAATGCAGGAGAATCCGTTTGGCTCCATTGGGAGTCTCCAGCTCGGGACGCACGTAACCGGCCATCGAATAATCTTTCTGCATCAGCGCGGAGGAGTCTATCACTTCGGGCGCGTTTGAAAAGTCTGCTGGTGCTCTGCCCGCAGATTAAAGAGCGTGTAAGCGGCGCCATCGGCAGCGACGGATATTTTCAGATGCTGCGCCGGGCAACCATCGGCGGCCTCGATATTGGCGATGCGCTTGTCGTCGGTATTGGTCTCCTCGCCGGGCCGCAGATTTTTGTGCACCTGATAAATCGCCTTGATGGAGGCCGTGCCGCGCAGTGTGGCCACGGTTTCCTTGCTGGTGCCTTTGGTCGGGCCATTGTTCATCACGGCCACGGTGGGCGCGAGGCTGCGGACGAATGCGGGATTGTTGCTGACATCCAGCCCGTGGTGATTGACCTGATAAACATCCACCGTGCCCACGCGGTTGACGGGCGTGACGAGCGCTGCCTCGGTGTTCCAAGTCAGGTCGCCGCCATCAAAAAAACGGAAGCTGCCCAGTTCCAATACCACGCCGATGCTATTGGCATTGTCGGAATTGTCCTTCGCCTTGTCCTTGTGCAACGCGGCAAACTCGTTGGGCTTGGCGTCCTTTGGCGCGTCGATGAATTTCTGTTTAGCGACCACGCAGCGCAGCGAAATCTTCGCCGTGCCCTCGGCCTGCTTGAGCGGCAGCGTGTCGCCGGGTTTGAGCACGACGCGCTTTCCCACCTTCATCGTGCGATAGGGCTGGCTGGATTTGAGCCAGAAAGCCGCTGCGCCGCCGTCGGGATTTTGTTCCGTCACGCCATTGTCCCAAACGGTGCCGATGGGAATGAGCTGCGACAATTCGGGCGCGCCGCCGAAATGATCGATGTGAAAGTGGGTGGTGATGAGGTGATCAATCTTTTTCAAACCCGCCACCTCGGTGGCGACCTTGTGGATGCGCTTGGCGTCGCGTCCGCCAGGATTGCCCGAGTCGATGAGCACGCTTTCGCCTGCGGGAGTCACGATGAGCGTCGAGCCGCCGCCCTCCGAATCAATCCAGTAAACATCCAGCGTCTTTGCGGCCTGCACAGGCGTGGCGGATGAAATAAACGTGGCGGTGAAGACAGCGGCAAGCGAGTGGAGGAGTCGTTTCATAATTGGAATGCGGATTGGTGGTAGCAGTAATGGCGGCCCTCGGAAAATCTATTTTGTCGCCGCCAGCGGATGCGAGCGATCGACCAGCGGAAGCGCCACCCGCCGCCCGGAGAGTCCGGCATGATAAACCGCCATCACCATTTCAATCGCCTTCATGGCGTTTCGTCCGCTGCATTCGGGCTCGTGATTGGCTGCGATTGAAGCGAGCCAGTTGTCGACTAGTCGAGAGTTGGCACTGGGAAAACCGTTGGCGGAATCAGGTGTGCCAGTGAGGGGGTCGCCCGGGATGGGTTTCCAGATGTCGGTTCGGCCATCGGGTTTCCAATCGGTGTTGAGACAATGGAGAATGCGTGGAGGGATGTTCGCATTGATTTTTGCGCGCGCCTTGCTGCCGATGAGTTCAATTCCCCAATTGCCGGTCGTCAGTCGCATGGCGTTGCGGCTGGTGAATGTGCCGTTGACGCCGTTGGCGAAAGCGAATTGAGCGTGAATCTCGTCGCCTGCCACAGGCCCGATATAATCTTTGGTCAGCCGAGCATCGGCGACGGTGATGTCGCGACCTTTGGTGAGGACACGCGCTGTGCACCAAGTGGCATCGCCGGCGTACAAGCGCATGAGATCGAACATGTGCGTGCCCAGCACCATCATGTCCTCGCCGCCTGCGCGCGCATCTTGTTTGCCCCAAGCGTGGATTTCGAGAAGGTCGCCCAGCAGGCCTTCGGTGGCCGATTTTTTGAGGTGGACGATGTTGGGCATCATGCGCGTTTGATGCGCGACGGCGATTTTCAATCCTCGTTTTCCGGACTCGGCAAGGAGTTCATCGGCTTCGGCCAGCGTGCTGGTGAAAGGTTTTTCAGAATAGATGTGTGCGCCCGCGCGAAGGATATCGAGCGCCATCGTGTGGCGGTCGATCGTTTGGCGCGGGCAAAGTGCAACGAGTTGCGGTTTTTCCTTGGCCAGCAGTTCGCGGTAATCGGCATATTGGCGGGGAGCTTTTAACTTTTCGGCGGCTCTGGCTCGGCCGGCGGCATCAGGATCGGAGAGAGCAACCAGTTCGATTCCCGCTCGGCCATTAAAAATGACATCGATGCCATGGCCGTAATCGCCTCGGCCAGTCGCCCCGATCACGGCTGCGCGTTGTGGGGCTGCAGCGGCAAAGGCGCGGGTGCCGGTCAGCACGCCACCGAGTGTGCCTGCGGTCAGTTGAATGAAGCGTCGCCGATTAGTGCGTGGGGTCACGAGAGGTTATTTTTTACGTCGTGGCACATTCATGGAAAGAATGCTGGTGCCTCGGTAAATGTTGCCGCATCCGCCGGTGATGACGCGCTTCACTGGTTCGCCGGTCTTTGGGCATTTCGATATGGGAGCGTCCGTCATTCGTTGCTCGATTTCAAACCGGCGCGATTTCTGTCCGGACTTTTTGGGGATGGTTTCGTAGGTGTAGGTGGCCATGAATGAGTATCGTTGCTTCGTGTCATTCAAGACGAATGAGGCGGGGGGTCAAGCCAAAGCATTTTGTGGCATCTCTGAAATTGCTTGCCGGAGTGTTGTGCGATGGGGATATTGGCCGACCTTTCCGGCTGGGTAGCTCAGTTGGTAGAGCAGCGGATTGAAAATCCGCGTGTCGCCGGTTCGATTCCGGCCCCAGCCACCACTTTCATTTTGATGGCGGCTAGCCCATCAGGCTTCGCAGCCATTGGCCGATGCGTGAGGCATTGAGAATCACCAGAATCAACGCGATGATGGCGATGATTTTCAGTGCCAGCGTGGCTTTGGTGCCGAGTTTTTCCTGGATGGAATTGATTGCGCTGGCTGGCGCAGGTGTGGCGTCTTCCGATTCGGTGCGATGCCGAATCGTTTCTTGCATGAGTTGCTGGACGCGGAGCTGGATGTACACGGCTTTGGTCTTGGGTTCGTCGCCCATGCTTTTGGCGATGGCCTTGGTCCAAAGCGCTTGGTTGATTTGATTGTCGCGCAATTCATCGGACACGATTTGGTAATAAGCCTCGTCTTCCATGTCAGGAGAATACGGTCATTGCGCGCGGTGTAAATGCGCAAGCGGCTGGTTCGCGGCGTGACAGAGTTGGCGGACTTGAATAGGGTCTGCAGGCCGTGCGGTGCGCGGGCGATGAGGACGTTGAGGCGATATTTGATGGGCGAGTTGCTGAGGTCGATAGCCCTCACCGTGGCGGTTTACACGGGCGTGCTGGTCTTGGCTGATTCATTCCGACTGCTCGGGTTGTTGGTGCTTGGAGGCGGGCGGTTCATGGATTTTCTGCAAGTCATCCTGCTGATGTTTCCCTACCTGCTTTCGCTGGCGTTGCCTGTGGGATTGCTCACTTCGGTATTGTTGGTGTTCGGCCGTTTCAGCGCGGATCAAGAATTGACCGCAGCGAAATCCGGCGGCATCAGCCTCATCGGGCTTGTGTTGCCGGTACTGATCTTGAGCTTGGTGATGACCGGACTTGAGGCTGTGATCAATTTGCAAATTGCCCCGTGGAGTCATCATCAGATGAAATTGATGGCCGCGAGGACGGCCACGAAATCCCCAACGATGCTGCTCCTGGAAAAATCCTTTCTCACAGAGCTGCCCGATCATGTGATCTACATCGAGCGGAAAAGGGCAGCGGTAGGACAGACAAACGTGTTCGAGTTGGATGGCCTTTTGGTGAACCGTCTGGAATCGGGCATTCTCAAGCAGCGAACTCGCGCTGCCAAAGGTCGTGTCACGATCGATGTCTCTGCGAAGGAAATGGTGTTCACATTATTCGATGCCCAGCTATTCGTGCGCAGCGATACGGTCAAGACCACCAATTCAATCGCCAAACAGGAAGGCGACGATTGGCTGCCGATTGCCGGCGGCGAGTTGAACATTTCCGTTCCCTTGCCGAATGTCAGCCAGACAATTCCCAAGCCAGCCATCGACAAAATGACATTGGGCGAATTGCGCCGTGAACGAACCCTTCGTGAGGCAAACGGGGTCGATACATTGCCCGTACGCGTGCAGATCAATTCCAAAGTGTCCTTCTCCTTTTCATGTCTGGCCTTTGCGCTCATTGGAATTCCGTTGGCCATCCGCGCGCAACGCCGTGAGACCACTATCGGCATCGCCGTGGCGTTGGGTGTGATGGCCGCTTATTATGGGCTGATGCTGCTCGGGCTGAGTTTTTCCGGCAAACCCGCTGCCCATCCCGAATGGCTGGTCTGGGTGCCCACCCTTTTCTGCCAAGGTGTCGGAGTGATTCTGCTTTGGCGCGCGAACAGGCAAGACTGATATGTTTGCTCCCTGTGTCGCCATCCTGATCATCCGTTCTGGACGAGCCACCAATCACTTTGTTGCGGTGAACCAATTTCCCGTCACCATCGGCCGCAGCGCCAATTCCCAACTGCGATTGGAGGATCCGGGCATCTGGGACATGCACGCCAAGTTAACTCTGCTTCCCGGCAAAGGAATTCTGCTGCAGCCTCTCTCCGACGGCACCGTCACGCTACACGATCAACCCGTCACCACCGCCACGGTGCTCCGTAATGGCGACATCTTTCATCTGAGCACCATCCAATGTCAGTTTCAGCTCGGCCCCTCCGCTCCCGGCAAGCTGATGTGGCGGGAATGGCTTTTCTGGCTGTTGCTCGGAGCGGCCATCATCGGCCAGATTTACCTCATCGGCTCGCTGTGGTGATTTTCAACCAAGTGAATCCCGTTGCGAACCCGTCGGCGACCCGTTAGCCTGCCAACGGATGAAGCATCTGCTCGAATTTGAGAAGCCGATTGCCGACCTTCAACGCAAGCTGGACGAGCTGCGCAGCCACTCGGAGGATCACAAACTCGATCTGAATTTCGAGGAAGAGGTCCGTTGCATCGAGACGAAGATCGAGGAAACCCGACGCCAGATATACGCCCAGCTCACTCCGTGGCAGCGAGTGCAATTGGCGCGACACCCCAAACGGCCTTTCTCGCTCGACTACATTCACCGCGCCTTCACCGATTTCTCCGAATTGCACGGCGACCGGCTTTTCGCCGACGACCGCGCCATGGTCGGCGGCTTTGCCCGACTGGGTGGCCGCCGCGTGATGGTCATCGGCACACAAAAAGGGCGTGACACAAAAGAGAATATCGCCCGCAACTTCGGCTCCGCACATCCCGAAGGCTACCGCAAGGCGCTTCGTTTGATGCGAATGGCCGACAAATTTGGCCTTCCCATCATCACACTCATCGATACCGCCGGTGCCTATCCCGGCATTGGCGCCGAAGAGCGACACATCGCCGAAGCCATCGCCGTCAACCTCCGCGAAATGACATTGCTCGGCGTCCCGACCATCGCCGTTGTCATTGGCGAAGGCGGCTCCGGCGGCGCACTGGGCATCGGTGTTTGTGACCGCGTACTGATCATGGAGAACGCCTACTACTCCGTGATCAGTCCCGAAGGCTGCGCATCGATTCTATGGAAAGACCGCTCGGCAACTGAAAAGGCCGCAGCCGCATTGCGCATCACCGCCAACGACCTGCTCGAATTTGGATTGGTGGACGAGATCATTCCCGAGCCGCTCGGCGGCGCACACACCGATCACGATACCAGCATTCAGTCACTCCGAACCGTGCTTATCCGGCATTTGGACGAATTGCAGGCCGTGCCCAATGAAGATCGCCTGCGCAACCGATACGCCAAATTCCGTGCGCACGGCAGAATTCTCGAACCCGTTTCAGCCTGACGCGCTCCGATGGCCGGCCTTCCCATCCTGAGTTTTCAACCCATCTTCCAGAAGCGCATCTGGGGAGGACGCAAACTGGCCGAGCTGTATGGCAAGGCGATTCCTGCGGGCGAACCCATCGGCGAATCGTGGGAAATCTCCGACCGGCCGGGCGCAGTCAGCGTCGTCGCCGAAGGCCCGCTGGTCGGGCGCGATCTGCGCTGGTTGATGGAAAATCATCGCGCAGAACTGCTCGGTGATGCTGCCGACATCGGTGGCCGCTTTCCTATTCTGGCCAAAATTCTGGATGCACACGATGCACTTTCGCTCCAAGTGCATCCGCCCGCTGCGCAGGCCGTGCGATTGAATGGCGAACCGAAAACCGAAGCATGGATTTTCACTGAGACAACTCACCATGCGGAGGTGATTGCTGGTCTCCGCGCTGGCACCACGCGCGATGACTTTGCCAAACGACTTCGCGCCGGCACGGTATCGGAGTGCGTGCACCGGATTCCCGTGCGCCATGGCGATGCGATGTTTCTGCCCAGCGGCCGCGTTCACGCACTCGGTGCGGGCAGTGTCCTATTTGAAATCCAGCAGAATTCCGACACGACCTATCGCGTGTTCGATTGGAATCGTGCTGGATTGGACGGCAAGCCGCGCGAGTTGCACATCGAACAAGCCCTCGCCTCGATCGATTTCAATGACCACGAACCTGCGCTCGTGCCGGTCCGATTTGCCGAAACTGAAAACGGCCGAACGCGCGCAATCACTCCGGAGGGATGCCCGTTCACATTGAAAGAAACCCATCTGGAAGCGAACGGGACTGCGCGGATTGAAATCCGTACCGCGCTCATCGTCGGCGTCGTGGATGGCTCGCTGACTTTACAAAGCGGAAACTGCGAAATGATTTTGACCGCCGGACAATTCTGCCTGGTTCCCGCGAGCATCGGGCGGGTGGGCATTCATGCAACAAAGCCGTCGGCTTTCATCACCGCCACGCCCCATTGATTTTTGAAGATGAGTGCAGAAGAAAAACCGAAATCGCCGACGAGGCAATTTCTACAACGCTGGTTGATCAACACGCTCGCGGTGCTGGTCGCTTGCAATGTCGTCACGGGCATTCGGTACGACAGCGTGACGGGGTTGTTCATCGCCTCACTGTTGCTGGGTGTGTTGAATGCGGTGCTTCGTCCCTTGCTGCTGTTGCTTTCAATTCCGCTGCTGATTCTCACGCTGGGGTTTTTCTTCCTCGTCATCAACGCGCTGTTGCTGCTGTTAGTGGATTATTTGGTTGAGCCATTCCATGTGGATGGGTTCTGGCCGGCATTCTGGGGTGGGCTGGTCATCAGCCTCGTCGCGTTCATGCTGAATATCTGGACAGGCACCGGAGATTCGAAGCTGTCTGTGCGCAGAGCCAAATCAGCACCCGTTCCGCCTCGTCGCGAACGGGGTGATGACGGGCCTGTGATCGACGTTTGAAAACTATTTCAGCCGGTACGCCGCGCGTAACGTGGCGATGCCGCGCGCATTGAAGCTGCGCTCAAAATCTGTGGTAAACGCCGCCAGCTCCGGCGGTGTTGCGATGGGATCGAATGAATCCAGCGCCGACGCGAACACCTCCTGCATCTGGGCGAAATAATCCGCATCATCCGTGCGAAGATAGACAGTGCCGTCGGGCACGAGCACTTGTCTGGCGATTTCCGGGAAGCGTGCGGCGATGAGTCGGTGGCGGCGGTGTTTTTTCTTCGGCCACGGATCTGGGAAATAGATGTGAATCGCCTGCACGGCATTCGACGGTAAAAGGTATTCGATGAAGTACGACGCTTCGATTCGCAGCAGTGCGAGATTCTGCAATCCTGCGCGCCGGCCTTTGCGGTCGATTTTGCGCAGTCGACCGAGGAGTCTTTCGATGCCGATGAAATTGTGCTGCGGGTTGGCCGCCGCGTAATTGGCGAGGAACGAGCCATCACCCGCGCCGATCTCAACTTCGAGAGGTTGCTTTTGCGCGAACAGCGTCTGCTCATCGAGCCGGTCGATGATGGAGGCGAGCGTGTGGATGGCTGTGAGTGCGGCGTCGGCCTTCATCATTCATTTCCCGCGCACGGATGCAGGCACGCTGCGCACCGGATTCCGAAATCTATTTCGCAGCGGTTTTGGTTTCGCCTGTGAATTCGATGCGGACAATCTGGGTGTCCTTGTTGTTGCCCCATGCGGTGCCAAACTCGATGAGATAAAGGCAGCCGTCGGGGCCCAACTCCAAATCCATCGGGCGTTTGAAGGTCATTTTCGGGCAGAATTGCTCCATCCAAAGTGAGCCATCGGGTTTCTTGGCGATGTTGTCGTCCTTATCAAGATGCACGGCGATGATCCAGTTGCGCGACCATTCGTAGATGAAAAGGGTGTGGTCATATTCCTTCGGCAACTTGTGGGCCGATTTGATCTTTGAATCGAAATAATAAATCGGTCCAGCCATGGCAGTGCGGCCGCCGCTGCCGACAGCGGGGAAGCGCGTGCTTTGTCCTGGCGGATAATAGATGAATGCCGGCTGGGCGGGGGGAAGCGCTTTGATGCCCGTGTTGTGCGCTGAATCATTGACTGGCTTGAGGGGGTCATGCAGGCGCGCCTCCGCAGGCGGAAATTCGGTGAATTGGGGTTTCGCAGGCGCGGGCAATTTCTTGGCAGCGGCCTCTTTCTTGGCCTTGTCGTAATCGGAGTTCTCTTTCTTGTTTTGCTCACGCGCAATAAAATCGATCTTCGCATAGGGCTTGTTGTCCGCCACGAAATAGGGCCAGCCGAAGAAGCCGGCTTTGCGCGCTTGATTCACTTCATCAAACCCGGCCGGACCGCGTTTCTCATTGGGGCCGCCGGCATCGGGGCCAACATCGCCCCAATACACATAGCCTGTCTTTTGATCAGCGCTCACACGAAAGGAATTGCGCGTGCCCATCGCATAAATCTCCGGACGTGTTCCCGGCGTGCCGGGCTTGAAAAGATTATCCGCAGGAATGGTGTAGCCGCCATCGGCTTTTGGAGTGATGCGGAGAACTTTGCCGGTGAGAGCGTTGGCGTTCGCGCTCGATTTCTGCGCGTCCCACGGGCTGCGTCCGGGGCGGCTGTCGCTCGGAGAGAATCCGTCACTTTCAAACGGATTCGTGTTGTCGCCCACGGCCACGAGCAGATTTCCACGACCATCAAAGCCGATGGAGCCGCCAACATGACAGCACTGTTCACGCTGAGTGGGGATTTCGATAATGGTCTTCTCGCTGGCCAAATCCAAAGTGTCGCCGGTGAGAGTGAATCGGCTCACGCGGATGATGCCGGCCTTGGCGCCGTTCGCATCTTTGGTCGTCTCCGGCAGCGAACGGTTCAGATAAACCCAATTGTTCTTTGCAAACTGAGGATCCAGCGTGATGCCGAGCAGACCGTCTTCCAGACCAGTGAACGTGTTGAGTTTGGCGATGACGATCGCCTCTTTTGCGCCGGGCTTGATGAGTTTCACGGTGCCGTCGCGTTGGGCATAAAGCACGCGGCCGTCGGGAGTCACAGCCAGCTCCATCGGATCCTTCAACGTGTCAACGAACTTGCCTTCGACTTGCGTGTCGGCTTCGAGAATCACCTTGCGGAATGCGCCATCGGTTTGTGGCCCGCTCGGAGTGACATTGTCGCCCTCGGCTGCAATAGCAGCCATCGACACGGAAATGAGCGCGGACAAAATGAACAATTGATTCATGAGGATAAGTGTAATGAAACGCGCGACGGAAAGTGAAGCCGATATTTCGGCTACTCCTTGACGGCGGGGGGCGGGCCGCCACGGGCCTTTTCGTAAATCGCGTCAGTAATCTTCTTGGCGAGATCGGGTTTTTCGGCGAGTGCCTTTTGTGTGGCGTCACGGCCCTGACCCACCAACACGCCTTCGTGCTGAATCCAAGCACCCTTCTTTTCCATCACGCCGTAGCGAAGTGCGGCATCGATGACGCTGCCTTCGCGGTTGATCCCTTGATTGTAAAGAATGTCGAACTCGGCCTCGGCGAATGGTGGCGCGACTTTGTTTTTCACGATCTTCGTCTTCACATGATTGCCAATCACATTTCCTGCGCTGTCTTTGATGGCTTCTTTGCGGCGGATATCGATGCGCACGCTGGCGTAAAATTTCAGCGCCTTGCCTCCCGTCGTGGTTTCCGGACTGCCGAACATGACTCCGACCTTCTCGCGCAGTTGATTGGTGAAAACGCAGGTCGTGTTGCCTTTGCTGAGAATGGCGGTGAGTTTGCGGAGCGCCTGACTCATGAGTCGCGCCTGCATTCCCATCGTGGCCATTCCCATGTCGCCTTCGAGTTCGGCTTTGGGGACGAGCGCGGCGACGGAATCCACCACGATTACCGACAACGCTCCGGAACGCGCAAGCGTCTCGCAAATGGTCAATGCTTCTTCGCCCGAATCAGGCTGGGAGACCAAAAGGTCATCAAGATTGACGCCGAGTTTTTTGGCGTAGGCGGGGTCGAGCGCGTGTTCCGCGTCGATGAAGGCTGCCACGCCACCCGCCTTTTGTGCGTTGGCGATGACGTGGAGCATCACCGTCGTTTTGCCGGAAGATTCAGGGCCGAATATCTCGACGATGCGACCGCGGGGCACGCCGCCCACTCCCAACGCGAGGTCGAGTGTGAGTGAATTGGTGGAGATGACTTCGATCCGCGTCTGTGCCTGCGCATCTCCCAATCGCATGATGCTGCCTTCACCGAAAGTCTTGGTGATGACGGCGAGTGCGTTGTCGAGGTTTTGATGCCGTGCGGCATCTTCTGCTGAAAGATCGGTTGGTTTGGGTTTTGCCATAAAAAATTATCGAGTGACGACGAGCGGGCATCATCGGGTTTGCAGAATCGTAAAGTCAAACGCCGCTTCTTCGCAAAAGCTTGCAGTGCGGGGTCTGTTGCCTAAGCTCCGCGCCATGTTTTCACATGTTGTGATTTTTTGGACGAACCCGGAAAAGCCTGATGCCGTCGACGCACTTCTGGCCGGTGCGGAGAAATATCTCAAGCCAATCCCCGGAGTGGAATTTTATCACATCGGCAAGATGGTGGGCAGCCATCGTCCTGTGGTAGAGCAATCCTATCAAGCGGCGTTAAATCTGGTCTTCAAGGACAAGGCAACGCAGGACGCCTATCAAGTGCACCCGTTGCATGTGGAGTTTGTGGAAAAAGTCTTCAAGCCGAACTGCAGCAGGGCCACGGTGTACGATTTCGCCTAGTGGCTGCGGGAAAACGGGCTTGCAAACAATTCCCTTTGGCCTAGCCTGACCCTCCAATTCGGATGCGAGCGTAGCTCAGTTGGTAGAGCATCACGTTGCCAACGTGAATGTCGAGGGTTCGAATCCCTTCGCTCGCTCCATTTCTTTCTTGAGATGGGCCGTAACCTATTTTTTGCGCCAGCGTAGTTACCCTTGGGAATCGCTATCCAATCCAAACTGACTCGAAGCCTGTTTTGAACATGAAACATCCCATCCAAAAATATCTGTTCGTGGCCGCCGCTTTCGGTTGCGTGGTGTTCGACGCTCAGGCAGGCGCGTTGCAATCCAAACAAGTGCCAGCCGAGGCGCAATGGTTTCTGCATTTGGACTTCGACGGATTCAAAGCCACCAAACTCGGCAAACTCGCTTTGGATCCGACGGCTTCCTACTCCAAACAGCTCGATGCGATGGCTGCGTTGCTGCAATTCGACCTTCGCAAGGATCTGAATAGCGTCACGTTTTATGGCCAAGTGAATCCCACAGGCGAACCTGAGCGAGCCGTCGCTCTCGTGCGGGGGCAGTTCAAGCCCGATCACCTTCTGAATTTGCTCAAACTCAATCCCACCTTCAAAAGCGAAAAGGCAGGCACACACGAATTGCTTGCCTGGACGGATAAGAAAGAGGGCGTGGCGAAAGAGAATTTTGCCAGCATCGCCAGCGACAAACTTTTGGTGTGGGGCAGCCAGCGCCCGCTACTCCTGCAAGCGCTGAAGGTGATCGGCGGCCAAGGCGAAACACTCAACCCGAATCGGCTGGAAAACCTCAAGATGGACAAAGGCGCTTTCTTCATTGCAGGCGTGGTCAGTCTCGAAGGATTGCCGATTCCTCCGCAGGCGAAATTCCTGGAACAAGTCAAAAGCCTCGGCCTGACATTTCGTGAAGAGGGCGCAAACCTCGAAGCCAGTGTGCGACTCCAGGCAGCCAACGCGACGGCCTCCATGCAACTGCGCGATATTTTACAGGGATTGATCGCCATCGGCCAATTGGCCGTAGCGGGGAATACCGATCCCAAAGTGGTTCCACTGGCAGAACTCTTAAAACAAGTGACACTGGAACAGTCAGAAAATCTGGTGCAAGTCCGCCTCACCGTTCCGCTCGATCAAGTTCTACAGAAGGCTCGCGCACAACTCGGCATTGAACTGGGCAAACCCAAATCCAGCACGGACAACGAATCCAAGAAGGACAAGTGATCTGCATGGATGGGCTACAGAACAGCGATGAACAATTGGCCGGTGCGGCCCAAGCCGGCTCGCTCGCCGCGTTTGAGGAATTGGTTTGCCGCCACGAAGGTCGTCTCTTTCGTTATCTGTGTCAGAAAGCACCCAGCATTGCCGACGCCGAGGATTTGGCTCAGCAGACGTTTATCATCGCTTGGCAGCGCATCGACCAATTCCGTTGTGATGCCCGATTCATCACCTGGCTTTACACCATCGCTCGTCGGCTCATGATCAGCCACTATCGCAAACACGGGCGGGCGACCCACTGCGGTTTGGAACATGCCGAAGCGCAATTAGTGCAAACCGAAACGGCGCGCGAGATCATCAGTCAAGTCGAGGAGCGCGATCTGGTGTGGCGCGTCGCCCGGCAGAATCTCAACGACGAACCCTTCGATGTGCTTTGGATGAAATACCGCGAGCACATGAGCATCGACGAAATCGCCACGGCATTGCAGCGATCCGAAGTATCCGTGAAAGTGATGCTCCATCGCGCCCGCAAACTGCTCGCCAAAAAACTGGGAACAGAGACAGCCCAGCCGCCGTTAAAATCCCGACCGGGCCATTCGTTCAACCCGATGGAAATGAAAATGGCTTGGGGACAAGGAGGCCAGCCATGATCTGCCTGTTACACCGTTGGAACATCGACCGCGCGATGGATGAAGGCGCCGAAGTGAGTGCTCGGACACAATCGCATGTCCACAAATGCGGCGCCTGCCGGAGCCATTTTGAAACACAACGCCGGCTCGTGAATCGCCTTGAGCAACCCGGTACCGCATTGGAGTCACCGACATTTCTTCGCGCCCGAGTGATGAACGCAATACGGGCGGGCGATTCCACCCGGACTCGAAATGCTCGCCGCTCACTCTCTTGGTTGCCCATCGCCGCCTGCGCAGTGCTCATCCTGTTCTTTGCATTGAAACTAGATTCGCCAACGCCTCTGCCAATCCAGCCAGCGACTGTCCTCATTCCCAATGCCGTGCCCTCGCCCGCATTTCATCTGCCGTCGGTCAACGTGACTGCTGCCATTCGCGAGGCGCACAACCAAATCATTTCGCCCTACGATCAGGAGCTGAAGAATCTGCAAAGCGATCTTGTGGCTGCGGGGGATTATTTGAGCAAACTCGCCGTCTGGAATCTCACCAAGGGCAACTAGGGTTGCCAACTTCGTCGCGTCTGGCTATTTTCATGCGCATGAGATCCCTTTTTTCAGTATCGCTCGCTTGCCTACTTGCCAGCGCGGGCGGAATTATCGCCGCCACACTGGCAGACAATCTGAAAACCATCCGCGCGGTCGGGCCGGAAGGAAGTGGCAATGAGGCCGCTGCCAAAGTCTGGCCACAAATCGCCGCCTCCGGTTCGGTCGCATTGACGGAAATTCTCGCGGCGATGGATGGCGCCAACGACATCGCAGCCAACTGGCTTCGGGCTGCTGTGGATACGATTGTCAGTCGTGAGTTGAAGTCTGGCGCCAAGTTGCCCGTCGCGGCACTGCGCACGTTTCTTTTGGATACGAAACATCATCCGCGGGCGCGACGGCTCGCCTATGAATTGATTGTTCGGGCAGAACCCAACGAGGCTGGCCGGTTGCTCGCCGGCATGTTGAACGACCCGAGCAATGAGCTGCGACGCGACGCCGTGCAGCGATTGATGAACCAAGCCAAGGAGCTGGCTGAGAAGGACGCCACCAAGGCGAGCGCCTCGTATCTACAATCGCTCACGGGCGCGCGCGATACCGATCAGGTGAAAGAGATCGCCGAGCAACTTCGCAAGTTGGGCAAGCCAGTTGATTTGCCGCGTCACTTCGGGTTTCTCATGGACTGGCAAGTGGTCGGCCCTTTTCACAATCTCAAGCGAGAAGGCTTCGAAACAGTTTTCCCACCGGAAAATGGCGTTGATCTCAAGGCGACGTTTGATGGCAAATCGGGGAAAGTCCACTGGGGTCCGCTTGCGACCTCCGATCAGTACGGCATGGTGGACATCAACAAACCGTACGGAAAGCTGAAGGAATCGACCGCATACGCTTTCACCGAATTCAATTCCGCCGCCGCCCGTCCTGCGCAAATCCGACTGGGATGCAAGAATGGATGGAAGGTCTGGTTCAACGGTCGGTTTCTATTTGGTCGCGACGAATACCACCGAGGAATGCAAATCGACCAGTACACGATTCCAGTCCAACTCAAGTCCGGCAAAAACACCATCCTCATCAAGCTCTGCCAAAACGAGCAGGTTGAGGAATGGACAACGGAGTGGCAATTTCAGCTCCGAGTTTGCGATGAGTCCGGCACAGCCATCTACGCAGTAGACCGCCCGCCAACACCCGCAGCACCCAAAACCGAAACGAATTCCCAGAAATGAAACGGATCTTTTTCACACTCTCGACTGTCCTCGCTTTGCAACTTGGCGCCGCTGACTGGCTTCAATTTCGTGGGCCGAATGGCTCGGGCGTTTCCATTGAACGCGACGGATTGCCAACATCACTGACTGAAAAAAACATCGCCTGGAAAATCGCGCTGCCCGGGCGTGGTCTGTCGTGCCCCATCATTGTTGGCGACCGTGTGTTTGTGACCGGCTCCAGCGGCCCACAACAAGAGAGGCTCCATGTGCTCTGCCTCAATGCGGCAGATGGTACAGTTCGCTGGGAACGCCAATTCTGGGCCACTGGCCGGACGATGTGTCATCCCAAAACGAGCGTTGCCGCTTCGTCTCCCGCGAGCGATGGCCGACGAGTCTACGCCATTTTTTCGTCCAACGACATTGTCTGCCTCGATCTCGATGGCAATTTGGTATGGTTGCGCGGCATCACCAGAGATTATCCCAATGTGAGTAATAGCCTCGGCATGGCGGCATCGCTTGTGACGATGGGCGGCGTACTCGTCGCGCAAGTGGAGAGCGACAGCGAGTCCTACGCGATTGGCATGGATGCTGGCACGGGAGTCAATCGCTGGCGCTTGGAACGGCCCAAGAATTCAAATTGGACTTCGCCGGTGACGATGGCTGGTCCGAGCGGGCCGATTCTCGCGCTGCAATCGAGCAAGGGAATTCAGGCAATCGAGATGGTCAGTGGACGCAGTTTGTGGACTTACACGGATGGGGCGTCGACCATCCCATCGAGCTGCGCCGCCGATGGTGTGTTGTATGTTCCGTCGCATGGAATGACAGCGTTGCAGCCGTCGGGCGAGGGGGCGCCTTCGCAATTATGGCGTTCGAATCAGTTATCGCCGGGCACCGGAAGTCCGCTGGTTTCTGGCGGCCGTATCTACACTATCAATAACGCGGGTGTGCTCAATTGTGGAGATATCAAAGATGGCAAACGGCTTTGGCAGCTACGGCTGAAAGGCCCGTTCAGCGCATCGCCCATTGCCGCTGGTAACTACATTTACTGCGTGAGCGAAGAAGGATTGCTTCAAGTGGTGGACACTCAGGCGCCGGAAGGCAACATCGTTGGCAAACTTGAATTAGGCGCGGGCGAGGTGATTCTTGGGACGCCGGCAATCAGTGGAGGAGCCGTCTACGTTCGCAGCAATGGCAAACTTTGGAAACTGACGCGGTGATCGCTCAGCGCTTGGCGGGTTTCGCCAATCCGAAAAATTCGTCGCGCACCTTGGCGATATCCAACCCTTCCTGCAGTTTGAATTTTGTCTTTACGTGCTGCACCGCATTTGGAGTGTAGTTTACTTTGCCGAGGAAATTAGCAGTCAAGCTTGAGAAAGGCGCATCCTTTGAGCCGATGGAAAAGCAGGCGTTGTTTTTCACGTAGGCAAATTCCAATCCGCCTCGGGCAAAATTCCGAAACCAGAATCCATCTTCCTTGTCCTCTTTGTTTTCATTCAGAATATGCTTGATGACATCGTCCAGCGCGATCGGCCAACGGAACGTGAGGCGGTTGCCTTCGATTTGCAGGAACGACTGATTCCCGCCCGCAGCTTGGCGAAGTAAATGTCGGGTTTCATCTGTAAATTCACTGAAGCCATCAACCCCATCTGCCAATTCAGAGAGGATTAAATCGCGGATCGAATTATTGGCCGCTGCCAAAATCTTCGAAATGTTCGCAATGGTGATCTTTTGGATTCCGCAGAGTTTCCCCTTTTGATCCAGATAGAACTGCCCATTCAGAATGGTGATGTTATCCACGAGCAGTTTGTTGAACACCCGCAGCCGTTCTCTCGCGGCGGGGTCTTTGAGCCGATCATCCGGCTCAGCCGGTTTTGAAAATCTCTGGATACTTTTAATGGATTCTTCGCGGTCGTACTGGAGCAACCAATTGCTGAAGAAAAAAGTCTGAGCGCTGGACATCATCGTTTCCAGTTGGCCGATTTCATCTTTGGAAAGTCCTTCATTTTTATTGCCGCCGCAAATGCCGTTGTACTGTTGGATGATGAGCAAAGTATCCTTGTCCGGCAGATGCCGAAATGACACCGACTGGCTTTCAAATTCGATGCACGCCGTGATAGCGATGAAAAAACCGGCGGCGAGAAGAATGGAAATTTTCTGGCGCATGACCTGAAGCTAAATCTGGGCGTACATGTGTCAAGCTCGCAGGCTTGCTTCATTCGTGCCATTCGCTAATCTCACAGCATGGTTCGTGGAGGTCTTAATAACTGGATTCTGCTGTTGGCGCTGACTTTCTCCAGCGCCTGCCACAATGAAATCCGTCAACTCAAGAGCGAGGCCGAGGATGGCGGTTTGGCTGCCCAGAATGAGATGGGGACGCGCAGTGTTTCCGGGCTGGGGCTGCCGCAAGATTTCGACGCAGCTTTGAAATGGTACAACCTCGCTGCCGAGAAGGGATATGCCGTTTCCCAATTCAATCTGGCGGGAATGTACGAGCAGGGGTTCGGCGTCGAGACCAATCTCGTCAAGGCCGCCGAGTGGTATTTGAAGGCTGCCGAACGTGGTCACGCCGAATCTCAGTTCTGCATCGCCGTGATGTATGAACAGGGCAGAGGTGTCGAGATGGACATCAAGGAAGCCGTCAAATGGTACCAGCAATCATCCGAGAAAAATTATCCCTTCGCACAAAATAATCTTTCGATGATCCTGCTGGGAGGCAAAGGCGTTCCGCGCGATCTCATCCGCGCTTACAAATGGGCTTCGCTCGCGGGAGCGCAGGGAGAGGAATCTGCGAATAATGTTCTCCGAAAACTCACCGGCAAAAACGACAAGGATGTCGTCGTAGAACAGCCGATCATGACGGCCAATCAAATTGCCGAGGCAGAACGCGAGATCAGGGAATTTGTTCCGCGAAAGAAGTCCGATGGAATCACATTCCAAACTTCGCCGAAAAAAGACGTAACTCCCGACAAGAAGTGAGCGAGCGCTGCCGTTTCAAAGAAGCGCCTTCGCAACGTCCTTGGCAAAATAAGTCAGAATCAAATCGGCTCCGGCGCGCTTGATGGCCAGCAGCGACTCGTCGCGAGATTTCTCCAAATCCAGCCAGCCGTTTTGTGCCGCTGCATGCAGCGCGGAATATTCTCCGGAAACTTGATATGCCGCCAGCGGAAGCCGCGTATTTCGGCGCAACTCAGCGAGCACATCCAGATAGGCGCCTGCCGGTTTCACCATCAAAATATCTGCGCCCTCGGACTCATCCAGCAATGCATCGGCCACGGCTTCGCGAGCATTGGCGGGGTTCAATTGGTAACTGCGTTTGTCGAGATACGTTTTCCCAGCCGCCTGTTGGCTGCCCACTGCATCACGAAACGGCCCATAAAATGCCGAGGCGAATTTCGCCGCGTAGGCGAGTATGGCCACTTCTTTGTGCCCAGCCTTGTCCAGCGCAGCGCGAATGGCAGCGACTCGGCCATCCATCATATCGGATGGCGCCACCCAATCCACTCCGGCTTTGGCCTGCAGCACCGCCATCTTTGCGAGCAGTGCCACCGTGGCGTCATTATCCACATCGTGTTTGTCATCGGTAAGAACGCCGTCGTGACCGTGACTGGTGTAGGGATCCAGCGCGACGTCTGTGATGACGATGAGTTTGGGCAATGCCTTTTTCACTGCGCGAACGGCGCGCAGAATCAGGCAGTCCGGATTCAACGATTCCGAGCCAAGCGGGTTTTTCTTTGCCGGCGGAGTGACGGGGAAAAGTGCGACGGCTTTGATGCCCAGTTTCGCAGCGGACTCACATTCAGCAACCA
>CAMDOH010000048.1 GCA_945903605.1 Akkermansia muciniphila
GGATTTTTGGAGGTGTTGTGAACCTTGCCGACCACATACACGACTCCCGAATCCGGATCGGCCTGCACTTTCGCTTCCAAAACTTTCAATGACTTGGCCTTTGCAGGCTGGACGACTTTGATTGTGGGTCGCTTGGCTCTTTTTTTCGGGACGAAGAAATCGTAGAGCTGCCAACCGGCAAAACCTAAAACCAAAATTCCAATCACTCCGATAGCGATGAGCTTCTTTTTATCGTCCGGCTCACTCTCTTCCTCATCGTCGGCTTTGGAGGTGCTTTTGGAAGATCCAAATTTCGACTTCACACTCGATTTCAATTTCGAGGCGAATGATTCCTCCTTCGTGTTTTTGGGACCGAACACCGCCTTGGGAATCTCGGTGGACGATCCAGGAATGCGCTGGCCGGGCGTGCGCAAACTCGCACTGGGATTGGATGCGGGCGCAGGGCTGCGGCTCGGCGCCTGTGATTTGATGGGCTGAGTTACGGCAGCTGGAGCAGATTCCTGCGGTTGAGTCTCGGCTGTAGCGGCGGGAGCCGACACCTTCGCCCGGATAGCCGAAGGCATCAGCAACGTATCCGATGAACAATGTCCACAAGTGATCCGATGGCCGATTCCTTCCATCGGAAATGAAAGGGGTCCGCCGCAATGATTGCAGGCACACTTGAGCGCCAACTCGAGCATCGTATTGCAATGGGGACAGGCGAATTGCACGCCCAATGCTTCTTGAGGCAATTCCATCCTGCCGTCGCAGGCCTGACACGCGCTTTTGATGGATCCGATCTCGCTCATCAACACCGAAAAACAGATTCAGTTCGGGGCTGGAAAATAACAGAAGAAGTGAAAAAGACCACAGCCAATATCACGGGCGATGAAGACTAGTGCTGGTAGATCGGCAGGAAATGATATTTCACTGAGAGGCTCAGCATCGCCATTGAGGTCGAATAGACGCGCCCTACGTGGGATTCAGAGTCTTTCCCAGTCCAAGCCCCGTCATTGCCTTGGAGCCTGATCAGCAATTGCTCAGTCAATTGCTTGGCCTTGTCGGCTTGCGCTCCGCCGCGCTTTTGCATGGCTTGCGAGTAGTAATAAATCCCATAAAAAAACCACTGCTCATCTCCCTTGAGAGCCAGTTTGTTCAGGTAATTCGCCGTGCCGATTACTTCAGGAGCATCGGACTGATTGCAGACTTGCATCGCCAACATTCCAGCCGATGCCGTCGAAAACCGGGGCGCCTCTCCTGGCACGTAGGTAAATCCAGTCTCAAGATTCATCGGTCGTCCCGTGGCATCGCGCGCGGATGGATAACTCCTTTTCAAATATTCCACAGCGTCATCAATGGCAGTTTTGGGCACATCAATCCCAGCGTTTTTCGCCGAACGCAACGCCATCAACTGCCAGACCGTGATCGACAGATCAGAACTCGAATCCATCGGGCTATACCTCCAGCCGCCTTTAAACTGTGGCGGCTTCTGGACCCTTTGGGCCTTCAGAATCAGTTTCACCGCCTCTTGGCAGTTCGCGCGAACCCGATCATCCATTGTTTTGCTCACCCCCATCCCCAGCATCTCCGTGAGAGCGAGGGTGACAATCCCATGCCCGTACATCTGCGAACCATCCGATCCATAATAATTAAATTGTCCCCGTTGCGGATCCGATCGAGTCAGAAAATCCAATGCTTTCTCGATTGCCTTCCCCTCATCCGTCGGATCCGTAGGCAAATGTCCCACCGACGCCAGCGCCATCATCGCCAACGCTGTCGGGGCATACTTCCCTCCACCCATCGCCGGCCGGACTCCTATTTCGCCAAAGCTTCCATCCGGTGATTTTGAATTAAGCAAAAACTTCGTCCCCTTCTGCACCGCTTCATTTACCGCATCATCCTTCTTCTTCGGTACAGGCGCCGCCATCAACACCGCACAAATGAGAAAACCAGCGCAGACTAAAAACCGCGGATTCAAGGTCTGATTCCTTTCTTTTGTTTTGCGCGCTCGGCAATCATCTGGAAATACGACTCAATCGCCGTGCGATACTCCGGCGAATTATTTTCGCGCAATGACTCCAATAATCCCTGCGCCATCTTCGGCGGCAACTTCGACCAATCTTCCGGTTTGAACATTTTCAAATCAGGCAACTCGCCCACCAATGGCGTCGGTATATCCAAAATATTTCCCTGCTCACCCGCTCCTGGAATTAATTGGCCATTCCCATTTTCTTGACCGGGCATCTGACCCTGCGCACGCATCGCCATCATCGCCATTGCCTGCGCCATCGCCGCCTGACGCAATGCGGACGACGCCTGCTCACCTTTGCTCGGCCCCTTTTGTCCACTGCCCGATTCGCCGGACTGCCCCGGAGTACTCGGTTGACCGCCCGGAGTAGAAGGAGTACCCGGTTGCGACCCCGGTTCTCCACCCGGCTGTCCCGAGGGATTCTCCTGTCCTTTCGGCGGCTCGCCAATCTGCGGCCGATTTTTTGGCGGATTCAAAGTTTGATCCAGCAAATCCAAAACTCGCGCCATCCGTTGCGCTTGTGCTGGCGACAATTGTTCCGGCTTCTGTCCCCCATCCGGTTTTCCGCCTGAACCCTGTCCATCACCCTTTTGACCGTCACCCTTTTGACCGTCACCCTTTTGACCGTCACCCTTTTGACCGTCACCCTTTTGACCGTCACCCTTTTGACCGTCACCCTTTTGACCGTCACCCTTCTGTCCATCACCCTTCTGTCCGTCACCCTTCTGTCCATCACCCTTCTGTCCATCACCCTTCTGTCCGTCACCCTTCTGTCCGTCACCCTTCTGTCCGTCACCCTTCTGTCCGTCACCTTTTTGTCCATCACCTTTTTGTCCATCACCCTTCTGTCCGTCACCCTTTTGACCGTCACCCTTCTGACCATCTTTCTCGCCGAGCGCTTGTTCCAATGCGGCCTGTTGCGCTTCCAGTTTCTTCTGTGCAGCGTCCGCTTTTCCAGCCGCTTTCTCGCCCGAATTCAAAGCCTCCGCAGCCGCCTGCTGCTGATCGGCGGCCTGCTTTGCACCTTGCGCGATGTCTGATATTTTTTCGCCCTTCGGATTACCCATGCGATTCTCGTGCCTCGCTGCACGGTCCAAACCATCGGCCGCAGCTTGCGCCTGATTTGCCAATTCGGATTGCTTGCCCGCAAGTGCGCTACCCCCCTTGCCTTCCTGACCAGGTTTCCCGCCTTTGCATTGCGCACACATCTGGCGCGCCTCTTTCGCGGCCTCCTGTGCTTCGCGCTTCAATTCCTCCGCTGCTTTTTTCTCACCGGGGTCCGACGCCTTCTCCGCAGCTTCACCAGCCTTCTTCGCTACATTTTCCAACTGTTGCGCCGCCTGTTCGAGCGGCTTGGCCAGTTCTTGAATTTTCTCGGGGGCATTGGCGCCATCCTTCGCGGCCTCGTTCGCTTTTTGTGCCGCCTGTTCGAGTTCCTTTTTTGCCTGACCCAACTCCGCTTTCACATCAGCCTTCGCCTGCTCCGCCTTTTTGACCAAGTCCGGAATTTCCTCTCGCGCCAACTGTTGCGCTTTTTCACCCATTTCGCGGGCAGCCTGTTGTGCGGCAGCTTGCTCCAATGCCGGATCTTTTTTCTCACCTCCGCCTTTGGCTTGCTCACTCAACTGCTCGGCTTGCTTCGACGCTTTCTCAGCGGCAGCGTTGGCGGCGAGTGCTGCATTTTTCTTTTCTGCGTCCGGCGCATTTTTTGCCGTATCCATCGCATCCTTGGCAGCCTGAGCCAATTGTTGTGAAGCCTCTTTCAATGGCTCTGCCATTGCGGCAAGTTGTTCCTGAGCTTTCTCTCCGCCCTTGGCGGCCTGTTCGCCCAGTTTGGCAGCCTGCTCCAGCGCCTTGCGCGCGTTGTCGATCGACTGCTCATTTTTTGCGCCGGCTTGTTTTGAATCCTCGCCGATCTGCGGAAGATTTTCCTTTGCCATCGCTGCGGCCTTCTCACCGAGCTTCTGCGCTTTTTCTGCCGCGGCTTTGGATTCAGCAGCACCGCTGGGTTTGTCTTGTTTCGCTCCAGCTTGTTGGGCGAGTTCGGTTGCCTTGGCGGCAGCAGCCTGTGCGGCATCCCGCGCGGCTTCAGCCGATTTTTTCTCGGGTTCCGTCGCTGAATCTTTTCGATCGGCCTCGGCCTTCGCTGCGGCATCGCGCAATTCCTTCGCGGCTTGTTCCATGGCGGCGGTGAATGCCTCGCGTTGTTGGCGGTTTTTTTCGGGATCGGCCGGCGCAGGTTCAGCCGCTTGATCGATGGCTTGCTGGACTTTTTCTCCGGCGCGTTTGAGTTCGGGCTCGGACCCTGACTTGGCATCGGCAGCGGCTTTTTCCGCAGCAGGAATATCTTTTTGAGCGAGATCGCGCGCCGCTTGAGCGAGTTGATTCATTGGCTTCCCAGCCTCGGCGGGCTTGGGCGCATTATCGGCCTGTTTGATTTCCTCGTTCAGTTTGCGTTGCGCATCTGCGGCAGCATCCAAATCCTTTTTCGCCTGTTGGAGCGATTGCTCAGCAAGTCGGCGCAGCTCCTCCTGCATTTTCGGGTTATTGGCGAGCATCTGTTCAAGTGCCTTCAACGCCTCCGCAGGCGGTTTGTTGGCCAGATCCATCATCCGTTCAAGTTCGCCAAATTGTTCATCGAGCGCATCCTTGATTCCCAATTCATCCTCGGCTTTTCGCAGTCCCACCCGTGTTTCTTCTCCTTTGCCATTCTCCAGATTGCGATAGTGCTCGGCCAGTTGCTTGAGATTGGCCACAAGTTTCTTCTGCTGCTCGGCTGCTTTGGCGAGATTCTCTTTTGTGGCCGCAGCATCCTTGGCTTCGACCGCTTGTTTCAATGCGCTTTGCGCGCTCGGAGGTGGCTCGGCGAGCATCGCCACAGCGTCATCGCCATCGCGCTGACGTTCCCGACCTTCCTTTGTGGCGGGGTTCTGTACGTTTGCATCGTGACGAATCGCCTCTTCAGCGCGCTTGATCTGTTGATTGAGCTTCTCCTGTTGATCGAGAAGATTCTGCATCTGGCTGCCCGGCGGTTTTACCTTGTCCGACTTGGCGGCCGTGGCCTCCGTACGTTGCTGGATTTTTTCGGATTGAGCCGCGAGCGCGGTCAGCGTGTCGCTCAGTTTCGGGGCGGCCACCTCCAGCTCTTTGCGTGCGCCATCCAATCCTTGCCGCGCCTGTTCGCGAGCCTTCTTGATGGCTTGGTTGATCTGGTTGAGTTGATCGGCCACGGACGGTTTGGGTTCCGCTTGCGCGCTGGCAAGTGAGGCGAGAAATCCCGCAGCGAGCATCGCCGCGATCACGTTCCGATTTGCACATGTAGTTTTCATGGCTGATTTCGAGGTTCGTTTTTTATGGGGTTTGATTCAACTGAAAATGAAGGGGCGGTGGTGCGGCGGTGTTCCATCGTCGTGCCAACGGCTTTGGCGGAATTGCCACCGGCTGCGCCACGCAGTGTGTCGATTGCTGCGGCGGGCAGTTTCGCGTTCTGCAACCGGATGGCCGCGCGATCCATGCCTTCGTGAGTCCAATCCCAATCCTTGGGTCGGGCAGAATGAAGATCACTCGCATTCGGCGAAAACCGTTCCTGTTCTTCGAGCCGCGTGAGCAAGGACTCCAGCCTCGCCATCGCGTGGCCGGCTTCGAGCTTTTCCAAGGCATCGGCTATGCGCGCAAGAACTGGCAACGTCGTTTCCGGCGGCTGACCGGCATCAAGGGTCTGCAATAATGTTTCCAATCCGAGCGACGCTTTGGATAAATCCGCAGCGAAGGAGGAGTCCGGATCGGGCCGTTTCTCCTCGCGGTGTGACAGTTCACGAATGGCTTCAACGACAGATTTCCAGACCAGCTTCAGGGTTTCCTCAGCCAATTCGTCATGAGCCTGCGCTGATTCAACGTCCTTCTTTTTGTCCTGGGCCTCGATGAGTTTTTTGGCGGCGTTGATGCGGCGACCTGCCCATTGATCAATTTGCCGGATACGAGCGGCAGCCGTTCCCACTTGGGCGATCAGGATGTTGATGGCGGCTCGTGATTCTCTGGCCAGCTCGGTTCGTGCAGGCCGCAGCTTTTTCAATTCACCCGCCAGTTCCATTTCCGCCTTCTGGCCACGATCCAAACTTCCGGTGGGTTGTGAATCGCGCATTTCCTGCTGGATGGCTTCCAGCTTGGTTTTCAAAGTATCGGCTACATTACGATGGCCGCCCTGCAATCGTGCAATGGTTTCGTTGATTTGTTTTGCAACCACTTCCATCTCGCGTCCGACTCCCTTTTGCCGACGCGAAAGCCTCGTCAACGCTTCGGCATCTTTGCCCAATCCAGCGAGGGCTTGCTTGTTCATCCGTGCCAGTGCGTGGGTGATGAAATCAAGGTGATCGATAATGACATCGAGTTCTTCTGTGGCGAGAACATGGGCCGTTGCGCGATGCCAGTTCTGCACGATCTCATCCAGTGTCTGGATGAGCACTTCGATCTCTTGAGCACGCGCACCCAGTGTCGGATCGCCGATGTTGCGGGTGAACGCATCCAGATGGGTTTGGATGGCGCTGCTCCATTCGATGCGCACGGAACTGAGCACGAGACCGTACAGAAGCAGTTCATCGGACTGGCGGCCAGCGCCCAGCTTGAGCGTGGAACTATCGATCAAGGTGGTGGCGTTCGTGACAGCCGCGAGCAATTCCTTCAATCGTGCCGTCGCATCCGTCACATTGCCGAGCAGCTTGGCTGTATTCCCTGTTTTTGCGATTGCAACAAAATCTGCCGGAATTGTTTTGCGCGCGGCAGCGGATATTTTTTGTACGAGGTCGAATTCGGTCTGCAGTTTCCGGCGGATGTCCTGCGATTCGTAACGGCTGATGTCAAACACAGCCGAAGTGATTTTCAATCGGATGGCCATGGACTCGGCTCGCTGACTGTTGAGATCCTCTGCCACAAATCGTGTCACCACTTCGTCGCCCGGTTTCACCGTCAGTGGCAGCAGGTCGAATTCGACTCGGAAGGGCGCGTTGGTTGGCGATGGCGCGGCGAGCTTCAATGTGTTTGTCATCCACGCGCCGTTATTCGTCTGCACGAGTTGAAAGAGTGCTTTGAGGCCGATGTCATCAGCAGCCACGCCGCGCAGTTTCAGCAATTCTTCCGGAGTCACCTGCAATTCCGGTTCCTTCAATTCGAGTTGCACGGAGGGCAATAAATCTGGCAATGCCCGAAATTCGTACTGAACCATATTCTTGCTTTCAAGATTTCCCGCTGCGGCGACGAGGTGGACGTGGAAAGTCCCCGAATCCAACAAGCGGTAACTAGCGATCATCTCGGTCGGATCGGCTGCCGGCAACAAGGTCACGCTGTTGGTCTGATCCTTCGTGACCATCCGCAGCTCTCCCATTGAAATGCGTTGATCGGCTTTCAGTCGCAGTTCCACTTCCGTACCGGCGATGGCGGAGAGGTCTCCATCTTTCTCCTCCACCGTGCGTGCTGGCAATCCTGTGTAGGCCGGATACCGATACACTTTCACAAACGTGATGACCGATGGCCGCGCTTGCGACTTGAGAATAAATCGCCGCGTGACGGCGTCGCCCGCTTGAAATCTCAACTGAATCGCTGGGTCGTTCACGGCGATGGTGGTGGAATAAGTTCCGTTCGTTCCGGGCGTCATCAACACGCTCTGCAACATTCCGCCCGGCACGAGCGTCTCCATCATTGGCAACCGTTTTTTGATGAGGCGATCTGGCCCTTTCACTTCGATGGTCAGACTGAGCGAATCGCCCAACGGCGCGATCAACGCATCCGCAGTTGGCGACTTCAGCATGATCGTTGTCCGCGACACGCGATCGATATTCGCCATCGGAGCAAATGCCCGGGCGAGCAATTGGCGGCCATCTGGCCGCAATGCGATCAAAGTTGTCAGGATGCAAACGAACACGGCGGCCAACATCCAACGCAACACCCGCCGACCCGGCAGAATTGACTCCACATTCACCTCGGCCAATCGCGACACCGTCGACGATTGCAACCAGCGCCGCAACCCCACCGAGTCCTCACTTTTCCCAGCATCCACATCCCCCAACTCCACTGCCGAGATGAGCATTTCGTGCATTGCCGGACATGCGATTTCAATTCGTCGCGCCACTTCGCCTGCTCGCGGTGTCCCCATCAATGGACGGATCAACCACAGGATGGCGACCGCCAGCGTGGCCGAATAAACGACCCCGCTAAAAACATATCTCCAGAAATCGGGGAATGGAGTGAACCAATCAAGCGCAGACACCAGGAACATCCCCGCCAGCAGAACGAACACTGTGGCTCCGCCGCCTCGAAAGAAGATCATCGTGCGACGGCGATCCTGAAACTCCATGAGCTTCCGGAGAATAGAGGGATGCAACGTTGTGGACATGCGTCAATTGCCGCCGGCTATGCCGAACCGCTTACTGAGCCGAGGCAACCTACCTCTTCCCAGCAGAACTTCAACAGGGCATCTGCTCAAATTAGTCCTCTTTGCTTTCGCCAAAACCATTCCACAGCGACCAACAAGATTACCGGCGTGAACCACCAGTAACTTTGCCAGAGCGCTGTCTCCGATGTGATTATTTTTCCCGCACTGTATGGCTTGAGTCTTTCCAGAAGTTGATCGACATCCTCCTCGCGATAATAAGCACCGCCTGATTCCTGCGCCATCTGCCGCAAGAACGCCTCATCGCACTGCACCAATCCCATTTCACCCGCGAAATTCGGCAACACACTAAATTCTGTAAACGCCTTCACATGATCTTCCGGAAATCCCGGCAATCGGATGTTCACCTTGTAATCACCCGGCGGCAATGCGGCCGTTCTGCCTCTGAACACAAAAGCATTTGTCTCCGCATTCAACGGCAGCCGTGCGAACGGCTTTCCATTGCGCGACACCATCGCCTCGGGCGAATCCTTCAACATTGCCTGCACTTTCGGATCTCGAAACCTCAGCCGAATATCCGCTGCCTCGCCTTCCTCATAATTCGGACCGCCAGCATCAATCGCCACAACCCCGTCCTGCACAGAAAACGGCGGCTCAATGATCCATTTTGAGATTTGGTTCCACACTTTTTGATGATGCAAATCTCCCGTTTCATATCGCCAACGCCACGTTTCATCCGTTGCGCAGTACAGAACGCGGCCCGATCCGACACGCCAGAAAACGAACGCCGGATACACGACATCCTCCTTCAACACTTCCAGCAACGTTTCAGCGCCGGGCAACGCCTTCGTCACCGCCAGCCATCTTGGCCCCTGCAACGTCGTCCACAATTCCGCGTTTTGTTTCACGTCGGGCAACAATGAAAATGGATTGTTCGCCCCACCACCTGAACGCAGTCGCCACTTCATATCGACGCCCTCCTCGAAGCGACGGCCAGCAAACTCCACCGGGATCACAGCGTTCAACGGTGTCCTGGAAAAAGATTCCATCCTCTCTTGGCGCCCATCGATCATGATCAGTCCGCCACCGTTGGATTGAACGAAATCTCGGAGCCATTGTAGTTCTTCCACCGTGAACAATCCCGTGGGCATATCACCTAAAATAATCAACTGATAGGAAAGCAGCAGATCGCGACTGGAGGGGAATTGGCCAGCAGCACTACCCCGCAACAACGGTGGCTGCGTACCGCCCAACCCCGCCTGCACCGTGTTCACTTCCCAACGATCGTCGCGCTCAAATAGATTTCTCAAGTAACGCAATTCCCAACGAGGCCGACCGTCCACAATCAGCACACGCGGCTTTTGCGTGATGACATTCATCCGCAACGTGGCCCGATTGTTATCTTGATTTGTTTCTTCGGGAAGCGGATCGACGATCACCTGAAATGCCAGTGGAAGATTGGCCTGTCGCAAGTCGCGGTTCTGCCGCGCCAACTCCCCATCCACAGTGTCCTTGATCGCAAAATCAAATGGCAACACGCGCCTGCCTTGCGATGTGGCAAATTCTCGTTCCCACACCGTCACCCCTTTGTGCTCAATCCGCACTTTCATCGATTTGCCCGGTCCGATGCCATCGAGCAACACCATCTCTCCAGCCACACGCGCATCCGGAAAAACCGTGTTGGGACCCTTCACCGCGAGGATCGCAATATCCTTCTGCGGTTGAGTTGATCCAACGCCCAGTGCGTAGATCGGTACCGATCGCTCTTTGAATTGCCGAGCCATGTCCAGCGGCGACGGGCCATTGTTGTGCTGACCGTCCGAGATCAACACGACCACCATCTGCTCGCGGCTCCCATCAGCGTCCACACCTTTGATGATTCCCTCGTTGAGGTTCGAAAACATATTCGTCGGCGCCACATCAAAGGTCTGCGGCACACGCGCCGGTTTTCCATCACTCACACTTTCCGGCCACCACAACATCTTGAACCGTTTGCCGGTGAGCGCGAGCAGCTCCACATTGTGTTCGACCGACATTTGCTGAAGCCGGCTTTCTTCGCCGGTGAGCAAAAGCGCCTCCAGCCGTTGGAATCGAGGAAGCTTGTCGAAGCGATCCACAATCGCCTTCGTCGGCGCATCCATATTTTCCTGCGCCTTCTTCGCCTTCTCAGTGAGCATCACTCCCAACTCCCTCTCCCACTTTTCAAGCGCTGGCAAAAGCGCGCTCAAGGCCTCCTTCGTCAACGGCTGTTTGCCCTGCACTTTGAGCGGCTCGGCCAGTTCCTGACGAAAGCGCTGGCGATCGGCCAACGGAATTTCTGGCACGCCGTCCATCGCGCGCAAAGTTTCCTCAATCGCAATCCGGAATGAGTCTGCCGCCGCATCGATCGTCTTGGCCACTGGCACTCCGAGTAGAATCGCTCGCGCTTTGGCCAGCCCATCGCCCAATTGAAATGCGGGATCAGGCAGTTTGCCCGCAGCGACCCAGCCCAGTTTGCCAGCCAATCGCAACTTGCGCCCCAACTCCATCCGCTCATCTGTCACCGTCATGCTCGCCGAAGCGTCCACATACACCAGCACTCGCGCCATCTGCCCAATCTGTTGGCGACTGCGCAACACCGGACCGGCGAGCATGAAGAACACGAGCGCGACCGCCGACGCCCGCAACAACGGCAAGCCCCACACATGCGCTCCATCGCGGCCACGCAGTGCGCGCCAATAAATCATGAACACGACAGCGCCCAGTGCGAACGATCCAATCAATGCCCAACCCCACGGCCATTCGCCAGCGAAGACCAGCTTCGGTGCAGCCGCAGCCAAGAATGGATTCACGTCGCTCATTTCCGTCTTCGAACCATCCATTGCACCAACAACATTTCAGAAATCAAGAATCCCAGCACCGCCCAGAACAGAGGCTTCCACAGTTCCATGCCGAATCGCCGTTTGCGATCCAACGCCAGATAGTCCTCGAGCGATGTGACCAAGGGTGCGCCCATCGCATCGGCCGCAGCCTGTCGTTTGTCTTTTGGCAACGGTTCCAGATTGGATTCTTCGCGGGGAATGTTGACGACATAATGCACAGGCTTGTTGTCCGGCCCTTCCACAAGGTACATGCCCGGACGCTGCGTGCCTGAAAATTCCACCACGCCTTTGCCGCCGCGAACGCCCACTTCCAACGGATGCTTCACGCCTGAGGGGTCGGTGATTTTCGCCGGCAGCCCTTTGTCTTGCGCCGAGTAAAACGCGATGATGGGCTGCCCCAACGAGAGGTTTCTGGGCGGAAGCACCGTCGTGGCCAGATACACGACGAGCCGCTGCATCAACGGCACGTACGACGATTTTAACGGCAGGTTGCCCCAGTCCAAATCGCAGGCGCTGGAGCAGAAGATCACGCGGCCATCGCCAAACTTTTTCTCGACCATGAACGCATCGCCATTTTCCAAGCGGAGCAGCACGTTGATCAGCGGATTATCCGGCTCCTCGCGCAATCGGAACCATTTCTGGATTTCTGATTCGGCCAGGTTTCCGTTTCGTGGGTCGTTGAAATATTCCAGCGCGGGATGCAGGAATTTCTGCGACTGCACCTTGGCAAATGGCACTGTCTCTTTTGAGCGATCTTGAATTCCCGTCAGCGACAAGGGCAGCAGACCGTGATTGGCGAGTTGCTGGTTGTACCAAGGCATCTGCACTTGATCCCCGGCGAATAGGAAAAGTCCGCCGCCACTCTTGACGAAATCGCGCAGCAACTTGAGCTGGTCCGGATTCAATTGCGCGACGTTGGCGGCGATGATGATCCGCGCATCGCCAATGTCTTTCTCGGCAAAGCCAGTCGAAGTGACCGCATTGACTCGAATCAAATCCGTCAACTGCGGTTGGCGAACGGCCTCGAACGGCTGCAATGCGAGGCGAAGAAAATCAGTTTCTCCCTCCAGCGGTTCTGTGCTGGGCTTGCCATCAATCACCAACGCAGGCACCCGGTCCAAAACGGGAATGCTCGCCTCGTAACTATTGTCGGCCTTCAAGCTGTCGGCATCCGCTGTCACTTTGATCCGGTGCGATCCCGCATCGGCAAATGTGTGGGTGAATACGACCTGCCGCTGTTCACCGGCGGCGATGGTCATGAGCGCCGTGGAGCGCTCCTGTCCATCGACCTCGAACACAACGCGCACATCGCGGTATTCACGTTTTCCAAAAGCGCGCAGCGAAGCCCGCACTTGCAGCGGTTGTTTTGCCCCGAGGATGAGTCGGGAAAACTCGAGCGACTCAACGCATAAATTGTCCGATGCCTCTTCGCCAACGTGAATGAGCGCGAGCGTCGGCGCCAATTGCGATTTTCGCATCTGGGCAACGGCGTGGATTCGGGAGGGGGCATCCGCATCTTCCCAACTCACGCGTTGGAAGTCGGAGATGATGATCATTTCGCGCTGTGCGTTGGCCATGCGCTGCGAGAGGGCTGCGCCCACTTCGATCGCACGCGGCACTTCGGCTTTTCCGTAGCTGGCCTCGATGGAACTGAGATCTTTTGCGACCTGCGCGAGGTTGAATACGGATGTGTCGTACATCGGCGCATTGGTGCCGGACATGAAAACGACGGAGACATCTGAGCCTCGGCGCAAGGACTTGACGATGCTCGCGGCCATATCGCGCGCCTTCTCCATGTTGGATCCCCCCACGCCGCGGTAATCGAGCGAATAGCTATTGTCGATGAGGACGACGAGTGAGGTCTTCGCCTCGCCCAGCAATGCGCTGGCGCCAGTCCACACGGGGCGCGACATACAGAAAGCCAGGCACAGCGGAATCAGGCAACGCAGGAGCATGAGCAGCAGATTCTCGATTTTCAGCCGGCGTTTCTGCACTTGCATCGTGGTGTCGAGCAGGTGCATCGCTCCCCAGCGCACCTGCCGAAACCGGCTGCGATTGAATAGGTGAACGATAATCGGGATGGAGATCGCCGCCGCGCCACCGAGGAGAATGATGTTGAGGAATGTCATCACTTCTTTCGCCGACGTAACAGGTACCTGGCCAACACATCGACCATGGACTCGTCATTCATGAGCGGCACCAAATCCATGCGATGGCGCGCGCAACCTTTTTTTAGGTCCTCTTGAAACTGTCGCAGGTTGGCGAGATAGGCGGACCGGAAATGGGAGGTGTCGACGAGCCGGAATTGTTCGGGCACTTCCATCGAATCGAATCGTGTCCAGTGATCGAATGGGAACTCCACTTCGTCACGGTCGAGGATGTGAAAGAGAATGACCTCATGATGCGCGAGCCGAAAATGCGCGAGCGCCTTGAGTGTGGAATTGATATCACCGAACAGATCGGAGATCAAAATCACGACGCCGCGCCGCGGCAGTCGCGGCACCAGACTTTCGAGTACTGAGCCCAGATCGGTTTCGCCGCCAGGCTCCGAAGTGTCGAGTTCGTTGAGGATGAGAGACAGATGCCGGGTGCTGGTGCGTGGAGGAATCAGCGAACGCACTTTGGAATCGAACGTCACCAATCCGACGGAGTCGCGCTGGTTGAGGAAAAGGTAGGAGAGGGCCGCAGCGACTTTGCCTGCCATGTGCGCTTTGGTCGGACGCCGATCACCGGCATATCCCATCGATCCGCTTAGATCGACGAGTAGGTGTGCGCGCAGGTTCGTTTCTTCTTCGTAAACGCGGACGTAATCACGACCCGTCTTGCCGAATACTTTCCAGTCGAGCCGCCGGATATCGTCGCCCTGCACGTAAGGCCGATGCTGCGCGAATTCAATGCTGAATCCTTTGTGCGGCGATCGATGCATGCCGGCAATGAACCCTTCCATCAATTCGCGGGAGGTGAGCTGCAGGTTGTCCAGCTTTGTCACCTCTTCCGGTGTCAGGAAGTCCTTCAGATGCGCCATGCTTGTTTTCCTTCGGCCGACTTACATCGGCTGGCGGTCCATTTCTAAAGCACCGAGGCTGCCCTGCCTCGCGGTGTGGCCTTGAGTGCCATTCCGATAATTTCGTCCACGGTGATTCCATCGGCTTCGGCGGCATGTGTCGGCACCATGCGATGTCGCATCACCGGAAGGGCAAGTGCCTCGATATCGTCGATGATCACATTGGGCCGGCCTTGCAAAATGGCGCGAACCTTGGCGCCCATGATCAACTGAAGACAGGCGCGCGGCCCCGGCCCCCAACTGATCAATTCCTTGGCGAATGGAAAGGCCTCGGAATCATTCGGGCGACACCGACGTACGAGGTCCAGCACATAATTGGTGACGGACTGGGGGACCGGCACGCGGCGGACAATCTGTTGGCAACGGATAATGTCGCGCGCCGTGATCACTGGGCGCAATTCCGATTCTTGTATGCCCGTGATGCGATGGATGATTTCCCGTTCTTCGTCCTTATCGGGGTAATCGACTTTGACGAGAAACATGAACCGATCTTTTTGTGCCTCGGGCAAAGCGTAGGTTCCTTCCTGCTCAACCGGGTTTTGAGTGGCCAGCACGAAAAAGGGCGATGGCAATTTGTGCGTCACGTTGCCAACGGTCACTTGCCGTTCCTGCATCGCCTCCAACAGCGCGGCCTGCGTCTTGGCGGGTGATCGGTTGATTTCGTCGGCCAACACGATCTGGGCGAAAATCGGGCCGTGTTTGAACACAAAACCGCGCGTGCCATCGGCTGTTTCCTGAATGACTTCGGTGCCGGTGATGTCCGACGGCATCAAGTCTGGCGTGAACTGAATGCGCCGAAAACTCAATGCCAGAGCTTGGGCCAGAGATTGCACCATGTACGTTTTCGCAAGACCGGGAACACCTTCGAGCAAGCAATGGCTCTTGGCAAAAACGGCGATGACCACCTGCTCAATCACTTCATCCTGACCGACGATCGCCTTGGCCACTTCTTTTTTTATGTTTTCAAAAGTGGCTGAAAGTTTGGCGCCGAGTTCTTCGCCGTCGCCAGAATCAAGGCTGTCGGCAATCGTGTCACGAGGGGCAGACGCCTTGCCCGTATTGAAACTGGGAACTGCAAGTACGGTACCGCAACTGGGACATTTAATTTGCGAACCGGATGCGGAGGAATCAATCGTGAGTTCGGAAGTACAAGCAGGGCATCTAACGAGCATATCCATGAGCAATCCTGTTAAAGCAAATTGCCCTTGAAGTAAAGAACCGGCAAGGAACTACTTCTGAATCGGCTTGAGCGTGAGCGGATCTCGCAGCGGCACATCCACCAACGGCCCCGAAACCAGCCCTACGATTTTCATGGGATGATTGGGATGCCCTTTGAGTATCTCCGCTTTCTGGCCAACAACCAAAATGACCAGCTTGTCCAAAGTGAAAAACCGCTTGGCCACGCGCTGCACATCCGCAGCGGTGACGGCCGCGATCTTCGCACGGTAATTCTTATAGTAATCAGGATTCGACACGTAACGGCCGGTGTATTCTTCCTGCGCAAGAGCGGATGCCACTTGCCCTTTTGTCGCAAAGCCGCGGGGGAATGTTTCGATGATTGATTTTTTCGCAGTCTCCAATTCCTCGGCCGAGACCAGCGCCGTGCTGATCTTTTTGATCTCCTCAATCACGATTGATGTCGCGAAAGCGACGGTGGCGGATTTCGACTGGAATGCGGCCACGAAGCTCAACGGATAATACAGCCCCTCGGGAAAACCCGACCCAGCCGAGTAAGCCAGACCTTCATCCGAGCGCACGCGATTAACGATGCGTGAAGTAAAACCGCCGCCACCGAGAATGTCGTTCATCACTTCCACCGCATAAACATCGGGGTCATCGCGCTTGATGCCCGGGAGCAACACGGACACGCGTCCTTGATTCACGTCCTTGTTCACGATGTACAGACCTGGCTTTGCAAATTGCTTGTCCGTCGGAACCGGCGGTGGCGCCATTCCAGCAAATGGCCAGTCCGCGCACAATTTTTCCAGCGCAGCCACCATCGCCACACGATCCACATCACCGCTCACGGCGATCACAAAATTGCCCGGGTGAAACCAATCCTGATGGAATTTTTTCAGGTCCGCCTGAGTGATGGATTTCAAAGAAGCCTCTGTCGAACCTCTGTTCGACCAAAACTTTTCTCCGTAGGCAAGATTGCGCCGCTCGCGTGTTTCGATGGAACTGGAGTTGTCGTTGCGCTGCTTCATCGCTTGTAACGATTGCTGTCGCAGCAGCTCCAGTTTGTCCTCCTGAAACGCTGGCTCAGTGAGCACTTCGCGCAGCACGGCCAATCCTTCCGTCAAATCTTTGCTCAGTAAATTGAGCCCCACGCTGCCTTGAGTATCGCCAGCCGACGAACCCAGTTGCGCGGCTAGAAAGGCCATTCGCTCCTCGATTTGATCCGCCGATCGTTTCGCCGATCCACTGGTCGCAAGCAGGCTGCCGACAAAACCGGCCAGCCCCTCTTTGCCAGCGGGCACCACATAGTCGCCCGTGCGCACCAGAATACTCACGCTCACCAACGGCAATTCGCGATTGGGCACAATGTACGCAATCGGGCCGGACTTGAGTTGAACGCGATAATCAGCGGCATTCGGAGGCGCATAATTCAGCGGCGCGTGCTTGAGCTTCTCCGGCCGGTCTGGAATGGACGCGGCGAAACCGCTCGTGGCGGCAACAAGAATAAGTGTGGCGAGGAGGTGTCTCATTTCTTTTCCAGTTCTGTGATGCGATCCTTCAGAGTTTTTTGGATGCGATCGAAAAGTGGCTTGATCGCCGGTGGAATCAGTGGAGCCTGCGTTTCCATCGCTTCCAACTGCATCTTGAGCTTGCCCGCATCTGTCTCTGCTTTGATTTTCTGCGCGGCGACCGCGAATTGCTTTTGCTGATCGTCGCTCAATGCGGGCGCAGGCGCTGCGTCAGACGCACTCGGCTTGCGGGTGTAAACAATCACCGCGCGGTTTTCTTTTGCAAAATAAGTTTTGGCCACGCGCTGAATATCGGCGGTGGTGACGGCTTGAATTTTCTTTCCCGACTCGTTGATCTCGCGCCAATCGCCCGTCCCTTCCGACCGCATCAATTGCTGAAGAATGGCGTGATTGCCCGAGAGCCGACGAAACTCTGACGCAGCAAAGTTATTCTTCACCTTTTGCAACTCTTCGGCGGGCACGAGTGTCTGCTGAGTTTTTTCCAGTTCCGTGTAGATCGCCTTCTCGACCGACTCGGGTGTGTTTCCTTCGCGACATTCGCCATCGGCAAAAAACAACCCGGCATATTTGAGCGAGTGCTGGCCTGCCGATGAACTGGTGGCCACCTTGCTGCCGAGCACGAGGTTTTTGTAAAGTCGCCCCGTCCGTGTGGAAAGGATCTGGCCCAACACCGTTAGCGCGTAGCTGTCTTTGTGGCCGAAAGGAACCGTGTGCCAGACGATTTCAACCTGCGGATTTGTCTCCGCCTCGGCGTACATCCGCTTCTCCGCATTTGGCTTCATCTCCAGCGTGATCACTTCCGGCGCAGGTTTCTTGCCCTTGGGAATCCGGCCGAAATATTGTTCCACTTGCTTGAGAGTCTCGGCCGACTTGAAATCGCCCACCAGAATGAGCGTGAGATTTTGCGGCGCATAATAGGTCGCATAAAACTCGTCGGCTTGTTCCTTCGAGATCGCCGGAATATCCGATGGCCAGCCGATCACCGGCCACGAATAGGGGTGCGACTCCCAGATCATCGACGAAAATGCCTCATCGAATTTGCCCGTCGGCGTCGAATCCGTCCGCATGCGCCGCTCCTCGAAAACCACATCCCGCTCCGCATAAAACTCGCGAAACACCGGCCTCAAAAGCCGCTCGCTCTCCATCCACATGAACAGCTCCAGTTTGTTTGCCGGCACGGTGATGAAATACGCCGTCATGTCGTAACTCGTGTAGGCATTCATTCCCGAGGCGCCGCCCGTCGTGTAAATGCGGTCAAACTCGTTCTTCACAAGAATGGAACGCTGATCGTCCACGAGCTTCTTGAACTCCACATCCAACTCCTTGTATCGAGCCGTGCGATTCTCGATTTTGAACGGATCGTCAATCTCACCGCGACGCCACGCCGCTCGCATCTTCGACTCCTCCTCGCGCATCAATCCTCGCACCCGCTCCTGCTCATTGATGATCTTCAAGTCGCGCTTGTAATCCTTCGTGCCAATCGTTGGCGTTCCTTTGAACATCATGTGCTCAAACAAATGCGCGATGCCCGTGATACCCGGCCGCTCATTGGCGCTACCCACCCT
>CAMDOH010000049.1 GCA_945903605.1 Akkermansia muciniphila
GTCGATGGCCGGCGATTTGGACAGGGCCTTCAACTCATCAACATCCTGCGCGACTTGCCACGCGACTTGCGTGCGGGCCGTTGTTATCTCCCTCAAGATCGACTGGGCGCCATCGGCTTGAAGCCCGAAGATTTGCTCCTTCCGGAGAATGCACCCCGTCTGCGACCGCTTTTTGACGAGTATCTCCGACTCGCCAAAAGTCATCTGCAGGCGGGTTGGGAATATACGAACCGGATTCCGTCCAGCCACTGCCGTACGCGACTGGCTTGCGCTTGGCCGGCACTCATCGGCCTGAAAACAATCATGCTGCTGGAAACGAATAATCCGATCGATCCGCGCATCCGATTGAAAGTCTCGCGCACCTCCCTCTGGGGAATTGTGTTCGTGACATTGGCCTGGTATCCCGCGCCGCCGCTGTGGAGAAAGTTGTTCGCAGTCCGTTAATATCAGCACATTCGGCTTGCTACCGAAGCGCCCATTCCCGTAGGCTTCATCTCAAGGAGTAGAAGTTGAAAGGATCCATCAACAAAGTTCGCTGTTTCGTTTGTGGCGTTTTTGTATTCACGTGGCTGCTTGCCAACGATGAAATTGTCACGCCCTCTTCACTTGAATCCGAGAATGAGGCGCGGTTTCGTTCCAAACAGGACGCACTCCGCCGCGCCAAAAATGCCGCGCAGGAAATCAATTTCTCGTTCGACGAATTGAAACGCCAGTTCGCAACCAAACGCGAGGCGTTGCAGAAGGCCGTTGAGCAGGCGCGCGGCCATGCCCAATATGTTCTGAGCGCCAAGTCGCGAGCCTTGGCGGAAGTTTGCGCCTTGAGCAAATCTATTGCGGAACGACAACTGGCCGAGGCGCGAGCGATTGCCCTGGTCGAGAAAATGCTCGAGCAGGAAAATCCGCATCTGAATACGGATATGATGCTCCTCGCCAAATTCGAGGCGGAATTGGGCTCGGCGCAGCCTGTGGAAGATTTGGAAAACCTCCCGCTGCTTGCGCACGGGTTGCCGATGAATTATCTGCCAGTCATCACACCCAGAGCCGATGAGTTGATCGCGAAGCAAACTTCGTTCGCTCCCACGCCTCCCACACCGGCTGAACGTGAAGCAGCACGCCGACAGATCGAAGCTGAAGCAGAGACCAAGCGTAAAATTGAGGCGGAAGTGCAGCGGATCATGGCGCAGAAACCCCAGGCACAGCCAAAGGCCACCCCGAAGGAAAAGCGCCTGTCCGAACTGCTCAATCTCTACAAGGCGGACAAGATTTCACCCGGCGAATATTACAGCCGCCGCTCCAAAATCCTCAGCGAACCCTGACCGGTCCGACATCGCATCGCAGTTTCCGCTTTGTGCTTCCTTCAAGTCTTTGGCATAACGTCCGGACATGCACGGGTTCAAATACCGCCACGGAAAACTTTCCTGCGAACAAGTTGCGCTGAGCGACTTGGTCCGCAAGCACGGCACGCCATTGTACGTCTATTCTGCCGGAACTCTCGCCGACCATTATCAGCGGCTCGATCAGGCACTCGCGCCGGTGCCGCACCAGATCTGTTTTGCGATGAAGTCGAATTCCAATCTGGCTGTGCTACGAACGCTCGCCGATCTGGGAAGTGGCTTTGACATCGTCAGCGCGGGCGAATTGGCGCGCGTGATTGCTGCAGGCGGTGATGCACGCAAATGCGTTTTTGCCGGTGTTGGCAAGACCGAGGCCGAAATCGCGTTTGCGCTGCGGCAGGGAATTTACTCGTTCAACGTCGAGAGCGAACCTGAATTGGCGCGAATCAATCTCGTGGCCGGACGAATGCATACCCAAGCGCCCGTGGCTCTGCGGGTGAATCCCAATGTGGACGCACACACGCACGCCAAAATCACTACTGGCACCTACGAAAATAAATTCGGCATCGCCTTTGAGAATATTGAGGGCATTTACGAACGGGCGCGCCGGTTGAAGAATCTGAAATTGCGCGGAGTGCAGATGCACATCGGATCGCAGTTGACCGAGGTCAAACCTTTCGCCGACGCCATCATCAAAGTGTTGCCGATGGTTGCCAGGCTCGCCAAACGTCATGAATTGGAATTCTTCAGTATCGGTGGCGGCATGGGCATTGTGTACGACCCTGCATTGGCGAGTGGCGAAGCGGATTGGTGGAAACAGAAACGTACGCGCGGATTGCTCACCCCTGCGCGATACGCGAACACGCTCGTTCCACTGCTCAGGAATCTAAAGTTGCGCATCCTTGTCGAGCCGGGCCGGTTCATCAGCGGCAATGCCGGAGTACTCGTCACGCGCGTGGAGCATGTGAAACAGACTGGGCGGAAACGTTTCGTGATTGTCGATGCTGCGATGAACGATCTGATCCGTCCCGCCTTTTACGATTCCTATCACGAAATTGTACCGTTGCGACTCGCTCGTGGCAAAACCGTGAAGTCCGATGTGGTCGGCCCCATCTGTGAATCGGGCGATTCTTTCTGCAAAGACCGTCCGTTGCCAGCGGTGAAGGAAGGCGACCTGCTGGCGTTGATGAGTGCTGGCGCTTATGGATCGGTGATGGGATCGAATTACAACTCGCGCCCGCTTGCCGCTGAGGTGTTGGTGCGAGGCGCGCGCACTTCGTTGATCCGCCGACGCCAATCCATCTCAGACATTTGGGCCGGAGAAACGCTGGCAGCGTGGCAGCGTTGATTTTGTCTCAAGTGGATTTGACGGGAACCGCTGGCGGGACGGACGGTTCAAACTTCTCGTGTGCCGCCTTTAATTTGTTTACCTGAATTTGTTCGACGGCAATTTCTTTGGCCAATTTGTCCGCAGCAGTTTTAACTGTGCGAGCCTTCACGAGTTCCTGCTGCTGCCGATCCCGAATGGCGCTAAGCTTCTTTGAATGATCAGAGTCAACAGACTTGAAAGCGACTGCAGCGGCCGTTGCTGACTTTGCTGCGTCCGCCTGCGCCTGAACTGCCGGCTTCAGCTTTACTGCCATCGCCTTGTCCAACGCCGCCTTCGCGTCGGTCATGGGCTGGATGGACGCGATACTGTTCGTCTGCGATTGCGCCAGTGCAGCGTTCAACTTGTCGAGGTTGATTCTAGCGATAGCCAGGCTGTTGGTGGCAGATTTGTGATCGACTTGTATTTTCGCGACTTGTTCCGCAGCGACTTTGACTTCACTCGCCGCAGCGGCGGCAACTTGATACACGCCGGCGTTTTTCTGCTTATGCTCAGCGATGGCCTTGGTCAGCGGAGCCAGTTCTCTTTCGACAGCCTGCAACCGCATCGTGGCATCCTTGGCCTTGAATAGGACATCAACAAGCATCTTCGCGCTGTCCGCAGCAGCCTGTGCCAGTTTCGCAATTTCCTCCGGGGTTTTCTTTGGGTCACGACTCGCATTGTTGGCCGCCTCTCTTGAACTTTCCGAGGATTGTCTGGCTAGTTTCAGTTGAAACTGACTGAGCTTCTCCAACTGCAACAATGAGGCGTGATTGGTCTCAACTGCAGTGAGCTTTGATTTCAGTTCAGAAACCGCTTTGTCAACGGCAACGATCGATTCTTGTGCAGGCTTTTGCTTTTCGGAAATCAGCTTGTCGTGAGCAGCGATCGCATTGGTGACGCGCTTCCAATGTCCAGCAGCCGTCAGATCCAAATTGGTGATGGCTTTTTGAGCATTACTGATCTCCAGCCGCCGCGCGGCGAGCGGGCCTTCGACGCCAGCCGCATTTTTCTGAGCGACCTGCCATGCTGCAGTCAGATTGCTGATTTCAGCCTGCGCGGCGATGAGTTCTTTTTGTTTATCCGCCAACAGCTGATTGGCTTTATCGGCAGCTGCCGAACGGTCAGTTTTGATCTTCGCCAAATCCGTCTTCTGCGCGGCAAGTAAATCTTCACCCGTTTTTTTTGCGGCAGACTCGGCAGCAGCAATTTCAGCCAGCAGATTATCATGCGAACTTTTGCGCTCGCCGAGCGCCTCATTAGCGCGATGAAAAACTGTGTACGCCTTTTGCTGTCTCCAAACCAAGGCGTCCTTCTCAGCAACATCGATAGCGGCCAGTATGGGGGCGTTCGTCGATTTGATGTTGATCATTCGTTGGGTCAAATCGGCCTGCTTTCTGGAGAGCAGCTTGAGCGGGGGTGACTCCGCTGGGAGGGCGACCATTTCGGCATTCACTTTGCCAAGGTCAGCCTGGATTTTGACTAGCTCCAACTTGTCCTTTGCCATTCGTTGGCTGTGCACCAAAATGCGCTTCTCTGCTGCGAGCAGGTGGATGGCAATCTTCGGCGGGTTCTGAGTGAGTTGACCGAGATCTTTTCCATCCACTGCATTCCAAACGTAGATATTCCCGGTCCAATCGCTGCCGATGACTTTGTCGCCACTGGCTGTGACAACCACTTTTGAAGGAATGTCGCCGGGAAATGTGAAGGCGCGTTTGCGGCCGCCATTCGGATCCCAGATGACAGCCTGTTTATCACGGCCACAGGTGACGGTTGTGCCATCATTCGACACGGACATTCCCAATGCACCGCCACCATGAACTGTAATGGCGCGGACTGAGTTGACATCATCCGTGTTCCAAAGTTGCGTCGTGCCGTCTTCGCTGGCTGTTTGAACGAGGTTGGTTCCGCGCCAGGCGATGTCCACCACGCGAGCGCGATGCCCCGGCAAAGTGCACAACTCCTGACCATCGGCAGCTTCCCAAATGACCACGCCGCCATTGCGATCGCCCGTGGCAAGCAATTCGCTGTCGTGGCTGAATGCCATCGCCGTCACCCAGTCGGTGTGCTTCTTCATTTTGTGCAGCAGTTCGCCGGTGCTGGTGGAATAAATCTTCACGAGCCGTGTGGGGCCGCCCAATGCGATGAGCTTCTGATCGGGCGAAATATCCGTGGCGAGCACTGCATCAAAATCATCTCCCACGCTCAAGAGTTGGCGTCCGGTGGTGATGTCCCAAAGTTCGGTGAATCCACTCTTGCTGGCGCGTCCGCCACCAATGGCTAGCAATTTGCCGTTACGACTGAATTTGATGTCGTACGGACTGCCTTCTTTGAAAGGAATAACGCCTGCCAGTTTGAGCGTGTCGGTGTTGTAAAGAACGACCTGTCTCTGCGCGGCGATGGCAACCAACGGCGACCATGGGCTGGCAGCCATGGCCATCGAAACTGTCGTCCGCTCGGTTTGCGAGACTGGATCAATCGGGAGCACTTTCACGGGCATTGGCAACGGGCCATCGGGTTTTGCCATCGGATTTGCCACGGCAAGATTCAGCTTGGGCTTGTTGGGAACGACCGGTTTGCTGCCGCTGTTTTCGAGCAGTCCGCCGGCGATCCACTGTTTGATGGTGTCGATTTCCTTGTCGGGCAATTTGCCTTTGGGCGGCATGGTCGGCTCTTCGAGATGCGTGATGACTTTCGTGAGCTTGCTGCCATCGGCGTCGCCGCTGGTGACAATCGAGCCGGAGCTGGATCCTTTCAGCAAGGCATTGAACGTGGACAGATCGAGATCTGATTTGCGCTCGTCGGCGTTGTGGCACTTGAGGCACGAATTGCGAAAGATGGGAAGAATGTTGTCGGCGTAAGTCACCTTGTCGGCCGCATTCGCAGCACCAACAAAGAGAGAAAACACTCCGAGAATGGAGAGACACTTATTCATGTTCAAATCCTGCTCCGCTGATCTCAGCGGGACTCAATGGTTAAATACGAATTCCTTGGAATTGAGAAGCGACCAAAACAGGTCGTTAAGAACCTCAGCCTCGGGGCGGCCTTCTTTGAGGAACTGCTGCAGATCTCCCATCTCCTTTGCCGTTGGCTTGCGAGATAAGGCGCGTAGATAAATTTTCTCGATGATCTGCTCCGGCTTCTCCCCCGCCTTGAGCAGTGCTTGTACGACGCCGCCAGATACAATCTTGTTGTTGACGGTGTCACCGTTGAGCAAGTGCAGTGCTTGCGAAAGGTTTGGCTCGAGCTTCACTTCGCAGGAACAGACGGTGTCGCGAGAGGCGCGGCCGAATGTGGTGAGGAAGAACGTGGATGTGCGACCGTCCACAATTTCCACTGCGCCCGAACCAATCGGCAGTCCGGGGAATTTCTCCTTTGAATCGGTGACTTGATTGATGCAGTCCAGCAACACCTCTGCGCGGACGCGACGAACATAAGCCTTGGAGAAGTTGCGCGTGTCTTCGGCGTTGGTCTCGTTGGATTGAATGGTGAGCTGGTACGTGCGTGAGTTGCAGATGTCCTTCACCAATTTGCGGAAATCATAGTTGGAGGTCGTGAATTGCTTGCCCAACTCTTCGAGTAGTTCCGGATTGGAAGCCGGATTACTGATGCGCACATCGTCCACGGGATCGACAATTCCTTTGCCCATGAAATGCGCCCAGACAATGTTCGCGAGATTTCTTGCGAAGAACGGATTCTCGGCAGAGGCCAGCCATTTGCCGACAGCCTCGCGCCGGTCATCACCGGGCAGCATTGCCGGCGTCACACCGCCGAGGAATTTGGGGGGCATGTCGCGATTGCCAACGGGGTGACGCACTCCGCCGCTGCCAGAATTGAAGATGATGGTTTCACGGGGATCTTCGCCGGTCTTGCGGCCGACTTGCGCGAAGAACGCCGCGAAGCTGTAGTAATCGTCCATCTTCCAGCGATCAAATGGATGGTTGTGGCACTGGGCGCACTGGATTCTCATTCCCATGAAGACCTGCGCGACGTTCTCGGTGAGCTTGAGCGTGTCCGTTTCCACTTTGAAGAAATTGCCTGCTGGATTGGCAAATGTGCCGCCGCGCGCGGTGAGCAAATCCTGCACAAGCTCATTCATCGGTCGGTTCTTGCTGAATTGATCCGCCAGCCACTCGTAGTAGGCCAAAGCCGATTTGTACTGGAATTGATTGTTCTCCGTGCGCACCTGCAACAGCTCGGCGAATTTCATCACCCACATCTGTCCGAATTCCCGGCGTGTGAGCAATTGATCGATCTGCTTTTCGCGTTTTTTAGGATCGGTGTCGGCGACGAACTGGGTCACTTCCTCCGAGGTTGGCAGTTTGCCGACGATGTCCAATGAGAGGCGACGCAGAAATGTGCTGTCGTCGCACACGCCGGATGGCACAAGGCGGACTTTTCTGAGTTTGTTATGGACCAGCTGATCGATGTAGTTGTTCTCCTTGATTCCTGGGAATGCAAAGTTGGAATCTTTCGGAATCACGAGAATCTGCGCACCGACCGTGATCTGTTCGTACCGCGCCAAGATAAACGCTTCGCCGCGCTTTTCAGCCAGCACCTCGCCGGTGATTGAAACCTTCGCCGACACGTCGTTGTTGCTGAGATAAACGGCCATGTCCGTCACGTCGCGATCCGTGCCATCGGAGTACAGGGCGCGAACATTGAGCCGTTGCCGCGATCCAGCTCCTTCGAGCACTGCCTGAATGGGGTTGATTTCCAGCCCGATCACATTGGCGACTTCTTTGGTATCCGCCGGCGCACCGGCCTCCATCCAACGAACGACTGTCTTGTACATCGGACTGTCGGCTTTGAATCGTTCGCCGCCTGTGTGGGTCACGCGACCGGAAGATTTTTCGAGCAGCAAACTGTCATCCGGCACGGCCACGTTGATTCGCCGACCAAAGAACTCACGAGTCAACCGATGATAGTCACCATCGGGATCGAAACCAAATAGGGAAAGTCGAAAGCCGTCTTTGCCGCGCGCCGAACCGTGACAGCCGCCCGTATTGCAACCGGCCTTCAAAAACACCGGCATGATATCGAGGCTGAAGCTCACGGGCCGGTCTGCCGTTGCTTTTTCGACCTTCACCGGCACCGTCAGCAATCGGCCTAGATAGGCAATCTTCAAATCGGTCTGCCCATCGGCCAGTGGTCTGAACACGTTGGCTTCTTGTGCCATCAACGTCTTGTTGCCTATTGTCATCACCGCCTTGTCAGTGACGTCTTGCGTTGTGCTGTCAGAAAAAACGGCCTGAACCACGATGGATTGGCGATCGAGTCTCGTGGATAGGTTGATGTTAGTTGGAAACACTCTGACGTCCACGAGATCCGCAGCCTTGGCAGCGGCACAAAGCGGCAGGGCGGCGAGGAGGCACAATAAAGTACGATTCATGATTTTCCTTAGTTGATGAAAGCGGTGCTATTTCTTTTTCTTTCGTCCCGGCGGCTGCACTGGTGCAGCGGCTGTAGCGGGCTTGACTGCCTCGGGTGGTTTCGGGATTGGATCCACTCGTATCGATGTCCCGCCGGCAAATGATTGCGTGACCGTTTCGCCATTCTCAACGACAACCAACTGGCAGAAAACTGACCGGTATAAACCCGTGCGCGTATCCGGCGCAGTGGTCACATCAAACGTCACCGTCTTGTCGTCTTTGGTGATCATCTTCTCGGTCGTTGCGGTGCCGGGCGGCAAACCGAGCAACTGCAATTTGGCGGAGCCGGCAAATGGCAGACTGGAAGTCAACGTGCAGACAACCTTCATCGGCTCGCCGACAATGGACTTGGCCAATGGCGCTGTGCCATTGAAGAAAACGTCTGCCACTTTGAGTGTCGCCAGTTGGGTGCTGACATAAGCCGTGCCGCCGTTGACGGTGGCCTGACCGAGAATGGCAAACTTGTTTTCCTGAATCGGCGCACCGCCGTTGGCGTAGACGCTGTATCCGATCGAGGTTTGTCCGGCAGGAATTGTCACCGCACTGTCCGAGCCAACACCGGGCGGATTCACCAACATTCGCAGGGTGATCGGCTCGTTGAAGCCGGCCTTGCGATCGGCGACAATCTTGAGTTGCATCGAGCCATTTCTCACCAACGGCATCTTCGGTTCTTCAACGCGGATGCTGAATGGAACTTCGTCCACCACTGCTACGGCGATTTTGTCCACATCCGTTTTGTGGTAGGTGCCGTCGTTGCCGCGAATGACCAACTCATACACTTGATGAATGCCGCCACTCACAGGAAGCTGGCCTGCTGGCAGGTTGACTTGCTTGGCGATGATGTCTCCCAGTTTACCACCCAACGGAGCATCGGGCCGCGCTTCGAAAACGAGCGTGTGCGTCGTCAGTCCTGCAGAGAGGGTGTCGGCAGCCATCGTGATTCCTGGCGGGAAATCGGCCATTTCAAAACCGAGATTGCCACCGAAATCACCGCGCCTCGCGTTGACGATCAAACCGAATCGATTGCCCTTCGGCACAACGATCATCTTGCGCGTCTGTGTGTCGTACCGCGCTGTGTCGGGCACACTCAGTGACAGTTCCGGTTTCACAGGAGTAATCTCGACACGGTACACGTAGGCCGGCCCGCCGTTGCGAAGATGGTCTCGCACGTGCAGCAAATAGTCGCCAGTGGCAGGAACACCAAACCGAATGTAGCTATCAGGCCCACCGGAATCGTCGTTGCTGGCAATGGCCTGTCCATTGGTATTGGACAATACCAGCACGGCATCCACCGGCGATCGAACTGACCGCGCATGCACACGAATATCGAGCGCTTGCCCAGCCTTGGCAGTGAATCGGTAGCAATCCTCGTCTCCTTTTTCAGAAAGAATCCCGTTGAGTGCGAGCGGCAACTCGACTTTGGTGACCGTGGCATTCGTCAACGCGTTGTTCGGCTCCGTTTCCAGTACGTTCGGGAACGGAGATGAGCGAACTACGTTCCAAGAGGGCGTTGTTGCGCCGCCCTGGTCTGCAAACACACCCGACAAAGATTTGGAAAGGTCGGGCATCTTGAATGTCTGCAAGAAATCTCCACCGGCGACTCCGATCAGCTTCATTTCGACCGACTCACCCACTGGCCCGCCCGCTGGAAATGCAACTGCCGGACGCGGAAAAGTGCCCACGTGCAGCCGATACAAAGAGAGTGGCCCATAGGAACTTTCGCGGACTTCGATGGTGTAATCACCGTCTGCTGGCGCGACGGCGGATGCAAACGCATCCTGAACGAGCAGCGACGTGTCGTCCGATTTCGACAGGGCATTTCCCGCTGCGTCTTTGATCGCTACATACGGATCGGCAAAACTGCGGCCCAAGCGCATCGCTTCAACTTCTGCGCTCAGCCGTTGCCCTTTTTTTGCAGTCACAACATAACGGTCAATCGTTTCATTGGCCACGCTGCCCGAGACGGTGCTGTTCAACGGTAATATCTGCGTTGGTTCGCCGATCTTGGGTAGAACTTTGGCAACAATCGGAAATGGGCTGACATAAAATGTCCGCAATTCGGACAAACCCGATGAAGTACGCACGCGAACCAGTTGTTCGCCGAGTCGGCATGTCGGTTCCACCTTCACTTTCACGCGGACCACGTTGTCTTTCGCTTCCTCAATCTTGAGCACGGTGATGCCCGGACGATGGAAAATGAGTTCCAGTGCATCGGCCAATCGACTGCCGTTAAATAACAACTCTGCTTCAGTCCCGATTTGAATGCCGGGGGGCGTGATGATGTTCAGGCGCGGGTCAACGGCCTGTGCAGCCAGCGCGAACACGCAGGCCATTCCAAGGATAATGCGTTTCTTCATAAGTGCTATAAGCTACGCAGGGCAACGACCTCTCGGTGCGTCGCCCTGCGAAATTCCAACAGGGAGCGGCACTGCCACTCTCCCAGAAACTCAGGCAAGCAGATCCTTCTCTACATGCCCGCCGTTCACAATTCGCAACGGCCGGTCGCCCGGAGACATCAGATTCTTGTTCGGATCGATGCCAATGAGTGTGTAAACTGTGGCGGCGAAATTCTCGACCGTCAGAGCATCGCTTTCGGGTTCCGCGCCTGTTGGATCGGATGCGCCGTGGATGTAGCCCCTCTTGATGCCGCCACCCGCCAGCACAATGCTGAATACTTTCGGCCAGTGATCGCGACCCGATGTGGCGTTAATCTTCGGCGTGCGGCCGAATTCCGTCGTCACCATCACCAAGGTTGAATCCAGCAAGCCGCGCTGATCGAGATCGCGGATGAGCGCCGCAAATGCTTGGTCAAACACAGGCATCTGACCGCGGTTTGCAGCAGCGATGTTATCGTGATGATCCCATCCACCGTAAGTGAGTGACACAAACCGGACACCCGCCTCAACCATGCGGCGAGCCAGCAACATGCGTCCGCCGCCAGTGTTCCGGCCGTATTCGTCGCGCAGTTTGTCCGATTCCTTGTTGATATCGAATGCGTCGCGAGCCTTTTCAGAGCTGATCAACGCGTAGGCACGGTCATAGAACGAATCCATGCCGGCGAGCGCATCGGCCTTTTCCAAGGCTGAGAAATGAGCGTCCACGACTGCGCGCATGCTGCGACGGGAAGCAAAACGCTTGTCGTCGATGCCGGTGGGCAACGCCAAATCGCGCACACGGAAGCCTGCACTTCCAGGGTCGGCGCCGAGGCTGAATGGGCCGAAGGCCGAGCCGAGGTAACCCGTGCCGCCATTGGCAGACATGCTCGGGACAGCAACGTACGCTGGCAAATTGTTGCGAGGCCCGAATTCATGGGACACCACGCTGCCGATGCCGGGATATTCCACAGCGGGGCTGGGGCGAACGCCGGTCATCATGTTGTGTGTGCCACGCTCGTGGGCGGCCTCACCGTGTGTCATCGAGCGGACTACCGTGATTTTATCAGCGATCGCAGCGGTCATCTTCAAGTTCTCGGAGAACTTCTCGCCCTTGATGGCTGTGTCCACTGTACCGAGTGGGCCGCGATATTCGATTGGCGATAGATATTTCGGGTCGAACGATTCCTGATGAGCCATGCCGCCGGGCAGAAAGATGTTGATGACCGACTTGGCTTTGCCTTCCTTGCTGGGCTTGCCGGGTTCATTGGCTTGCAGGCGGAACACATCGCCCATCGTCAGCCCCAATGCACCGAGCGTGCCCGCGAACAAGAAGTCGCGGCGATTAGGGTTCCAGAGATGGTCTTTGCCACCGCACCAGTTGAATTCGTTTTTATTTGCCATAATATCTAATCCAATATTTCGATTGCTTGGATGGAAACAATACACGAAACATTCAATTGAAATCAACCTCCATGAAAGTATTTTTCAATTGGCCTAACCCGCTCTTTCTCAAAGCTCTTTTGCTCGGCCTTTGTCTCGCCAATCAGGCTCTGAGTGCGGAATCCATCACTTTCGAGAAGTACCTCGTGATTCCCGTGCGGGTGCATCTCCTGCAATCGTCCGAACCCAAACTCGCCACGACGCTCACCAACGCCGACATCACCCGTGTTTTTGCCAAGGCCAACAAGGTGTGGGCGCAAGCGGGCGTCGTGCTAACCGTCGACTCCATCATCGCCGAACCCGCCGCGAAACAGGAAGTGTTCGCCAAAAACATAGGATCGCAGCGGCTCGATTGGCTGCTTCAACTTCGTCCGGAAGATTCGCGGCCCACTAATTTCTTTCACGTTTACTATGTCAAAACCATGCCGCCAAACGGCGTCTATTTCCCCGGCGGCATTTTTGTGAAGGACTCGGCCTCGTTGCGAAAAGTCGAGGGCGGCATCGACGAACCGCTCCCGCGCGTCACCTCCCACGAATTTGGCCACGCACTCGGTTTGCCGCACCGGCAAAACGTCACCAACCTCATGGCTTCGGGCACTACGGGATTTAGTTTGAGCGACGATGAAATCAAAACCGCTCGAAAAACCGCCGCCGCCTATCCCTCCGTGACGAATGCTCCGACTCTTCTGAAACGAGCCGATCAATTGTTCAAAGCCGGCAAAATCGCCGAAGCCCAATCCATCTATTTGATGCTCGCAGTCATTCCGCTGGACGTTCCCGAAACCCGCCACGCTCGCAAACAATCCGCCACGTCATTAAAACGCTGACCGTTTCCATCGCGCCTCCGGATTGACGCAAGCGCCACTCTCCATTAAAACAACCGCGCCATGCGCTCACATCTCATCCTCCCGATTCTGCTGACACTTGCAGTCGGCTGCAATAAAACCGAACCCATCGACGCCAAGAATCCCGCCACACCCAAACCCGCCCTATCCACGAAGAAGCCGCGCTTGGCCTATGTTTCCAATGGCGTCGCCGATTTTTGGACCATCGCCAAAGTGGGCGCAGAAAAAGCCGGCAAGGATTTCGATGTGGATGCGCAAGTGCTCATGCCCGCTGGCGGCATCAGCGATCAGAAGCGCATGATTGAGGATTTGCTCATTCGCGGCATCGAAGGCATCGCCGTCAGTCCCATCGATCCCGCCAATCAAATCGACCTCCTCAACACGGCCGCCAAACAAACCAAACTCATCACGCACGATTCCGATGCGCCCGGCTCCACGCGCCTCTGCTATATCGGCATGGATAATTATTTGGCCGGCCGACTTTGCGGCGACCTCGTCAAGGAAGCCCTTCCCGACGGCGGCAAAATCATGATCTTCGTCGGCAGGCTCGAACAAGACAACGCCAAGCGCCGACGTCAGGGAGTGATCGACGCCGTACTGGGTCGCCCCGTCAACCCCGACAACTTCGATGCCATTGGCGCCGAACTCAAAGCCGGTAAATTCACCATTCTCGGCACACTCACCGACCAGTTTGATCGCACCAAAGGAAAAGCCAACGCCGAGGACACTCTCGCCAAACACGCCGACATTTCCTGCATGGTCGGCCTCTTTGAATACAACCCGCCGCTCATCCTCGAAGCCCTCAAACAAGCCGGCAAACTCGGCAAGATCAAGGTCGTTGGATTCGACGAAGCCGAAAGCACCCTGCTCGCCATCAAGGAAGGCCATTGCCACGGCACCGTCGTTCAAAACCCATACGAGTACGGCTATCAATCCATCAAACTCCTGCTCGAGCTGCACAAAGGCAACAACACCGCCATTCCCGCCAGCAAGTTCATCGACATTCCCGCCCGCCAAATCCGCAAGGACAACGTCGAAGCCTTCTCGAAAGATCTGAAATTGAAAACCGGCAAAGGCGGCTAACACGAGCGGCTCCGATTGATGACCGACGCGCCATTGCTCGAAGTCCGAAAAGTCGCCAAGCATTTTCCCGGCGTCCGCGCGTTACGCGACGTCCATCTCACTCTTCAACGCGGCGAACTGCTCGCCGTCATCGGCGAGAATGGCGCTGGGAAAAGCACGCTGATGAAAATTCTAGCCGGCGTGCAGACTCCCAACTCCGGCGAAATCCTCTTCGAAGGCGCGCCGATCGAACTGCCCAATGTCCAAGCCGCGCAACAACTCGGCATCGCGCTCATCCATCAAGAGCTCAATCTGGCTGGCAACCTCGACATCGGCGCGAATATTTACCTCGGCCGTGAACCCCGCCGCTTCGGATTCATCGACCGCGATAAGATCCGCACCTCATCCCGCCGCGTTCTCACCTCGCTCGGGCTGGATCTCGACCCCGATCAGCGCGTGGACGAACTCTCCATCGGTCTGCAACAACTCGTCGAAATCGCCAAGGCGCTTGCCAGCGATGCCCGCGTGTTGATCATGGATGAACCCACTTCCAGCCTCACCCAGCACGAATCTTCGCGCCTCTTCAAGGTCATCAAAGATCTCTGCGCCCGTGGCGTCAGCGTCGTTTACATCTCGCATCGACTGAGCGAAGTGAAGGAACTGGCCGACCGCGTCACCGTGCTGCGCGATGGCGAAAACGCCGGTGAACTCGCTCGAGACGAAATCAATCACGATGCCATGGTGCGATTAATGGTGGGCCGGGACCTCTCGCAACATTACCAACATTCGCCATGCATCCCCGGCGCGATTGCGCTGCAGGCTGTCGCCCTGCGCACGCCAGCGCACCCGAGCCACGAAATCCATTTCACCCTTCACGCTGGCGAAATCGTCGCCCTGGCCGGACTCGTCGGCGCTGGTCGCACAGAATTATTGCAGGCGCTATTCGGTGTGGCGCCTGCCCTTGGCGGTGAAATCCGGTTGGGCAGCCAGCCTGTTTTACTGCGGTCGCCGATCGATGCCATCCGCGCCGGCATTGCGCTCGTGCCAGAAGATCGCAAAGCGCATGGACTGATACTTGAAATGGCTGTGCGCGAAAACCTCTCTCTGGCCAGTCTGCGCCGCGATCAACGACACGGATTCCTGAACGCCGACTCCGAACGCCGCGTGAGCGACGAAATGATTCCGCGCCTCAGCATCAAAACACCTTCGCCCGAACAGCCCGCGCAATTATTATCCGGTGGCAATCAACAAAAAATCGTTCTCGGCAAATGGCTCGCCTTGCAGCCGCGTGTGTTGCTGCTGGATGAACCGACTCGCGGCATCGACATCGGCGCCAAACGCGAAATCTACGGCTTGATGGAAAAACTCGCTGCGCAGGGCGTCGCCATCCTTTTTGTCTCCAGCGAAATGGAGGAAGTGCTCGGAATGGCCGATCGAGTGCTTGTGATGCACGAAGGCCGCATCGCCGGCGAGTTGTCCAAAACTCAATTAAATGAAGAGGCCGTGATGCAACTGGCCACCGGCCGCAAACAAATCGCCGCTTGAATCCATGAAAAAGATACTGGGAATCTTCACTCTGCTCGTCGTCGTTTGTATCGCCACCACTTGGCTGGCCCGCGACAAGGAATTGTGGGAAGCGAACGATTACATCGAGTCGATCAAGGCCAGCTCATTCCTCAAGCCGTACAACATCGAGAACCTGATCCGGCGTACGGCACTCTTCGGAGTCATCAGCATCGGCGTGGCTTTTGTGATCATCACTGGCGGAATTGACCTCTCGATCGGCTCGCTCATTTGTCTCGTTGGCTGCGGCCTGCCGTGGTTGCTGACAACGAAAGGCGTCTCGCTGCCGGTGGCGATTTCCGCGATGGGTATCGTGTCGCTCGCCATCGGTTTGTCGCACGGATGGCTCATCACACAACTTCGCCTGCAGCCTTTTGTGGTGACGTTGTGCGGCCTGTTGCTTTATCGCGGCCTCGCTCGCGGATTTACGGGTGATCAAACACAAGGATTTGGAACAGGGTTTCAATCTCTGCGTTGGCTCGCCACGGGCAAACTTGCAGTGCCCGGCCTTGGCGGATTTGGAATTCCAGTGCCGTGCATCATTCTGCTGGTTGTCGCTGTCGCAGCGGCGATTTTCTTGAACAAAACCATTTACGGACGATACCTGCTGGCGCTCGGCCGCAATGAACAGGCGGCTCGTTACAGCGGCATCAACACGAATGCGATGATCATCGTGGCCTACGTGATCTGCGCGGCAACGGCTGGGTTGGGCGGTATTTTATTTGTGCTCGATGTGAATTCGGCGCAGCCGGTGGACTTCGGTAATTTTTACGAACTGTATGCTGTGGCGGCGGCGGTGCTCGGCGGTTGCAGTTTGCGCGGTGGAGAAGGCTCCATCGTGGGTGTCGTCATCGGCACAGCGCTGATGCAGGTGTTGCGAAATATGATCAATCTCGCCGGGTTGCCGACGCATATTGAGTTCGCTGTGATTGGTGGCGTCATCCTCGTCGGTGTCAGCGCGGACGAATTGGTAAAACTTTACGCGGCAAGAAAGCGAGCCGCAGCAGCGAATGTTTGAAGTGATATCCTGAAAATGAAAAAGGCCGCCCAGTAACGGGCGGCCTTTGTGATTTTAATCAGATTCTACCAGTCGTCGAACGGACGACCCAAGTTGTTGTTCACGGTCGATTTTCCGCCGGTGGCCTTCATGTGCTCGGTGAGAGCCTTCTGGAAACCGGAGTTATCCGTCTGCGACGTGGAGCCGTCGGCCAAGGCGATTTGCCCCAAGCCCGCTTCCAGACCATTCATTGCGTGCATCTTGTTGATCGGATTGCCACGCATGCCGTCGAAGCCGTTGCCAGTGGTTGTCGGCCCTGCGAAGAGCGCGGTCGCCATTTGCATGCTGCGAGTGACTTCAGCACCGCCTGCTGCCCACATGTTGGGTTCAGAAGGATGCACGAAGTTTTGCGGCGCGTTGCCGTGCACGTTACGAGTGACTGCTAGGATGGTCGTGGCCTTGAGTTCATCTCCACCATGAGACACCGCGTAGCTGCTGCCACGCTGATGGAGGTACGGCTGACGACCCATGCCCCAATCCGGCGCCCAATCCAATCGGGTGCCGAACTTCCTGTAGGCAGGCTGCTGCGCTTCGAGTTCGTTCACCGCGAGCACCTTTGGATCGCAAGGCGAGAGCATCGTCTTCGTCTTGTCCAAATCGGCACGGATAGACGGTGCAGTGATGCTGAACCGGTTGTCCAATGCCATGGTGATGTAGCGCCAGTCGCTAGCCCCCACTCCAGAGTAATTCTGTGCAGGATTGATCTCCTGCAGACTCGTGGTGTAGACGGCCTTCACATTGTCCCAAGTAGCGTACCAAGGCATCGCATCCTGGTTGTCACCAGCGAAACTCTTGTGAGCTTTCGATACTTGGCCGAGGTTGTTGACGCACTTGATGCGGTTGGTCTTTGCCTTCGCTTTCGCCAAGGCCGGCAGGAGCATGCTCGCCAAGATGCCGATGATCGCTATGACCACCAACAACTCGATCAGCGTGAACCCACCCATTCTTTTTAGATATGTTTTCATTATTTCGTTTCCTTTATTATTAGAGTTTTGTCTCAACTTACACACACCGATTATGGTGAGATCAATACCGTGACCGGAGCGCCGATTCTTACACCACCGCGCGAGTTCACGTGCTGCACCACTTGCTGAGTCAGTTCAGCATCATTCGCCTGCTTCGAGGAATCGCCGCCGCCCAACACGAATTGGCCCTGGCTGCGGTTCAAGCCCGTCATCGCATTGGCATGATCTTCATCGGCACCCACGTAGCGGTTGCCGTTGAGATTCGTCAGGTCAGCCAAGTTGCGGGTAGACGACAGAATCGTCGAGGCTTTGCCAACGTCTGCGCCAAGGCACAGATTGTAGCTGAGTGCGGCGTTAGGAACTGCCGCGTAGCCTGCGTTCATGTAGTTCAACTGCTCAGTGTCATTGGCTGCTTTGCGCTCTGCGTCGCATGGTGAGAGCAATGTCTTCACTGTCTGCAGATCCGACTTAACGCTCTTCTCGCCGAACACCGTTGACACACTGATGCCAGCCGGGAACTTCAACGCTTGATCAGCCGGAGTCAGCGACCAAGGCAGACGTTCGCCGTTGTCTTGAGCAAATCCCAGCATCGCTGTGCCAATTTGCTTGAGGTTGTTGACGCATTTGATCCGGTTGGCACGGGCTTTCGCCTTCGCCAAGG
>CAMDOH010000050.1 GCA_945903605.1 Akkermansia muciniphila
ACACAAGCTGACGCCATGAGCACCAAAACAAACGGTCTTCAACCCGTTGGCGGGTTCAGAAGGACTGGAACCGGGAGATCCCTCTTGAAGGCTACAATTTGCCATCTCGCTGTTAGTTGGCTGATTGCGGCGAGCCTGTCATTTGGAACTGACTCGGTTGTCCACGCCGCAGAACCTGCCAAAGGCGCTGTCAAGAAAGTTGACCTCGGTGGTGGTGTGACGCTCGAGCTTGTTCAGATTCCGCCCGGAGAATTCATGATGGGTAGCACGCCCGAGGAAAAGCAGTGGGCTACGGGAATCGAAGGCGGTGCGCAGCCGGGGACGGCGCGAGAATCTTTCGAGGGCGAAAAGCCGCGATTGACACGCGTGCGAAACGCCTACTGGATGGGGCGCACCGAGGTGAGTGTGGGCCAGTTCCGGCGTTTCGTGGAGGAGTCAGGCCATGTCACCGAAGCCGAGAAGCCGGGCGGCAAGACGCAGGTGTTTAATCCGAAATGGAACGGCTACAACCTGACGAAACAGGTGACCCACCCGTGGGAATCAATGCCGGGCAAGAGCTGGCGCGATCCCAACTGGGGCTTCCCCAACCGCAACGAATTTCCTGTCGTGTGCGTGAGCTACAACGACATGAAAGCTTTTTGCCGCTGGCTGACGGAGCGTGAACAAAAAGCAGGCCGCCTGCCGGCGGGCATGGAATACCGCCTGCCCACCGAGGCCGAATGGGAATACGGCTGCCGAGGCGGTAGCAAGGAGAGCCGCTATTTTTGGTGGGGCAATGAAATCGAGGAAGGCGATGGCCGGCTGAACATCTCCGCGATTGATTTCCTACCCGACCGCAAGAGGACTTGGCCGCTGGGCAAGGCGCCGTGGAGCGACGGTTTCCCCTTCGTCTCGCCGGTGGATCACTTCGGCGAGAAAGGCCGCAACGGTTTTGGCTTGGCCGACATGTGCGGCGGTGTGTGGGAGTTTGTCCTCGACCATTTCGACCCAAAGGGCGGGCACGAGGAAGTTCATTACGAGGACGCCGCGCTGCGCAGCGTATCGCGCCCTGTCTGCCGCGGAGGAAACTATTTCGATGTGCCCGGAAACGCCCGCTGCGCTGTCCGATTGGGCATCGCCAGCGTGACCTATTCAGACTCCCGCGATGGATTCCGGATTTGCCTCGGTCGACCCGTGACTTTGAAATGACCGTCCGTCGCCACCAATTACAAACCCCATAAAGCGCCTCCTCCTTGCCGCTGTGCTCACCACGCTCACTGACGCCGCGCAAATCCCCACGCCTACCGGCGCGACGAAAGCGCGCACGCCGGAGCAAAGCGCCGCCGCGTTCAAGCTGCCCGCCGGCTTCCGCATGGAAGTCATCGCCAGCGAACCGCTCCTCGCGTCGCCATCTGGCATTTGCTGGGATGAGCGCGGGCGGATGTTCGTGAGCGAGTTGCACGGTTACAACCTCGCCGGCCAGCTCGACATCGAGGAACTCAACAAGTCCGGCAAGCTCGACACGCAGGTACGCCGCGTGCAGGCCGATGAGAAATTCAAGAAGGCCGCCGAAGCCGGCACGTTCGGCGTAATCAAACTTCTGCGCGACACCGACGGCGACGGGCGCATGGACCGCGCCACCGTCTTTGCCACAAACCTACCGCCCGCTTACGGCCTCGTGCCCGCGCGCGGCGGCGTCATCGTCGCGTGCGCGCCGCACATTCTTTTCTTCGCCGACCGAGACGGGGACGGCAAAGCCGAGGTGCGCGAGACACTCTTCACTGGCTTCGGCACGGGCGAACTGGAGCGCGGCATCAACGCACCGCAGTGGGGTGCGGACGGTTGGATTTATTTCGGTCGCGGCTGGCCCGGCGGCCCGATCACTGGCCCGAAGCTTGCCAAGCCGATGAACCTGCCCGGCTCGAACTTCCGCATTCGCGCGGATGGCTGGCTCGGATAAGCGGAACTCTACCGCATGTTTCTCACCCATCCTTCAGATAGCCTGCCACCCTCGAACTTTCATCTCGGCCCTACTTGACATCTCCCTTCGGGAAGACAGAATGCAGAATACAAGTACTCGTTTATCTTGTGTTCCGTAGACTGATTGTTCGGCCAATCACTCTCGCCGAAATGAGGAATCTTATGGCTAAATCGAGCGTTCACCGAATCATTGGCGCGTTCGCCGCTCTTGGACTTTGCATTCTATGCTATTCCCAAGCCGAGTTCGATCCCATCTTCGACGCAGAACTGGAAAGCAGGCCCGCAGCAGTCGGCGATTATCTGGCAGACGACGGGATTGAGAGCATCGTCGATTCAATTCACTCAGAAGTCGGCGTCGACTACGCATCACTTTTAATGCACGACGCCCTTTGGGACGAGTTTGCCTATGGCGAAGTTTGGAGTGACGACGATAGCGGAGTCAGTTTTGTAGTTGTGACCTCATTTGCGACAGGCGAATCCGAATGGGAGTGGTTTAACACTGCGGCCACCGGGATCGACTCCTATGCCAGTTCGGGCGCATTATTCGCTGCTCCAAAAGTCGATCTCAAGCCGTTTATCGACGCGATCATGAAATGGTGGTCGAAACCCAAGCCGACCCCGAAGCCCGCAACAACGCCAGCACCCAAGGTTTCACTAAAACCGACTCCCAATTTTCAACCGCCTACAAACCCTCCACAATTACCACCAACGACTGTGCCACCAGGACACCGAGTACGACAAATGCCACCCACTCAGCAATATCCAAACGGTTACTGGAAACTAGAGAAGCAATTGCCCAGTGGTAACTGGCAGCCAATTAATCCGTCCACTATGAAACCTGGCACCCGTCCGGAAACCCATGTTCCTTTTCCCGGTCCGAATCCACCAACGAATCCGTGAGCCTGAGTATGTACCCAATCCCCGATGACTTTGACGTAAACTGTTTCATAGGTGCGAAACTTTATGAATTCTGCATGAATGCGAACCAGATCCGATTAAAGTTTAACACTGGATTGCAAATCGTCGTTGAAGGAAGAATGATCTTGCGATTGTCCGCCAATAGCGACGACTTGCTTACCATCTCGCCACAGTCTCCAAGCCTTGACATCCATAGTTTGGTCGAAGCTGAAGTAATATCTCTTCACCTGAGCCAACACCGCATGAATTTGCGTTTCAACTTTGCCGATGGCCAAATGCTCGACTTGATCGGTGACGACCCGTATGAGTGTTATCGGCTTCAATCTAATGACAGAGAAGTGATTGTGTAATTGACGTTTTCATGCCGCGAAAGGTTCTGAACCAGAATGGCTGGCGATAGTGACGGTTGATCCCGATTCACTCGCTGAGCAGTCACGTCCACCGGAGCCGCCGAAGCGCGGTCACGAATTTTTCACCCTCGCCTGCGCCACGTGCCATCGCATCGGCATGGAAGGGCACGAGTTCGGCCCCGACTTGCTCGGTGAACTTGGCGTCGCGGAGGAAACTATTTCGATGTGCCGGGGAACGCCCGCTGCGCTGTCCGCTTGGGCATCGCCAGCGTGACCTATTCAGACTCCCGCGATGGATTCCGGATTTGCCTCGGTCGACCCGTGACTTTGAAATGACCGTCCGCGCCGAGCTTAGCGAGGTCGAGAATACGCTTGGCGAGAGCTTCTCTGCGGCCGTATCGTTCGAGAGATTCTTTCCCAATTCTGATAAACATCACCCCAATGAACTCGCAGGACAAATTACCTCGGCGACAGATGATGAAGGCGACGGCAGCGGCGCTCTCGGGTGCGGCGTTGGCCGCGGCGAATTCAACCAGTCTGGCGGCGGCGGGTGCCGTGGCGGGCGTGCAAAAGGTGCTGCGGATTGGGGTGATCTCGGCGACGATTCGCGGCAAACCACAACCGCGAAACGGCCATACCTGGCACTTCGCGCAGTACCTGCATCCGGACATCGACCTCGATGCGTTCTGCAAATTTGTGGATCCCGGCTCGGCGAATTTCTTCCGCAAGTATGTCCGCAATCCGCGTTGCACGTTTGATCAACTGCCCTTTCCCGACACCCGGATCACGCATTACTATGATGCCGACCCGAAGGTCGCTGCGGACTTTGCCGTGGCTTTTCCGGGTGTAAAGGTCGCGCCGTCCATTGCGGAAATGGTGGATCAAGTGGATGCCATCTGGCTCGGTGATGCGTCGGGTTTCGGTGATGATCATTTTGATCTGGTCGCGCCGGGCCTGTCCAAAGGTCTGCCGACTTTCTGTGACAAGCCCATCGGGGAAACTCCGGCGGGCACGCGGAAGATATTGGAGTTCGCCCGAAAACATAAAACACCCATCATGTCCTCGAGCCTTTTCCGGCACGAGCTGGGCACGGAGGCGGCGTTGCGGATGCGCGACTCGGGCGAATTTGGAACCATCGAATACATGGTCGCCAGTCTTCAGAGCGGCTACTCGGACAGTGGCTGGATGGTTTATGGCCAGCATCCGGCGTGGATGGTGATGACGCTGATGGGCGCGGGAGTGGAGGCCGTGAGTCTCTACGCGCGGGGAAATGCCGGCCACGCGCGCGTGACTTTTGCCGACCGCATGCCCGCCGATATCTGGTATGGCCGGCCCAACACACCCTTCATTTATAATCATACGGAGATTCATTTTCAGAAGCGCAAATACGAATACTCGCCGGCCATCGAGGGCGATTTCTGGTACGGACATCATTACGAGATGTTCCGCATGGCGGCGACTTTCCGCGAGATGGTGAAGACCCGGGTGGAGCCGGTGCCGCATCAGGAGATTCTCGAAGTCACCGCGATGATTCACGCGGGCGCAAAATCCAGAGCCGAACAAAGCCGCCTCGTGAAGCTGGCAGAAGTGATGTGACCCATCCGCTGCTCGCACCGCCCTGTCGCTGTCCCAATGGACGCTTCGGCCCGCCGCTTGGAAAGGTTGCAAGAAGGCGTTGAGTTGAGCAAAGCTCGAACTCAGTGATGCGCATATTTTCCAGCCACAAGCGGCGACTCTGTTTGAAGTCCATCGCGTGCGTTGCATCGTACCTCGCTGGCATTCTTATCTGTCAGGCGGTTGATGTACCGGCCATCAAAACAAACACGCCGCCTGCCAAGAAGCGCGCCGGTGGTGGGCCGGAAAATCCCGAATTGAAATTCAAACTCCCGCCGCCGCCCGTGCTCACGCCGCAGGAGGCGCTCAAGACTTTCAAGCTGGCACCGGGCTTTCGCATCGAAGTGGTCGCCGCCGAGCCGCTCATCGAATCGCCCGTCGCGATCAGCTTCGATGATCAGGGGCGGATTTACGTCGTCGAGATGCGCGGCTACATGCACGACGTGGATGGCACAGGCGAGAATCAGCACATCGGCCGAGTCTCGCGACTTGAAGACACCGATGGCGACGGCATCATGGACAAGTCCACCGTCTTCGCCGACAAGCTGCTCATGCCACGCGCAGTGATGGCGATGGGCGATGGCGCGATCATCGCCGAGCCGCCTAACCTCACTTATTATCGCGACACGAATGGCGACGGTGTGGCGGACACGCAGATTGTGATCAGCACAAATTTCGGCGCGAAGGGCGGCCAGCCCGAGCACATGGCCAACACACCGATGTGGGCGATGGACAACTGGATTTGGTGCGCCAACCACGCCACGCGCTATCGCTGGCAGCGCGGCCAGTTCATTTCCGATAGCGCCGGCGGCAATCGCGGCCAGTGGGGGATGACGCAGGATGATTGGGGCCGGCTCTATTTTAATTACAACAGCGACCTCTTGCGCTGCGATCTGATCGCGCCAGCTTTCTACGCGCGCAATCCGAATCTTCCCTCGCGCACGGCATTGAATCACCGCGTCATGACAGATCAGACGGCATGGCCTGCGCATCCGACTCCCGGCGTCAATCGCGGCTACAGCGGCAACTTGCGCGACGATGGCTCGCTCAAAAGCGTCACGGCGGTCTGCGGTGCGGGCATCTATCGAGGCGATTTGTTCCCAAAAGATTTTCTGGGCAACGCCTTCGTCCCCGAGCCATCCGGCAATCTTGTGAAGCGCCTCGTGCTCTCCGAATCCGGCGGCGTGGTGACGGCGAAGAATGCTTACGATGGAAAAGAATTTCTCACTTCAACCGATGAACGTTTCCGCCCCGTAAATGCCACCACCGGGCCTGATGGCGCGCTTTACATCGTGGACATGTCGCGCGGCATTCTTCAGCACAAGGGGTTTCTCACCTACTATCTGGTGGCAAACATTCTTGCGCGAAAGCTGGAGGCGCCGGTCAACCTCGGTCGCATCTACCGCATCGTGCCCACTGCCGCAAAACCCAAGCCGGTGAAACTGCCGCGCGAGTCGGCGGCGATTATTCCCTTGCTGGGCCATGCCAACGGCTGGGTGCGCGACACGGCGCAGCGTGTGCTCGTCGAGCGCGGCGACGCTTCGATTGTGCCCGCGCTCAAGGAACTCGCCGCCAAAGGTCCCACGCCGCTTGCGCGCTTTCACGCGCTCTGGACCCTCGAAGGAATGGGGCCGATGGATCCGGAATTCATCGCCACAAAACTGTACGACGCCGATCCCAAGGTGCGACTGGCCGCCATCCGACTGGCCGATCGCACGGTGTTGCCCGAGTTGCTCACGCTCACAAAAGACGCGAGCGCAGAAGTGCGCCTGCAGCTCGCGCTGCGAATCAGTCCGGAAACAGGAGCGGCAGTGGACGAGGCGTTGCTATCAATTTTGAAACAAGGTGGCAGCCCGTTGCTCGGCGAAGCGGTGGCGAGCGGCCTGCGCGGACGCGAACTGGATTTCATCGAGACCGTGCTCCGGCAACCTCAGGTGAAAGTGGATCCCTTCGACAAGAGTGGCATTCTTCCGCTTCTGGCAGGTTCGGTGATAAACGAACGCCGGCCCGGCCGCGTGGCGCGATTGATTGAAATCATCGCCGCGCAACCCGTCGGCAGCCCGCGCCCATTCGCGCTGATCGATGCGATGGCGGGCAAGCCACCGGCGAAAGGCGCGGCGGGCGCGAAACTGATTTACTTGGAGAAGAAACCCTCCTCGCTCCTCGACTTGAAAGCAAAGGCCACGGGCAAAACGAAGACGGCGCTGGCGGCGCTGGAGAATCGTCTGGCATGGCCGGACAAACCCGGCGTGCCGCCGCCGCCGAAGTTGATTGCGCTCACCGCATCGGAGCAGTCGCTCTTTGAAAAGGGCAAGATCGTTTACCACACCATCTGCGCGGCGTGCCATCAGCCCAGCGGCGCGGGACTGGACGGACTCGCCCCGCCATTACTGGATTCAGAATGGGTGCTCGGCGCGGCGGATCGTTCCATCCGCATTCTCCTCCACGGTGTGAATGGCCCGATGCCCGTGGGCAATACCATCTGGCGGCTGGACATGCCGCCGGTGCCCGGAATGACCGATGAGGACATCGCCGGCGTGCTCACTTACACTCGCCGCGAATGGGAACACACCGCCTCGCCCGTGTCGCCCGACGACGTGGCCAAAGTGCGCGCCACCACCCAAGACCGCGCCCTTCCATGGACAGCGGAGGAATTGCGCAAGCCAATTGAAACGAAGCCGAAAGGGAAATGACCTGCGTGCAAGCCCAACGCGAAAATGATTCCGCGGACTCAAGCGGCCAGTTTTCTCGTCGCGAGTTTTTATGGCGGAGCGGTGGCGGACTCGGCGGCATTGCTCTCAACGCAATCCTGGGTGAATCAACTTCGGCGAACGGAGCGACGGCACGATCTGGATTAAATGGCGGGCTGCATCATCGGGCGAAAGCCAAGCGAGTGGTGCAACTATTCATGGCGGGCGCGGCGAGCCACGTGGATCTATTCGACTTCAAACCTGAACTGTTGAAACGACACGGGCAGCCGAGTGATTTTGGAGAGCCCGTGGAGGCATTCCAAAATGGACTCGGGCCGTGGCTGCGACCGGTGTGGGAATTCAAACCGCACGGCCGATGCGGCAAAATGATTTCCGAGACGGTGTCGCCTCTCGGCGCCGTGGTGGACGACATGGCATTTGTCCACAACATGGTCGGCAAAACTGGAGTGCACAGCCAAGGCACCTTGTTGCAGGCCACGGGATTCAATCGGCCGGGATTTCCGGGAGCAGGTTGTTGGGCGAGTTACGCGCTGGGTAGCCTTAATGAAAATCTACCCACTTTTGTGGTGTTACCCGATCATCGCGGATTGGCTTCGAACGGAGTCAAGAATTGGGATTCGGCATTTCTGCCATCGCAACACAGCGGCACGGTGATTTATCCCGGAAAGGAATCGCCGATTGCCGATCTGTTTGCGCACAAGAAGGGCGACTTCATCACGCGCAAAGGCGAGACAGACGCGATCGGGTTGCTGCGTCATCTGAACGAACAACACGCCGTGAGCCGCGCAAGCGATGGGCGCTTGGATGCGCGCATCCACAGTTATGAATTGGCGGCGCGAATGCAGTTGGCCGCACCGGAGGCGCTAGATATTTCGAGGGAGCCAGCACACGTGCTCAAACTTTACGGACTCGATCACGGCAAGACGACGTTCGACAAGGAAATCAATGCGCCCGAAGAGACGGATCTTTTTTCGCGCAAATGTCTCGTCGCGCGGAGGCTGTTAGAGCGAGGTGTCCGGTTCGTGCAAATCTGGAGCGGAAATGACAATGGATTTCCGCGGCGCAATTGGGATTCGCACGAGGACGTTGAGCGCGACCACGGCCCGCTTGCGCTCGGGATGGCGCGAGGCGCAGCGGCATTGATTCAAGATTTGAAGCAGCGCGGATTATTCGAGGACACCCTCATTCTTTGGACGACGGAATTCGGACGGATGCCGAGCACGCAAGGCGGCAAAGGGCGTGATCACAATCCGTATGTCTTCACCAATTGGCTGGCGGGCGGCGGCATCAAGGGCGGCACGACTCATGGATTGAGTGACAACTTCGGCTATAAACCCGCCGATCGCGACAATCCAACGGAGGTCTATGACATCCACGCCACCATCCTGTATTTGCTGGGCATCGATCATGAGAAGCTCACGTTGCGTCACGATGGAATCGATCGGCGGCTGACGGATGTGCACGGACACGTGATCAAGGAATTGCTGGCCTGATAGGATTCGGGATTGCCGTGGAGTTATTTTTCCTTGAGCAGATTATTGTGTCAGCCTAGTTTCCACCCACCAACCACGGTCATGAAAGTACCCTATCCCAAGAAGCCGAATCAGATTTTGGTTCGATTGATTGATCGGGAAGTGGTGGATGGAATGACGGGTCGCATCACCAATCAATCGGAGACAACGCTCTCACAAAAACTGGCCGACTTTCTGGTTCGCCTCGGTTACGACAGCTCGCATATTTTGGGGATCACCGTGCAGTTGATGACGAACGGCAAAGTGCAAGTGGACTTTCAGGAAACCACCGAACGCGTTGAACTCGTCCATCCCAGCGACCGCACTTCTTCACCGGAAGCGATATCCATGTTCGATGATTTCCTCATCTCGATGAAGACCTCCGAGGAAAAAGAGGCCAAGGGCAAGACGATGCGAATCGTCATTCAGCCTCGAAAAAAGCCATAATAAATTCGGGCAATCTGAATCCAGATCAAGCCTCGACCAATTTCGTGACCCGTTTCTTCTCCATGCGCTTGCGCAGATTCTCGTCCAGCACCTTTTTCCGCAGTCGCAGATTTTTCGGCGTCGCCTCCACGTACTCATCGGAATCGATGTATTCCAGGGCGCGCTCGAGCGAAAGTTTCATCGGCGGGCTGAGCTGAATCCCCTTTCCATCGCCTTGCGAACGCATGTTGGTGAGCCGCTTTTCCTTCACAGGGTTGACGGGGATATCATTCTCGCGAGCGTTCTCGCCAACAATCATCCCGATGTAAATCATGTCGCCTGGCTCGATCATCAGCCTGCCGCGTTCTTGAACCATGTTCAAAGCGTACGAGGTGGCCTCGCCTTCATCCATGGAAACGAGCGACCCGTTTTTGCGCGCAGCGATTTCGCCGCAATCGGGCCCGTAACCGTGGAACAAATGGCTGATCACGCCCAGACCGCGAGTCATGTTCACCAGATCCGTCTCGAACCCGATCAGCCCGCGAGTGGGCGCGAGTGCCTCGATGGAAATTGTCTGGCCGATATGGTTCATGTTCGTGATCGTTCCCTTGCGGGTTGAGAATGCCTCCATGACCGGCCCCATGGCTTCCTTCGGGATTTCGATGAACACCTTTTCGATCGGCTCTTGCAGGTTGCCATTCTCATCCTTGCGATAAAGCACTTCTGGACGCGAAACAAGAACCTCGTAGCCCTCGCGTCGCATTTGCTCGACGAGAATTGCGATTTGCATTTCACCACGGCCAGCCACTTCAAACACCTTCGGGTCGCTGGTTTGCTTGATCTTGAGCGCGACGTTGGTGCGCGTCTCCTTCGACAGTCGCTCCCAAATATGGCGCGCGGTGACGAGTTTGCCATCCAAGCCCGCGAGCGGTCCGTCGTTCACCGCGAATTCCATCTGGATCGTCGGCGGATCAATAGGGATGTACGGCAATGCCGCACGGATCTCACTATCGCAAATCGTTTCGCCGATGAACACATCCTCAAAACCTGAAAGCCCGACGATGTCTCCGGCATGTGCTTCCTGGATTTCCACGCGCTTCATGCCTTCAAAGTGGAAAATAGCTGTGAGCTTTCCTTTGCCGATGGTCCCGTTGCCGTGCCGGCAAATGGCGGCATCGCCCACCTTCACTTTGCCAGAAACAATTTTACCGAAGGCAATACGTCCGAGATAATCGCTGTAATCGAGATTCGCAACCAGCACCTGACACCCTTCGCCCGCCTTCGCGCGCGGCGGCGGGATGTGCTTGATGATCGCGTCGAACAGCGGCGTCATCGAGTCGCTCGGCTCATCCAGATCGTTCTTCGCATATCCATCCTTGGCGGAACAGAAGATGAAGGGGAAATCGAGCTGCTCATCCGTCGCGTTGAGCGAAACGAACAATTCAAACACATCGTCCAGCACCTTTTTGGGCGTGGCATTGTCGCGATCAATCTTGTTGATGACCACAATCGGCTTGGCACCAGCTTCAAGAGCCTTGCGCAAAACGAACCGCGTTTGCGCCTGCGGACCATCTGCGGCATCGACCACCAGCAACACGCCATCGATCATGTTCATGATGCGCTCCACCTCGCCGCCGAAATCGGCATGGCCCGGAGTGTCCACGATGTTGATGTGATATTCCTTGTACTTAAAAGCCGCGTTCTTGGCGCGAATGGTGATCCCCTTTTCACGCTCCAGATCCATCGAATCCATCAGCCGCTCCTCGGCGAATTCAGCCTGATTGCTCCGGAAAGTGCCAGACTGCTTCAACAAACAATCCACCAACGTTGTCTTGCCGTGATCGACGTGCGCGATGATCGCGATGTTCCTAATGTGTTCCATGATTTCTCAATTAAACGAGCCGCGCAATTTGCCCGAAGTGAAACAAAGGTCAAGAAGCAATTCCTGCTGGAATAAGTCGTTTGAAATTGGCAGAGTCAAAAAATGCCACGCAGGCACATCACTTCAGCCCTCCTGCTCTGCTTACTATCAAGCATATCGGGTGCGGAACTTAAGCCCGCTCCCAATCCACCGCACTGGGCTTTCCAAGCGCTGAAAAAGCCGCAACCGCCCAATGCCGGACATCCGGTGGATGCCTTCATCAAAGCCAAACTTGCCGAAAATAAACTCTCACTGTCGCCGGAGGCCGACCGGCGCACACTCGCCCGCAGACTTTATTTTGATCTCATCGGATTGCCGCCGTCGCCCGAAGAGGTCGCGGCCTTTATCGCCGACAAAGATCCGAAGGCATTTGAAAAACTCGTGGATAAACTGCTCGCCTCGCCGCGATATGGCGAGCGCTGGGCGCGGCACTGGCTTGATGTCGTTCGCTTCGCCGAGAGCAACGGCTTTGAAACCAATGGCGAGCGCAAGAATGCGTGGCCCTATCGCGACTGGGTCATTCGCGCTTTCAACGACGACAAGCCCTATGACCACTTCATCACCGAGCAGCTCGCCGGCGATGTGCTGGGCGCGGACGAGGCCACGGGTTTCATCGTCGGTGGCGCGACGGATGTCGTGAAATCGCCCGACCCCGTGCTCTCAGCCAATCAGCGCGCCGATGAATTGCATGACATGGTGAGCACCACCGGCAGCGCCTTTCTCGGGTTGACCACCGGCTGCGCGCGTTGTCATGACCACAAGTTTGATCCCATCGCGACGACCGATTATTATGCGATGGTCGCCTGCTTCGCGGGAGTTCAACACGGCGAACGCGCGGTGAAGCCCGCCAACTTCGCCGAGCTGCAGTCCCGGTCCGATGCGGTGCGCGGCAAACTCCTGCCCGTTGAACGCCGGCTCGCACAGTTTGATCCCCTCGCGCATCCCTCGCGCACGTCCGTCATTCACACGGACGACGCCCGGCGCGCGATGCAGCTCGTGCCCTCCAAAGGCCCAGCCGCGAACTATCCCGAGGGCTTCGAGCGCGGACAGGCAGGCGACACCGGCAACGCGACGCGACTGCCGCAACTGGGCACGGGCTATCTCTACTGGAACGAAGTCGTCGGAAAAAATGTCTTCGCGTGGTCGCCGCAAGTGGCGGGGCGCTTGCGCATCTGGCTTTCGTGGGGCGGAGGCTACGAGGCACATGCGACGGACGCCGATTATTTTCTGGATGCCGATGGCGATGCGGCGACGACGAAAGACCAAACCCAAATCGCACGGGTGAACCACCAGAAATTTGCCGATGGCTCCGGCTCCGTCCCCGGCCAGCGCCAGTGGAGCGGATTCTTCGACGCGGGCATCCACGAGTTGACGGCCGTGAGCAAAGTTTTTCTACGCGGCAGCGCGAGTGGGAAATATGTGAGCGCCGATGTCGTCGTCTTTCAGGAAGTGCGCGCCGCACCATCGCCCGCGCCAGTGGCGACCGGCCCGACGCTGCGCCTGCCTGTCACTCGCGGCAAAAATGTCGAGCGCTTTGCCCCCGTCGAAGCGAAGCATCTGCGATTCACCATCGCCGAGACGACGCAGCTTGAGCCGTGCATCGATGAGCTGGAAGTGTTCACGCCCGATTCCACGCCGCGCAACGTGGCCCTCGCCAGTGCCGGTGCGAAGGCCACTTCATCGGGCAATTATGAGGGCAACCCATACCATAAATTGGGGAACATCCATGACGGCCTTTATGGTAACGAACGCAGCTGGATTTCCAGTGAGCGCGGCAAGGGTTGGGTGCAGATCGAGTTTGCGAAATTGGAGATGATTGACCGCGTGGCATGGAGCCGCGACCGCGACAATGTGCCGCGTTACAACGACCGGCTCGCCACGCGCTATTCCATCGAAGTCTCGCGCGATGGGACCATCTGGCAGCCGGTGGCGACCTCGGAAGACCGGCTGGCATTCGGCACGAAAGTTCCCGGCGGCGTCATCTACTCAACGGCAGGGATGACGCCCACACAAGCGGGGCAGCTCGCTGAGTTGCTCGCGACACGCAAAAGTCTGGAGGCGGACATCACGGCATTCACGGCTTTTCCAGTCGTCTATGCCGGACGCTTGGTGAAACCGGGCGACACCTTTCGCATGCATCGTGGCGATCCGATGCAGCCGCGCGAACAGATTGCGCCGGGCGCGCTGGCCAAATTCGGCAGGAAACTTTCGCTGACAGCCGATGCGCCCGATCAGGATCGCCGCCTGGCGCTCGCGAAGTGGATTGCTTCGCCCGAACATCCGCTCACGGCGCGCGTGCTCGTCAATCGCCTGTGGCATCACCATTTTGGCGCGGGCATCGTGGATACGCCCAGCGATTTTGGTTTGAACGGCGGCCGTCCAACGCATCCGGAATTGCTCGACTGGCTGGCGAGTGAATTCATCGCGCGCGGCTGGAGCGTGAAAGCCATCCACCGGCTCATGGTCACGAGTGCGACGTATCGCCAGTCTGGCGCGGCGCACGCGGCTGGAATCTCCGGCGATGCCGGTGCGCGATTGCTGTGGCGATTCCCGCCGCGCCGCATGGAGGCCGAGACGCTGCGCGACGCGATGCTTTTGGTCAGCGGCAAACTCGATGTGCGCATGGGCGGGCCGGGTTTTGATCTCTTCAATCCCAACGGCAATTACGTGAAGGTTTACAACTCGAAGCGCGAGTTCGGCCCGGCAGAGTTTCGCCGCATGGTCTACCAATCCAAACCGCGCACGGAACTGGACGACACCTTCGGCGTCTTCGATTGCCCCGACGCCGGGCAGGTCTCGCCCAAACGCTTGAACAGCACAACGCCCTTGCAGGCGCTCAATTTATTGAACAGTCCCTTCGCCATCCAGCAGTCGAAGTTTTTTGCAGAGCGCGTCGAAAGTGAATCGGGCAAGGACGCGAGCGCACAAGTGAGGCGCGCTTTTCAAATCATCTTCACGCGCGAACCGGTGGCAGACGAATTGGGCGCGGGCATCAAACTTGTTTCGGCGCACGGCGTGGCTGCGCTATGCCGCGCACTGTTCAACACGAACGAATTCCTCTCCACTCACTAAATGAATCCGCCTGGAATGCGACCGCTCGGAGACGGCTTGGTGAATCGCCGCGACTTTCTGCACTCGGGAGCGATGGGCTTGGGCAGTGTCGCGCTCGCATCGCTTTTGGCCGAGCAGGGTTTGCTGGGTGCCTCGCCCATTCGTCCGGTGATTGACCCATCGAGCCCCTACGCACCGCGTCCGCCACATTTCACGCCCAAAGCCAGACGCGTGCTGATGGTTTTCTGCACGGGCGCACTGAGCCATCTGGACACGTTTGATTACAAGCCCGCGCTCGTCAAACACCACGACAAGCCGATGCCGGGCATGGACAAGCTCATCACTTTCCAGGGCGAGAATGGCAACCTCGTGAAGCCCCTGTGGGAATTCCGCCCGCGCGGACAATGCGGAAAGATGACGAGCGATCTCTTGCCGAACCTGGGCGCGCTTGCCGATGAGATGTGCTTCATCCATTCGATGACCGGCAAATCCAACACGCACGGGCCTGCGGAAAGCCAGATGAGCACGGGCTTTGTCCTCGACGGTTTTCCCAGCATGGGCGCGTGGGTGAGCTACGCGCTCGGCAGCGAAAGCCAGAACCTGCCGGCTTATGTCGCCATCCCCGATCCTCGCGGCGTGCCACAAATCAGCACGCGCCAGTGGGCGTCGTCCTTTCTGCCGGCAGCCTATCAGGGCACACCTTTCAACGCAGAGAAGCCCATCGCCAATCTCACACGCCCTGCCTCCATCAGCGAGAACGGTGACGTGGCCACGCGCGATTTCGTGAAATTCCTGAACGAGCGGCATCTGGCCAGACATCCGGGCGACGGCGATTTGTCCGCGCGCATCGCCAGCTACGAACTGGCCGGCCGGATGCAGCTGGCCGCAGCCGAAGTGGGCGACCTGCGCGGCGAGAGCGCGGCCACGCAGGAATTTTACGGCGTCAATGACACGAACAAAAACAAGGCGGGCTTCGCGAAGAACTGCCTGCTCGCGCGGCGGCTTCTGGAACGCGGCGTGCGGTTTGTCCAGCTCTTCAACGGCGCTTACGCGATGGGCGAAGGCGTCGGCAATTGGGACGGGCACAAAACGATCGCCAACCAATATCCCATCCACGCAGCCATTCTCGATCAGCCTTGCGCGGCATTGCTGCGCGATTTGAAATCACGCGGCTTACTCGAGGACACGCTCGTCGCCTTCGTCACGGAATTCGGGCGCATGCCGACATTTCAAAAAGGTTCCAATGGCCGCGATCACAACCCGAAGGGCTTTACCGTGTGGCTCGCTGGCGCAGGTGTCCGCGCCGGACACAGCCACGGAGCCACCGATGAATTTGGCTATCAGGCCACGCAGGACGTGGCCACCATTTACGATTTGCATGCGACGATCCTGCATCTCTTGGGACTGGATCACACCCGCCTCTCCACGTACCACAACGGCATCGAACGCCGCCTCACCGATGTCCACGGCGATGTGATTGGCCCGGTGCTGGCGTAACCAGTTCATGAGAATGGCGTCTACGAATCCGATGCGCTCACTCACGCGGCTGGTTCCCCTGCTCTTGGCATTCGCCTTGGCACAATTCATGAGTTTTGCCGCAGAGGTCATTCAACCGGCGCAGCTCGCATTTTTCGAGAAAAGCATCCGGCCAGTGCTTGTCGAAAAGTGTTACAAGTGCCACTCAGCAGAATCTGAAAAAACCAAGGGCGACCTTTCACTCGATACTCGCGCTGGCATTCGCAAAGGTGGCGAAACGGGTCCGGCCATCGTCCCCAATAATCCGACAAAAAGCCTTCTACTCACCGCCATCAAACATCACAACAAGGATTTGAAGATGCCCCCCGAGAAAGAGGGAGGCAAACTGCCGGACGCCGTCATCCAGGATTTTGAGAAGTGGATTGCGATGGGCGCGCCCGACCCTCGCGAAGGCGCAGCAAAAAGTTTCGACACGACAAAGTCGCGCGGTCACTGGGCTTATCAAAAACTCAATGCCGCTCCTGCGATGGCAGTGAAGGATGCGAAATGGGCTTGGTCGGACATCGACCGCCACCTGCTCGCCGCGCTCGAAACCAAAGGGCTTGCTCCTGTGGCAGACGCGCAGAAGATCACGATGATCCGCCGGCTCCATTTCGACATCACCGGGCTGCCTCCGTCGTTCGAGGACATCACGGCATTTCTGGATGACAAATCACCAGACGCATTTGCCAAGCTGACCGACCGACTGCTCGCTTCGCCGCATTTTGGAGAGCGCTGGGGCCGACACTGGCTAGACGTTGCGAGGTACGCAGAGTCCTCCGGCAAAGACATCAACATTGCCCATCCTTATGCGTGGCGTTACCGCGACTACGTCATCAGCGCGTTCAACGCCGACAAACCGTACGATCAATTCATCCGCGAACAAGTGGCTGGAGATCTTCTTCCCGCCACTGACGCCGCTCAACGTGCCGAGATGATTGTTGCCACGGGTTTCTTGGCCATCGGACCCAAATCGATGGGCGAACAAAATCCGCGCCTGTTTCTCCTCGATGTCGCCGATGAACAAATCGACACTCTTTCACAGGCGGTACTTGGCACGACAATCTCCTGCGCGCGCTGTCACGATCATAAATTTGACCCCATTACTCAGCGCGAGTACTACGCACTGGCGGGAATTTTCACGAGTTCCGAAACTCGGTATGGCACGACCAGCGGCATTCAAAACCGGCGACCGTCCGAACTCACTGAACTTTCCGCCGCTGCCAAAATGCCCACACTCGGACGGGTCATCACGGTCGAGGAACGAAATAAAATCGATAAACAACTCCAAGACCTCCAGACAGAACGGCGCGATATCTTCACCGAAGCGGCGAAATCACGCGGCACAAATTCAGGAAATGCCGTGAACCTCAATGTGCTTCGGAACATCAACCAGACAGGCCAAGTGCAAGCACGCCTGCGCATCTACGACACCAATGGCGTTGAGCGCGCGCTGGCTATGGCCGTGGCCGAACTGCCGAAAAACCGCTTTGGCGGATTGGGTGGAAATGCGCGGGGGATGGGTGGACGATTCGCGCAGGGCGGCCGCCCCCCGGAATTTTCCACTGCGGGCGATTGCGCCTTTTACACTCGCGGCGATGCGAGCAAACCCACTGGCAAAGTACCACGCGGTTTTCCCGCAGCACTCACTCCCTTCACAGCGCCCGCGATCCCCAAAACCAGCAGTGGCCGGGTTGAACTTGCCGATTGGCTCGTGCATGCGAACAACCCACTCACTCCGCGAGTGTATGCCAATCGTGTTTGGGGCTGGATTTTCGGCCGTGGATTAGTGGATTCGCCGGACAACTTCGGCGTCACTGGCAGTTTGCCGAGTAATCAAGCTTTGCTCGACCACCTCTCACAGCAACTCATTCATCACGGATGGTCCACCAAAAAACTCATCCGCGAAATTGTGCTCAGTCATGCCTACCATCTTTCGACGCAGCACGATGAAAAAGCCCTGCTCGCCGATCCGGACAACACGCTCCACTGGCGGATGAATTCGCGCCGGCTCGAAGCGGAATCCGTCCGCGACGCGATGCTCTCAGCCAG
>CAMDOH010000051.1 GCA_945903605.1 Akkermansia muciniphila
AAAGCGCATTACGAAAAAGGCAAAGATGGCGTGGAATCTCTCAGGCTGTCGCTGGAGAAAAGCCGGCGTGACAACGAAACCCTTCAAAAACTAGTGCGCGAAACACCCAGCGACGAGTTGTTCAAAAAACTTCAAGAAGACAACAAACGTCTTCAAGAGCGTGTCGTCGATCTGGTGCGGCAACTCGAAGCACTCGCAGAGATTCAATCTATTCAAGAGGAGCTTGAGGCCATGAAAAAAGAGTTGGCTGCAGAAAAAAAACGTTCAGCCAATCTCGCCAAGGAAAACCAAAAACTCGAACGGTTGCTGACCACGCCACAGTGAGGCACGCCTCGTTCTGCCGCTGGTCCTTTTGACTTCATGCGAATCACAGGCGGTTCATGGCTCGGAACCCAGATTGATGTTCCCAGCGGACTCGACGTTCGCCCCACGCCCGACAAGGTTCGCCAAGCCATTTTCAATAGCCTTGGCACGCGCGTAGAAAACGCCCGCGTGCTCGAACTGTTTGCCGGCACCGGCGCGCTCAGTCTCGAATCACTCAGTCGCGGCGCGGTCAGCGCTCTCTGCATTGAGAAATCTGACAAGCACGCCAAATTCATTCGCGATAATACGCGTCGCACCGGTCTTGCGCCGGGCGTGATCGATGCGCGCGTGCAGGACGCTTTTACGGCAATCGCTCAACTCGCAGCCGAACCGCGCCAGTTCGATCTGATTCTTGCCGATCCGCCGTACGGTGAGAAAAACGTCAACCGCCGTTCCACTTCCTTCGCGCAACGAATGCTCGATGATCCGAATCTGCCTGCGTTGCTCGCGCCCGACGGACTGCTGATGCTCGGTCACACCAAGCGCGATACGCTCGATTTAACGGCGGCATGGTGTGAATCGCGCCTGCTCAAACACGGCGATACCATCATTCGTTTTCTGCAGCGCGCTTCAGCGGCCGAGTAATTTCACCGCGCGACCGAGCGCGCCGATCGTGAAGATCAGCGGATAAAGCCGCTCGAAATACCACAGCTTCGCAAAGTAGAAACCAATCGGCGCCGGCTCGCGCCACGCGCCGCTTTCTACGCGCTCAGTCAACCACATCGAGCCCCGTGCCAGCGCGATTTCCATCGCATCCGCGCACCGTCCTTTCGCGAGACAACCCGCCAGCGCATCCACAGCCAGCGCCGTTTCCTCGATTGAAGAAATAATTCCCGCCGCGCCACCCCAGCCGCCGTCGGCGTTTTGCGCCGCGATGAGCCAGCGCGCGGCCGCATCAAGGCGCACGATATTTTCCGGACTGTCGCATGCGGCAAGCCCGTGAAGAACGCGCGCGGTGCCGTAGAGCGGATTGATATCGTCTGGCGCGTGTTCATTGCCGAACCAAAGCGGAATCCATTCGCCCGCCGTCCCGTGCTGCGCATCGAGAAAGCGCGCAGCGCGTTCCATCGCTGATTGGATACGCGTGCGCAGTCCGTCCGGTAAATCGTCGCGCCACACGGTCCAAGCGTGCAATGTGTGCGCGGTGAGATCGGGACTGCTGCGGTCGAATGGAAGATAACCCCAGCCACGACAGAAGGTCGGAATGCCTCCGTCGTTGTTCTGCAAATCCAACAGCCACGTCACTCCCGCAGCGGCTGCTTCACGTGTGGCATCGTTGATGACGCCAAGATTCTTCAAAGCGATCAACGCGCCGGCGGTGTCATCGGCGTCGGGCACGCCACCGGGCAGATTGGTCCACGCCCAACCGCCCGGCGCGGCGTTCGTGTACGGATGCCGCTCGCGATATTGTTGAGTCATCAACCAATCGCGAATCGGTGCTGATTCGATTTCTGAAAGCGGTGCGCTTTCGTTAAGCGCGTTCACGCTGAGCGTGGTGACCCACGTGGCGAGGTTCGTATCGATCGGCCAACTTCCATCTGCTCGCGCCGAGGCGGCGAGGAATTCAACTCCTTTGCGCACGACGGGATGATTCGCTGCGCCGCTGCCGGCGAGGCTCATCGTGACGAAACTGGTGAGCGGCGTGGCCTCAAGAAAACCGCCGTTGGGCGGTTGGATGTTTTCAAGAACGCGGAGCGTGCGTGTTCGTATCACTTCGCGCATCAGCCATGTGACGGGATTACGAGTGGGCCGGTGAAATTGTCGCGCCTGACCGATGGCGATGAGTGCTGGCAACGCGTAGCTGACGACGGGGAGTTTGACGGCGGCGAACAAAGCGGGAGGCAGCGCGGCGAGTTCATACGGCAGTGCGATGACGTGTTGCCACGCGTCGCGGCCTGTGCCGAGCCGTCCGGCGAGCGAGCACATCGTGAGGATGGGAACGGAGAAAGTGCGGTCTTTGCCGTAGCGCGCGATGATGGCGCGCGCGAGAGCATCGCGATTCAGCGCCGAACCCGCTCTCCCGCCGGAATGCGCGGCGAGCCATGTTTCAGCATCGTGCACGACGACGCTGTGTTTTGTGTCCGCGTCTCGTACAACGCCGAACGCGGCCCAGCAAAGCGCGGTGGTGCTGATGTTGCTTTTGCTTTTGACGGTGTCTCCCCAACCGCCGTCGGCATTGCGATGTTGCGCGAGCCAGTCGAGGCCGCGCTCGATGAGCGGTTGATGGGTGGATGCCGTGGTTCCACCATTTTTACCGACGAGCGCCAGCGCGGTGATGGCGGTGGCGGTGGAAAGAGCGCTGGCGGAGAGTTCGCCGGACCAGTGGCCGCTCGCGTTGCGTTCGGAGAGGAGCGCGGCGCGCGCGGTGTCGAGCGCGCGGCGAAGTCGGGCGAGGTCGATCAAAGCGGTCGACATACGGGTTTGGCGCTATTGAATGGGCAGGCTCGGTTCCTCGTTGATCCGTTTTGCCAGAAAGAATCTTTTCAGAATCGCACGGCATTCTTCTTCGCGCACACCGGCGGTGATTTCGCAGCGGTGGTTGAGCGTGGGAAATTGCAACAAGTTCATCGCGCCACCGGCCGCGCCGCCTTTCGGGTCGGGACAACCGAAGACCACGCGCGCGAACCGCACGTGCACTATGGCTCCGGCGCACATCGGGCACGGCTCTTTCGTCACGAACAGTGTGCAGTCGTTCAATCGCCAGTCACCGACGGCTTCCTCGGCGGCGGTGATCGCGATCATCTCCGCGTGGGCCGTGGCGTCTTTGAGCAACTCGACTTGGTTGAAGGCGCGCGAGATGATGCGGCCTTCGCGCACGATGACGGCGCCGACGGGAACTTCATCGGCTTCGTAGGCGCGGGAGGCTTGCCGGAGCGCTTCGCCCATGTAGTGCGCGTCGCTTTGGAAATCAATGACTGGTTCGTCAGGCATTTTGCTGGTGGAATGGCGTGTTGAAGATTTCTTCGATGGTCCAGTCATCGTGGCCATTTTCATGGCAGCGACAATGGGCGGCGAAGAACCCGTCTCGATGTTTCCAAATGAGTGGCCAGATGGTGGTGCGATCAGTTTGCGGGAGTGGGATGGAATCCATCTGTGCGCGGGTGAAAAATTGGAAGCGACCTTCTTTGTGCGGGGGGGGCACGGCGTGGAGTTTCATTTTCAGCTCGAAGAGGAACATGAGCCAGTGCGCCTGGCCTTGGTAGCTGCTTTCGCTGACGATGCCGGCGAGGTGGAGATCGGCGGTGGTGAATTCGATGCCGAGTTCTTCGCGGGCTTCTCGACAGGCACAGTCGTAGGGCGATTCGCCTGCGTGCGTGTGAAGCTTGCCACCGGGCGGACTCCAGTATCCGAGGTTGGGTTCGTGTGTGCGCTCGATGAGGAGGACTTCGTCGGCTTTATTGAAACAATAAAGCAGTGTGGCGACTTTGTAGGGGAGCGCTGTCGGCGCGCTCATTTGCTTATGCAATGGAGCTTGAGATTGGTTCGGATGAAGAGCTGGCCTTGTGCGATGGCGACGGCACTGCGGATCATGTTCTCGCCTTTTTCGCCCAGCGCATTGGTGGAGAGCAAAGCGCCATCTTCGGCGTTCACGACAAATGTTTGACCACTGAAATCTTGAAAGAAAATCTTTCCATCACCGCCGGTGGGCGAGCACTGGACAGCGCCTTTGGCGGAAACTTTTATGGACCATTTCGATTTGCCCGTTTTGGGTTCTACGCGAGAGAGCGAGCCGCCTTCGCTGAGGACGAAAAAGTCGCCGAGATAGGTGAGCGGTGTTGGGACATCGGAGGAGACGGGGCTGCGGGGCTCGCTTTGCCACGCGATATCGGTGTCGGCGAGCACGCCATTGCCGCCGGCTTTGATGGCGTAGATGGGGGAGCGTTTTGGGGCGCAGGCAAGGATGACGCCATCGGCAAATGCGGGCGAGGGAACTTGGCGCCAGTGGCCAATGCGTTCGGGATTCCAAGTGCCCCAACGCCAGAGTTCCTTGCCGGTCACGGGATCGTGGCCGGTCAAATCATCGCAGCCGATGACGAGAAGTTCTTTGCGGCCCTTATGCTCGACGGGAACTGGCGAGGCAAATCCATCGCGTGATTCAGCCACGGCCTTGCCATCGCGGGTGACTTTCCAAATATTTTTGCCGGTGGCCGGTTCGATGGCCAGTAGATATGGGTCGCTGCGGCGGAGGACTTGGATGATGAGTTTGCCTTCGTGGAGGAGAGGGCTGGTGGAGAAGGTCCAACCATCAGACAGGCGGCCATATTCGGTCAGCAGGTTGCGCGACCAGATTTCTTTGCCAGCGAAGTCGTAGGCGACAAGCGGACCGTTGCCGTAGAAAAAGATGACCACTTTGCCGTCGGTGACGGGTGATGGGCTGGCGTAGTTGCTATTCTTGTCGCGCTCCAATCCTTCGCCGGCTTTTCGTGACCAAAGGACTTTGCCCGACTTGCGGTCGATGGCCATGGCGTACATGGCTTTCTCTTCCAAGTTGGATGTAGAAACAAAAACGTGATCGCCCCAGATGACGGGCGTGGCGGCAGACGGGCCGGGCATCGCGACAGACCACTTCAAATTCTCTGGCTTGCTAAAAGTGGAGGGGAGATTTTTTTCAGTGGACGATCCATTTTGAGCCGGGCCGCGCCATTGGGGCCAGTTTTCCGATTGGACGGTAGCGATGCTCAGGGTAAATGCGATGGCTGAGAGAAGTGGATTCATACGTGCGGATACTAGACGGGTCGGGACAAGGGTCAATTCAAAGTGCGCCCAAGCCGCGTTGGTGGCGCTTCAATGGCGCCGGTTATTTTAGAGATTTGGCGAAGGCATCAAAGTCAGTTTGAGCTTGGGCGCGAGCGGCTTTGGTTTGGGCATCGGAAAGTTTGGGGAGTTCATCGGGCGGTTCAGTCGGGCCGACGATGAATCGGTAGTCGAGCGCGAGTGATTCGCCTTTCTTAAGATCGCGCTTGAAGAAGAAACCGAAGCGGCCGTAGTCGCGCCAGGAAAGTTCTTCGACAGGGTTACGAGGGCTGTTGATTTCGGTGGTGCTGAACCAACGGGAACCGATGGGGAATTGGAGTCGTGCCCATTTAAAATCTTTGCTGATGACTTTTCCAGCACCCGGCGGCAATGACGGTTCCCACAAATAGGATGTCTCTTTGTTGCGCTTGGATAATTCATTGCTGGCGCGGAAATGGATTCCCGCATGCTGCAGGTCGCCACCAAGATTCAGATCGCGGACAGCCGCGAGGACGAAGCGGCAATCGACCTGAGTGCGTTTTCCATCGGGCCGAGATATGATATGCGTTCGAGTTTCGCGGATGAGTTCGTGGCTGCCGTTGGAGTCGGGCTTGATGGAGAGCCAATCAATTTCGGCGACGAGTGTTACGGAGTTGGTAGAAGGCTTGATCGTGTGGATTTTCCTGACAGACATTTTCTCGCTCTTATGAAGGTGCCAAAGGTCATCGGTGCCGAGTTCAGAGGTGATTTTCCAACCGATGTAAATGCCTCGATGATGCGGAAATTGGCCGGTGTCTTTACCCGCTTTGTCGAGGCCGCCATTGGTGAGCAGCTCGCCTTGTGGACTGTAGAGATGCAGGAACGGCTTCTTCTGGCCATCACCGAAAACGAAACGCGCGACGAGTTGGTCATCCGATTTGATGAGCACGGCATTGCCCGGTGAATCGGTGTTGGTCGTTTGGGTGGCGGTCCATGTGGCCGCTTGATTGTTGATTGCCAGTAGACACAGGAGAAGGGCGGCGCGCGTTTTCATTGATTTGATGTGGGATTGTCCTGTTCAATCAGCGAGCCGTCAAGCGCGCGTCGATGTTGGAACGTTTTTTAGCAATTCTTTCGGGGCTGATTTATCGCTATCGCTGGCATTTCGTCTGGCCGCAGGTGACGTTGGCGGCGCTCTCCATTTTTTACACAACCCAGTCGCTGGGATTTAAGACGGATCGAAGTGATCTGGTCGGCGCGGAAAAAGAATATCACCGGCTGTTTCTGGAGTACGTGAAGGAGTTTCCCAATCAGGACGACATGGCGGTGGTGGTGGAGAGCGATTCGATTGAGAAGAACAGGCAGTTTGTGGTGCGGTTGGGGCGGCGGCTCGAAGCGGAGACGAATGTGTTCCGAGGAGTTTTCTACCGGCGTGATCTGCAGTCGTTCGGAAATAAATCGTTGTTGCTGGCGGATGTCGAGAGCCTGAAAAAGATCCGGTCGGCGCTGAAGGAGTTTCAGCCGTTTCTGGAGAACTTCGCCGGTGTGACAAATCTGCAATCGCTCTTCTCGCAGATCAACGACCATTTTCGATCGGCAAAAAATCAGAGCGCGGCGCAGCAAGAATCGCTCATCGGCTCGCTTCCGGTGCTGGAGCAGATTCTGGCGCAGGCGACGTATGCGTTGCGCAATCCGGGAATGCCGCCGCCGCCTGCGCTCGCAGCGGCGATCATGAGTCCGGAAGCGATTCAGGAGATGCACATCACGTATCTCAATGGGCGGATTTTTCTGGTGGTTGCCCAGCCTGCCGATGCCAAAAAACCGGGACCGGCCATTTTTCGGCTACGGGAGTTGGTGGATGAGTTGCGCAAAGAAGTGCCGGGAGTGAGCGTGGGTGTCACAGGCGAACAGGTGTTGGCGTTGGACGAGATGGATCAGGCGCAGAAGGACACGGCTTGGGCGAGTGTGCTGTCCATCTTGGGAGTGGCGATGGTGTTCATCGTCAGTTACAGGGAGACTGGCCGGCCGTTGAAGGCGGTGGTGAGCCTTTTTTTTGGTCTGTGTTACACGATGGCGTTCACGACGGCGACTGTCGGCAGCCTCAATATTCTCACCATCACATTTCTGCCGATCGTGGTGGGAATGGCGATCGATTACGGAGTGCATGTGGTGTCGCGATACGAAGAGGAATTGAGAAAGGGATTGGATGAAGAAGAGTCGCTCCGAATCGCTTTGAGCCGAACGGGAGCGGGAGTTGTGACAGGCGCGGTGACGACTTCGGCCGCATTTTTTGCGATGGGGCTGACAGAATTCCAAGGCATCAAAGACATGGGGATCATCATTGGCGGGAGCCTGATTGTGTGTTTGGTGCCGATGTTGACGGTGCTGCCGGTGTTGTTGTTGGGTGGTCGGCAGAATGTGATGGATCACTCGCTGCCGCACGTGATGCCGCTGCCATCGCGACTGGAGGTGTTGTGGCTGCGGCGTCCTGTGCTGACGATTTTGATTGTGGTCGGGTTGACTGGAATCGCTGCGCTGCAGTTTCGCAACGCGGATAAGAATGTGGATTACAACCTGCTCAACTTGCAGTCGCAGAGTTTGCCTTCGGTGGAGTCGGCGTTGAAACAAATCAATCAGGCGTCCAATTCGGTACTGTATGCGGCGGTAATCACGAAGGATCTGGAAGAGGCGCGAACGTTGCAAGCGGCACTGCTCAAACTCACCAACTCGGTGGCCAAGGTGGAGTCGCTCGCGAATCGAGTGGGTCAAGAAGCCACTGAGAAAGTGCCGGTGATCCGGGACATCGTTGCCACCATCGCCCCGATGCAATTTGCGAAACCGGATGAGGCGCCGGTGAACCTGCGGGAATTAAGCCAGACGTTGTACTCTTTTCAGGGGTATGTGGGAGCGGCGCTGGGAGTGTTGAAGGATGAACAAAAACCGGAGCTGATTCGATTGCTGTCGGGTTTGCACGACACGATCTCGGAATTGCGAAGGGAGATGTTGTCCAATGGGCATGCGGCGGGACAGCTGGCGTTGTACCAGCGAGCGTTGCTGGATGAGGTCAAAAAATCGATTGGGGGTCTCGGCGAACAAGTGATCGCCGATCAACTGACGATGGCCGATTTACCGGCGACGTTGACGGATCGATTCGTCGGCGTTAATGGGCGGCATTTGTTGCAGGTGTATCCGAAAGGCAATGCGTGGGATCGTGACGTGCAGGGAAAATTTGTGGCTGAGGTGAGAAGCGTGGCGCCGAAAGTGACTGGCACACCGGTGCAGTTGTGGGAGTACACTGATTTGCTGATGCGCAGTTATCTGATAGCGGCGCTCTACGCGATGGCGATGGTGTTGCTGGTCGTGCTGTTGCAGTTTCGCAGTTTTATATGTGTGTTGTTGGCATTGTTGCCGGTGGCGTTCGGCGGCATCTGGACTGTGGCAATGGCGGTCTGGTTGGATTGCCCGTTCAATCCGGCCAACGTGATGACATTACCATTGGTAGTGGGAGTAGGCGTGACCAACGCGGTGCATGTGCTCGTGAGATTTTCCGAGGAACGCAGCCCTCATATTTTGGCACGCAGCACGGGCAAGGCGATTTTTGTATGCGCGCTGACCACGATGGTCGGGTTCGGCAGTTTGATGATTGCTGATCATCGCGGGATTTCAACGTTGGGTGCATTGATGACTTTAGGAACCGCGTGCTGTCTTTTAGGCGCGCTGATTGTGATGCCGTCCGTGTTGGCATTGCTGGGACGGTTCGGTTGGGAATTGAAACGTTGATTTCAATCAGGTAAAAGCTAGTTTCAGTGAGGATGGTGAAAAAGGAGTTTGCACTCGTAGTCCTGTTAATTCTGATGGTATCCGCCTGCAAGACTGCGGAGACTGGCCAGGAAGGGCGATCCTTTGGCCCGTTGTATAGCGAGCATTCATTGACGCTGGAGCCGGGACGAAAGCAAGCGGCGTTGGGGCCGTTATTCAGCCAGCAAAACGGCGCAGGTTACATGAGTTGGTCGCTGGCGCCGTTGATGTCATGGTGGGAATCGCCAGAAAAGGATTCGGCTGAGTTCGACTTTTTGTATCCGCTCATCACCTACAATCGCACGGGCCAAGAATATCGCTGGCACTTCCTGCAATTATTCAGCGGTTCCGGCGGTGAAGATCAAGAGGCTAAGCAAGAGAAACGCGTCACGCTGTTTCCGATTTTCTTTTCCCAAAAAAGTGAAGATCCCAGCAGAGATTATCTCGCAGCCGGCCCCTTTTATGGTCATCTGCGCAATCGTTTGATGAGGGATGAAATCGAGTATGTCCTCTTTCCGCTGTATTCCAAAACGCGCAAGCGCGATGTGATCACGAAGAACTACCTGTTCCCATTCATGCACGTTCGTACAGGCGCTGGACTCGAAGGGTGGCAACTATGGCCGCTAATCGGGCACGAACAGAGAACGCCTGCGCCTGCGACGAATAAGGAGATTGCAAGAACCGGATTCGACAAGTGGTTTGCTGCTTGGCCGTTGTTCAGGCACGAACGAATGGGGCAGGGCACCGATCGGGCGGAATCGATGGATGCGCTGCTGCCGTTGTATGTCATTCAGCGAACTGCGCAACAGGACATGACGAGCGTCGGTTTTCCATTCTTCTATCATCGGCATGTGAAGTCGGCCAATTACACAGAGCGCGGCGCGCCTTGGCCATTTGTGGTTCTTGGGACTGGCGATGGGAAATCGATGCAGCGATTCTGGCCGCTGTATGGAATAGCGACGAACGCTGCGTTGAAAAAGCAATTCTACCTGTGGCCATTGTTGCAAACGAAGTCCATCGACACAGATGACCTTCAGCGGCATCAGCGACGCTGGCTCATCGCAGGTTATCAAAGCTCGGACGAATTTCATCCGAAGACAGGCGCCACAAAATCGAGTCGCGAATTATGGCCGTTGTTCACTTGGCGACGTGATGAAACGGGTAAGGAGCGATTGCAGGCACTGGCATTGTTGGAGCCGATTCTCTCCGGCAGCAAATCGATCGAACGCAACTATTCGCCGCTTTATTCCATCTGGCTGCATGAGTCGGATCCAAACCGGAAGGCGTCCAGTCAATCGTTGTTATGGAACCTTTATCGGCGCGAGGTCGAAGGGGAAATGCGAAACGTCTCGCTTCTGTTCGGGCTGGTTCAGTATAAAAAAACCGAGGAGCGGCAGTCGTGGAAATTTTTCCACCTATTGCGGTTTTCTAATCAGGGGAAATAATCCGTGTTCTACAAGGATATTGGCGAGCTGCTAGTTCTATTCTGGAAGACTCTTCAGGAATTGCCGCAGGCTTGGCGGCATCGCCGGAAAATCTTCGAGCAGTTGTTCGAGATCGGCAATGCGAGCCTGTTCATGGTCGGCTTGCTGTCGCTTTTCATCGGCGGAGTGCTTGCGCTGCAAACGGGGCCGGTCTTCAAAGATCGCGGTGTCGTTTCATTTGTTGGCGGCATGGTGGGGCTGGCGATGGCCAAGGAACTCGGTCCAGTCATGATGGCCATTCTCATTGCCGGCAGAGTGGGGTCTGCGATGGCCGCAGAGATCGGATCGATGCTCATCTTTCAGGAAATCGATGCGTTGAAGACGATGAACATTAACCCCGTCCGGTTTTTGGTCCTTCCGCGATTTGTCGCCATCGCGATCGCCATGCCGTGCTTGGTGGTGCTGGCTACATTGGTGGGCTGGATGGGTGGCGCGATTGTGTCGGTGGCCAACAGTGAAATTGCACTCACGTTCGATGGCTATTTCAATAGTTTGAAAGACATGGTTGGCCCGTTGGACATGCTAAACGGCTCGATCAAAAGCCTCGTGTTCTCGCAGATCATTGTCTTTGTTTCATGTCATCAAGGTCTCAACACGAGAGGCGGGCCGCGCGGCGTGGGACGATCAGTGACCAAAGCAGTCGTCAATTCAATCATCCTCATCCTGATTGCCGATTATTTTCTGACTCGAATCATGATCAAATGGTAAACAGCGCAAACAAAACTGGAGCAGCGGGGATCAGTGCCGAGGTGCGCAATCTGCGAAAGCAGTTCGATGGAGAACCTGTTTTGCGTGGAATCAATTTGAATGTGCAGCCTGGCGAAATCTTTGTGATCATGGGGCCGAGTGGCAGCGGGAAAAGCGTTCTACTTCGGCACATCATTGGCTTAGAAACGCCCGATTCTGGCGAAGTGTTTGTGGGGGGAAAGCCTGTCAGCGATGCTGTGTTGAGCGAGTTTCGGCTCGCAATGGTCTTTCAATCCGGCGCGTTGCTCAATTCGTTCACTGTGACTGAAAATGTGGGTCTTTATCTGACCGAACATCAAACCAAGTCCGAATCAGAGATCAAAAAGATCGTCGCCGAAAAACTAGAGCTGGTGGGGCTCACGGGACATGAAGATCGCCTGCCTTCGGAATTATCTGGCGGCATGAAAAAGAGAGTGGCCATCGCGCGTGCACTGGTCATCGAGCCGCAATTGATGCTGTATGATGAGCCAACGAGCGAACTTGATCCAGTGATGGCCGCGACGATTGGGCATGAGATTTCTCGATTGCGCCAGCGTACTGGAACCACCTCGATCGTGGTCACTCATGACCGTGATCTGGCATTTGGAATCGCGGATCGCATGGCCCTGATTCATGAGGGGCAAATTCGCTGCGTAGGCACTCCTGCAGAAATCCGCACGCAGACCGATCCCATCGTGAATGACTTTTTGAACGCCGAATTCAGTCTAAAAAGAAAAACGAAATCCTTATGAAAAACTCGCTCGAAGCCCGTCTTGGAATGTTCTTTGTTGTCATCATATTGGCCGGCGCATTTGCGCTGGAGATGACCGGCGTCAGTTGGTTCCAAAAAGGTTTTCCACTCAAGGCACGGTTTTCTGACGTGTTTGAATTACGCAAGGGCGACTCTGTCAAAGTGGGCGGCGTTCAGGTGGGCACAGTGCAGGGCATCGAGCTCAATGAGGGGAAGGTCGAGGTCCGATTGCGCATGAACAAGTCGGCCAACATTCCCACAGACAGCACGGCGACTGTCCGTTTTGCTGGATTGATGGGGCAAAATTTTGTCGCCATCGAACTCGGCGCTGCTAAATCAAAGTTGGGCACCGATGACAACATCAAGACGATTGAGCAGGCCGATATGAATGCCATCATGCGGCGGCTGGACACGGTGACTTCCGGCGTCGAGAACATCACCAAAAGTTTCAGCGGCGACACCATCCAAAACATCGCCGGTCCACTCGTCGATTTCTTCAAACAGAACAATCCGCGCTTCAACGACATCTTTGAAAATCTCCGAATCGCCTCCGCTCAAATCGCTGGCGGCAAGGGAACCGTTGGCAAATTCATCATGGACGACACGCTTCACAGCAACCTTGTCCACACCTCGGCTCAGCTTGGAAAAGTTTCCGGTGAAGCCCAGACGTTTCTCGCCAGCGCGAAAACTCTGCCAGACGAAATGAAGACACTCGTGGTCGATGCCAAGAAAGCAGTGGGCCAAGTGAATGACACATTTGCCGACGCGCGCAAATCATTCGCCAATCTTGACAGCGCCATCATGCAAGCGCGTCAGTTGGTCGAAAGCGTCAATCTGGGTCAAGGCTCACTCGGCAAGCTTGTGAAGGACGAGTCGCTCTACAAGGAATCGTCATCCGCCATGGGCAGCCTTCGCGAAATCTTGGAGAAGATCAATCGAGGCTACGGCACAATGGGCAAACTCGTGAACGACGATACGCTTTACAAAAACGTTCGCACGACACTGCAAAAAGTGGACAAGGCCACCGACGGCATCGAGGATCAAGGCCCGCTCAGCGTCATCGGCCTATTGTTCAACGGCCTTTTCTAAGAGGGCGACTCAGGCTTTGGCTGGAGCGGCGGTCGGGGGATAAAGCGTCGCTAGTTCGGCCTCGAAGAGTTCGTGGATTTTCGCTTTCGCGTCGGCCAGCGGGATTTCGCCGGAGTCCACTTTCTTGAGCAGCGCCTTTTGCGCGAGGTAATCTTTGTTCACCACGCCGGCTTTGCTCTGCAACATGCGCCACGCTTTGCGGCGTTCCACGGCGAAGAGCACCATCTGCCGCGACACGGAGAAATACTTCATCTTGCCGTTCACATCAGACTTGATGTAACAGCCGAAGTTCGGCACGCACGAGCGGTGGTTCGTGTCGAACACGCGGCGATAAATCACGTCATCCTGCGTGATGAGGACGAGCATGTCGTCGAGCAAGATGAGCGACTTCGCATCCTCTTCCTTGACCGGCTGGACGTGCTTGCGGAAGCGCCCCTCGGTGATGGCCCAGTGCGCGACGGTGAAGTTGTAATCCTCGCCAGTGGCTTTGAACTTCGTGCGCCACCAATCGCGGTCCACCGTGGGGTTGCCCTTCACGTCGAACGCTTCCTGCTGTGTCTCGCCCTTGCGCGGATTGAAAACAAACTCCGGCATGCCGCGGCCGTCGCGCACGAGCTTGGCCTGTTCGGCGCTCATGTTGTCGCCGACGGCGTGTTCGGGTTGGCACGTGGTGTAACTCTGGAAGAAGGCTGTGCCGCGATATTCGAGTCCGTCGAGCATCGCCTTGTACAGCTTCGCGGCGTTGGCCATCGAGACCTGCGCGACGAACGGCGAGCCGTGGCCGCTGGTGAACGCTTCGGCGACGTTTTTCTTCTCGATTAATTTGCCCTGCGACGCGACGCCGAACTGGTTCATGTCGTAACCGCCGAGCATCGTGGAGCTGTCGGAGTTCTGGCCGCCGGTGTTCGAATACACCTGCGTGTCGAGCATGAGAATGTTCACGTTCGGCCGATTTTGCAGCATGACCTTCGAGACGTTCTGGAAACCAATGTCGCCAAGCGCGCCATCGCCACCGACGACCCACATCTTCGGCAGCTCGCGGATTTCCTGATCGGTCATCAACGTGTCGTCGAGGTGCGTGTAATTGAAATAATCCCCCTCGGTCACGATCTTGTCCGTGCGATCGAGCAGCGCGTCGGTGAGTCGTTCCGGCACCACAGAGCGTCGGGAATGATTCAAGATGAGCGACTCGGCCATGAGCCAGCTGATCGTTGCGCCGTCCTGGAACAGCGAGTTCATCCACGGATACGGATGCGGGTTCGACGGCGGCGTGGAGCCGTAAACGGTGTTACAACCCGTGCTCGCGCCCATCATCATCACGGACATGCCGTTGGCGCGGCGGCCTTCGATGGATTGGAAATCGCGATGGTTGAACGCGTCCTGCTTCAACACGCCGACGAGGTTGCTGATGAGCTGCTCGTCCGTAATCGGGCCGTGCTTGGCTTCGTAATCGGCGATGCGTTTGGTGGTGTCCTTGTCGTCTTCGCCGCCGAGTCCCATGATGACATGAGAAACAGTCTTGCGGAGCAGGGCGTATTCCACCGAGCAGGCGGTCTTGAGCGCCTGCAGTTTTTTCAAACCATCCGCTTCGAGCTTGGCAACCTTGGCGCGGAGGCGGTCGGCCTTCGCATGATAAATCGGCCGCATGTAGGCCTCGGTGACGGAAGCGAGCGCGCGCAGCACGCTCTTCTCGCCGCAACCCGCGCACGCGCCGTCGCCGGAGACGAGCGCTTCGTAATTGCGGCGCACCATCAAGTGATTCCGCAGCGCGGCTTCGCGCGAATTGGCGGCGTTGCCGTCGTTGTAAAGGCCGAGGTACTTCTGCTGAGTGTCGGGGAGCAGGCGCGAGAAAATCTGCGCGGTCGTGAGATCCGCGTTCAGCACTTCCGTCTCGGTGGTCATGCGCAGCGCGTCATGCTCGCCGCAGACTTGCACGCATTCGCCGCAACCTTTGCAAAGGTCGGAGACGAAGATGGAGAAGATGCCGCCGGCGCCGGGCGTCTTCGCTTCGATGGAGCGGAAAATCGCGGGCACATTGCTGTACGCGAGCGGGAGCTTGCCGATGATGCCGGTGAACTGCGTCTTCGCGAGATCGTTGATGCTCGTGAGCGCGGTCACTTCAGCGGCGATGATGTCCTTGAACGGCAAATTCGTTTTGGCCTTCACGGACTCGTTCATCTTCACGCGGGAACGGTCTTCGATGCCCTTCAACTCCTTCATCAACTTGCTGCGCTCGGCGGCGTCCACCACGTAATTGCCAGCGGCCGTGCGGAGAATAGTGCCGACATCCTGCGACGTATTCGGCAGCGCGGTGTCGGGGCAGGCGGTGATGCAATCCATGCACTGCGTGCAATTCTCGGCGATGTACACGGGCGTCTCGCGACGCGCGACGTACTTCGATTGCGTGGCGCCAGTGCCCGATGCCATCACGCCAACGGAGGCGAGTGCGCCAGCGGGTTGGTGGTAGCCTTGGCCGCTGCGGTATTCGCTGTCGAATTTACCGAGCGTTTGGAATGAGGCTCGCGCGGCTTGGCCGACGGGCGTTGAAATGCTCGCGCATGAGCCGCCGGTGTTGCAGCCGGCAGTCGGAATCATCTCGTGTTCGCCCTGCGGCCAGAGCGGGGCATTGCGCATCGATGAGCGGTCGGGCGATTCAATTTCGCCAATCTTGATTTCCTGCACGCGGGAAAAGCCCTCGGTCATGACCGTCATGTTGGAGGTCACGACAGCGTCGCCAAAGCGGCCGAATTTCTTCACGTACTGTTTGCGGACCGTCTCGCTGAAAAGTTCTTCGCTGATGCCGTTGTCCAAAAGGAACGGCGCGACGCGGAAGAAGGCGCCGAGAAATGAATTTCCCTGCATGCGCAAGTGCAGCTCTGTGCGGTCGGTCGCTTTTCGGGCGATGTCGAAGCCGGGCAGGATGAACACGCGAATGTTGTTCTCCTTCACGAACTGCCGATGCTGCGCGGGGATGCGCTGCCACGCCGTTTCGGGCGTGTCGCTCGATTCCCAAACGAGGCAGCCGCCTTTCTTGATGCCTTCGAGCGGATTGGTGTGTGTGAAAGCTTTGGGATCGCAGCAGAGCACCACGTCTACGTGGTTCAGCTCGCAGTTCACCTTGATCTGCGACGGCGCTACGGTGAGGTAATAATTGGTCGGCGCGCCCTTTTTCTCGGAGCCGTACTTCGGGTTGGCCATGATGAAGAGCTTTTCCATCAAGCGCCCGTCGACGTCGTAAGTCGGTGAGCGGTGGGCGAGCAGATCGCCGAATTCGCCGATGATCTCGCCGAGGTTTTTGCCGGTCGTGATCATGCCCCAACCGCCAATCGAGTGGAAGCGGACGGCGATGGCTTTGTCTGGCAGCAGCGAGGGGATGTCTTTGCTGATGACGGCGTACGGATGATTCACGCCAAGAACGAAGAAAGATTCACCGCTGGATGCGCTGACACCGTCTTTGCGTTTGGTCTGGCCGGTGGCAAATTCGTAGGCGCCGAGCGTGTGTTCGGGGCGGAAATCGCGCGAACCGATTCCATACACTCCACGGAACAGGCGCGGGGTTTCTTCGATCTTCAGCGCGGGGAGCACGCCGCCGAACTTCACGACTTCGTGCGCTTTGCCAAGCGCCACGCGGATGTCGCGGGCGAGCGGGTTGTCTCCAGCGAGGCTCTCATCGGTGCGCTCAAGGATGATGACGTTCTTCTTGCCGCGAAGCGCATTGATGACGGCGGCCTCGGGGAAAGGGCGGATGACGTTGATGTGAATGGAGCCAACCTTGGCGTTGCGCTGTTCGCGCAAGTAATCGCAGGCCGCCTCGATGTTGTCCGCCGCGCAGCCGAGTGAGACAAACACCGTGTCGGCGTCTTTGGTTTTGTACTCGCTGATGAGTCCGTAGTGACGGCCAGTGAGTTTGCCGAACTCCACGTAAGCCTCCTCGAGGAAGGGCAGAATCGCTTCGCTGAAATTGTCGCGTCGAGCCACCACGCCGTTCATGTGATGTTCTTGGTTCTGAACTGGCCCGAGCAGAATCGGGTTCTTCAGATCCATCATGATCGGCACACGACGACGTTTGGGGCCGAACAGTTCGCGCTGTGCAGGAGTGGGGCAATCGATCTCTTCATCCGGCGCGCCGAGGAATTCACGCAGCAACTCCGCTTCGGGCGCGAGATAGGTGCGCTCGGAATGGGTGGTGAGCATGCCGTCCTGAATGTTCATGCCCGGGTTGAGCGAAAGCTCGTTGACCTTGCGGAGAATGATGGCTTGATCGGCGCACTGTTGCGCGTCTTTGGACATCAGCATCGTCCAGCCCACATCGAGTGCGGCATTGAAATCGTCGTGGCCGCAATGGACGTTGAGTGCGTGCTTGGTCAGCGCGCGCGCGCCGACCTCAATCACCATCGTGCAGAGCTTGCCGGGCGCGTGGTAATACTGCTCCATCGCGTACACGATGCCCTGGCCGGAAGTGAAGTTCACCGCGCGCCGGCCCGTCACCGCAAAGGCCGTGGCGCCGCCTTGCGCAGCGTGTTCGCCCTCGGTCTCGACGGCGATTTTCTGCTGGCCCCAGACGTTGAGTTCGCCCATCGCATAGGAACCCTGATAAATCTCGCCGCCTTCAGTCGAAGGGGTGATCGGGTAAAAGATGCCGCCCTCCGTGATGCGCGTCTCGACGTATTGCGCGACGAGTTGGTTGCCGTTGCACGTCACCCGGATGCCCGGATATTTCGGCATTACCGCTTGCGGTTTTTTAGTTGCCGGAACTTCTGCGACGGAGGATGCGCCATTCATTTTATTGTATTCTGCCTGATCTGTCAGCGGATTGTCCCGCTCGGACAATCCACACTACTACTTTCTTTGTCGAATTTGCACAAAGAAAAAAGATTGTACCGGTCAGTGGGTTGAACCTTCTGTAGCTCAATCAATATTTCGCCGTTGCGGGACGATCTGCGCCTAAACCCAGCGTTTTCGTCACCTCGGCTGCCTTGGCAAGCATGAAACCGATGTCGCTCTGCACGGGCATGAATTGAAAACCTTCGGCCATCCGGCGTTGAGCGCTGGCGGCGTCGGCCACATGGATTCCGGGTGCGATGCCGTGTTTCTT
>CAMDOH010000052.1 GCA_945903605.1 Akkermansia muciniphila
GGCGTCCAGATCGCGCCGGAGGGTGTCGAGGCTTTGCTGGAGTGCGACGCGGTTTCTCAACCGGTCCACGGTCAGTCCCGGCGAAAGAGCGAGACTATCGCTGCGTCCGTAACTCTGCTTGTTGAGTTCGGCTTGCATGCCCGTCGACAACGCGAGCGGAAACATCTGCGAGATGTCTGGGCGATACGCGCCGTTCGTCAGGCCGAGAAATCCAGGCCGAGCGCTGTTGCGCACGAAAGGCCGCCCCTGCAGCAGATCCACGAATCCTGGCGCGGTGTCGCCGGACTTATCGAGGAGCTGGTTCAACGCGCAGCCCATCGCCGGACGGCCGCCCACGCCGACCAGTTCCTTTTCCTTGAACCCCGACTGGCATTGAAAAGCGTCGTGCTTCTCATCAGCGCCGACGAGTGACCGGAGGAAAACGTACTTGTCCGCGTGCGCCGCCAGTCGCGGGAGCAACTCGGTGAGATGTAGGCCGGGAATCTTGGTGCGGATGGAGTTGAACTCGCCACGAATCTCCGACGGGGCGTTCGGCTTCGGATCGATCAAGTCCATCTGCGGCGGACCGCCGTCGAGGTGGATGTTGATGATTGCCTTGTTGGATGAGCGAATCCCCGCCGCCGCCTCACCGCGCAACACGTCCGCCAGCGTCAGCGCGCCGAAGCCCAACGCGCCTGCCTTCAAGAAGCTGCGCCGCTGGATGCCCTTGCAACGGAGTCCGGAGCCGCCGTTCAGAGTGAACATGGGTTTGCTCATATGGATTAAAACTCGTGATTATGACCGCCAAAACGCACGGGAAATTCATTGGATGGCGGATTCATTGCTCCTAAACCTATGACTTCCGCCCGCACCTAACAACCTATTCCGCCAAAGGGCGCGGCCCAGTTACTTGAGCTGCAGCTCGGTCTTGGGCAGCAGTTGTTTGACTTTGGCTTGGGTCTCCGGCGTGAAGGGCGCGCCGGAAGGAACGAGGCGCATGGATTTGAGGAAGGTAAAGCCTTTGAGCAGCGCGAGGCGTTCTTCGGGGAGAGGGATGCCGCTGAGCTCCAGATGCTCCAACTGCGTGATGCTGGCGACGAGCTTCAGATCGGCGTCCGTGAGCGGCTTGGCGTTGGTGATCGTCAGTCGGCGCAGCGTGGGAATGCCTTTGATGAAGGCGATGCCTTCGGGCGTGTCGAGGCCATCTCCGAGTTGCAGATACGTCAACGGAAGTTTGGCGATCTGCTGGAGGCAGCTCGGCGTGGCATTGCGCGTGCCGATTTCCAGCCCTTTGAGTTTGGTGAGCTTGTTCAGATGAACAGCGCCGGCATCGGTGAACTTGGCGTGAGCGAGGCTGATGCTTTCGAGATTGGGGAGGTGCTCGCAGAGTTGCCGCAGCCCTTCGTCATCGATCGAGCTGCCGCGATGACTGACTTTGACGAGGCGCGTCCAGCCTTCGAACTTCGCATAGGCGTGACCTTTCATGCCGGTGCCGACGAAGGAAAATGATTCGAGATTTTTCAGCCCGGCCAGATGCGCCATTCCGGCATCGGTCAACTTGCCGTTGTTGACGAGCCTGAGCATTTTCAGATTCGTGAGCTTGCCCAGCGGCGCGATCCACTCATCGCTGAGTTTGGTGGCGATGATGTTGAGCGATTCCAGCCCGTGAAGTTCGTGTCTAGTTCAATGCTTCAATTTCATCGCGACTGCGCTTGTCGGCTGAACAATGATACTATGGGGCTTTTGTGGGGACGAGTGCCACGGTGTTGATAAGAACCCGCCGCAATGGCTGTCACGCCGCTCTGGGGCGCAGATGCCGCCCTCATGGAGGGTTCCGGGTCTCGACCCGTCTCCGACTCCGGCGTTTCGGCTGAAGAAATGTCCACATGGGCACGTCTTTCCTGTGCAACCGCCCTGAACTGGCTGTTGCAACCCGACAGCGAACGCAACTGAACCATTCCACCATGAGTGTTAAAACCGCCGGCTATCTCATCATCTACGGAGCCTTCCTGATCGTGTGCGGGGCGCTGGGGTATTGGTCGAACCCGGAGAAGGCCAGGACCGCGTTGATGTCCGGCGGCACTTTTGGCGCGCTCTCGATTTTGTGGGGCGTGCTGGGGTCCCGGGGTCTTGGCTGGAGTTTGGGGGCGGCGAAAGTAACCACTGGGCTGCTCGCCCTTGTATTCGTCTGGCGGGCAAGCGTCGGTTGGAAAGCCGTCATCGCCGGCAACTCAGACAAGCTCTTCGCATCGAGTCTGATCACCGCGATGCTTGTTGGCTCGGTGGTGATGCTGGTGCTGCTGCAAATCGGACGTGAGACTCCGGCCGGAAAACCGCCGGGCGACCCATCGGCTTGAAGGGGAAGGCGCGGATAATCAGCGGCGAACCCTTGCAACGAGCACCACGTCCGTGTCGAGGAACAGCTTATCCTTCGCCATACTTCTTAGAAGGCCCTCGCCGACCACTTCATGCGCATCGGCGTCCGTCCGCAGGGGGAGGCTGCCGCGCAACGCGTCCGTGAGCGGCGTCCGCCCGGCGTGATTGTTGGCGTGACCGAATGGGCCCCAATAGAAATACAGCGGATACTTCCGGTCGTTCATGGCTTTCACGAACCGCTCGTGCCCCTTGGCCCAGCCGTCGTTCTGGGCGGAATAATTGATCGTTACCGGCGGCTCGGGCAGCTTGACCATTCCCGGCAGCGACTGCGGCGGGAAGCCCATGCGATGCGAGACGTGTTCGATGCCGGCGGGAACGTTCGCCTTGATTGCCGCGAAGACATCGCCGTGGCGCAGACCGATGCCGAGCGTGCCGCTACCGCCCATCGAGTTGCCGGAGAGATAAACGCGGTTGGGATCGTTCGCATACTTCGCGATCACCCATTGGATCGTATCCATCACACGCTTCTCCGCCGGCGAGAGTTCGCTGCCGGAATTTCGCTGCGTCAATCCGGCGTCGCCCGCGTGCATGCCGCCCCACCACCAGTCGCCTCGGTTGGCGCGGCAGTCGAGATACAGCGCGTAGAAATCATCGGGCGAGCGATAGATGTCGTGATTGCCGACGGTGCGCGTGCATTTCAAACACGAGACCACATCGTGCCCCGCCGAGTGCAGGACGACATAGAGCGGCGCATTCTTGCGCGCGTTCTTGGGATGAACCACGATGAACGTGTCTTGCTGCGGCTGCTTGTAACCCCACTCCGGCCGCGCGCCGTGCTGGAAAACTTCCACGGGCCGACCATTAATTACTAGGTCGTCGAAATTCCCAGTCTTGATGGCCGGTGCGGTGGCGGCGTTCCAAACCGGTGCGGCGGAGAAAAGCGGAAGAGCGGTGGAGAGCAGAAGGGCCAGCGCGACAAGGACGGTTTTTTTCATGATGCGTGTGATGTTTCGGGCGAAGGGAAAATTCCTTACTCGAATTTCAGGGCGGTGCTCGGCAACAGCTTCTTCACCGCCGCCTGTGTGTCAGGACTGAATGGGATGCGGTTGGCGGGAACCAGCCTCAAGGCTTTGAGATGCGCGAATTCCTTGAGCAGAGGCAGGCGGGATTCGGGAAGCGGGAGATTACTCAGCTCGAGATTTTCGAGGTGCTTCATGGCGGCGACAATTTTCAGGTCGTCGTCCGTCGTGAGTTTGCAATCCGTGAGCGTCAGTCGCTTGAGCGTCTTGATTCCCCTGATGGCAGCGATGCCTGCGGGGGCGTCGAGTCCATCACCAAGCTGGAGATATTCCAGCGGCAGCACGGCGATGTGCTTGAGGGCCGCAGGCGTTGCGTTGCGCGTGCCGATCTCGAGGCCTTTCAGCTTGGTCAGCTTGGCCAGATGCACCGCGCCGGCATCGGTGAACTTGGCGTGAGCGAGGCTGATGTTTTCGAGGTTGGGGAGGTGTTCGCAGAGTTGGCGCAGACCTTCATCGTCAATGGAGCTGCCGCGATGGCTGACTCGGACGAGCCGCGTCCAGCCCTCAAACTTCGCGTAGGCGTGGCCTTTCATGCCGGTGCCGACGAAGGAAAACTGTTCAAGATTCTTGAGCCCGGCGAGTTTCTCCATCCCGGCGTCGCTCAGTTTTCCATTGTTCGTGAACCGCAGCGATTTGAGGTTGGTCAGTTTGCCGAGCGGCGCAATCCACTCATCGCTGAGTTTAGTGGCGATGATGTTGAGCGATTCAAGGTTGGTGAGTTGGCCGAGATGCTCGAAGAAGGCTGCGTTGTAAGGATCAACCTTGCGATGGTCATGCGGCCCGGCGTTGGGGATGGCAAGATCCACCAACCTCAACGTGTCGAAAACGGACAGCTCGCCGCCGGCGATTTGTTTCAAGCTCGTCGGCGTGTTGTTGGTTTGCTCGGTCCTCCCTTGTCCGATCTTGATGGTTTCAATCACGGCCTGAGCGTGCGCCCGCTGAGCAGCGGCGGAGAGGATGGCGCTGGCGTGGGTTTGCAACGCCTGCCGCAACGGCCCGGTGGTGGACGCGATGACGGATTCAAGGTCGCGCTGGGTTTTTACAGTGGCAAGCGCGGCGGGCGTCTCTGCCGAGAATGCCGTGGTCCACATGCCGAAGGACACAACCAGCGCGAATCGTGAGTGGAATAAAGTACGGTTTCGTTTCATAGAGATGGGGAATCCAATGTGATGAGAGCCTTCACTCGCGCCCGTGGAATTGTTCCTCATGAGGCAGCGCGACGACTTTCCATGTGGCAGGGTAAAAGCGGACGATGCGCCCGGGGCGGTGGCCTTCCAACAACATGCAGCATTTGACTTTGATCTGCACACCGCTGTTTCCCGGTTCGATGGGCGTTTTCCCGATGGCGAGAATGTTCCCGCCCTTGCGATCGTTGACGGGGTCGTAGGTCATGAGACTTTCGCGCGCGACGGCGATGCCGCCTTTGGGCGCTTTGGGATCGTCCTCGCGTCTGGAGAACGGCCAGCCATGCGGGTCCTCATTGATGCCGGTCAGTTCGGCGAAAAGTTTCGGATCCACTCCATCAAAGAAAGTGACGGTGACGATTTGCGCCTCGTCATCCACCGCACTCACCCAACCCGGCAGGCCGTGGTCGCGGACTTGATCGCGGTGCCGTTCCAACTGCTGGGCGGTCGCCAGTTGACGGCTCGGTTCATCGAGCCAGATTTCCAAAATCCGGCCCGGCCCATAAAGCGTGGCCCAGGTGATGTTGATCTGCACCGTCTGCCCCGCAGCGAGCGACTTCAAAGTGCCGCCGCCATTTTTCATCTGCACGCGAGTGCTCGCCAGCAAATCAAAGAGCTTGGGTTTCCCGACGGCGACACCGGCGCGGTGCAGCGTGGCAGTGAGTTTTTTCTCCGCCAGATTCACGGCGTCAATCTTCCACATCTGCTTTTGCCGCGCGTCATGGCTGAAATCATCTTCCAAACGGATGCAGCGTTTGAACGCGGCTTTCGAGGTGACGCGGCGATACGCGCTGGCGAGCGGCGACGATTTGTCATCGGCGGCCTTCAGATAATACAAGCCGTGCAGATGCGTGCCCAGCGGGATGTCCTGCAACGCGGCGGGCGCACCGTGATAGTAAATGGAGCCGTACGGCAGCATGATGCTGTCCAGCGGAAGATCCATGAATCCAGCCTGCTGGCTGTCGTCGCGATCGACGCGCAGATGAAACCGGCGTTCCAGATGATCCACCGAAATCAATTCACCGGAGATGGCGTGCGCCGAATTGGTGGGTGGAAACTTGCCATCAACGAGCTGAAACCACGGCAGCGTTTTATCCGCGCCATCGTCCGTGCGAAACTTGGGCGCGTCGGCTGCGGTGAGCCAGACGGCGGACACGCAGAGAACGGCGAGCGATGTGAAACTTGGGTGGCGTAAAGCGGCGGGTCGTTGGGGGTAAAACATAAATCGGGCGGACGGCCATCAGACCAGCATTTTTGAGATGGGCCCGAGGCTGTCCTGAAATTGTTCGGTCTTCACATCCGATCGCTGCAGCATGGTCAGCAGCAGATTGCTCAGGCGCGCATGGTCGTCCACAGGACGCGAGCAGATGCGATAGTGGCCACTCGTGTCGGCGACGTTGTATTTGCCAATCTTCGGCAGGTTGAAATCCACATGTTGACCGTGCCGGTATCCCAGCGCGCGCCCACCGGCGAGCAGCGTGGGCAGGTTGGCATTGCCGTGGCTGTGACCGTACGCCATGCCGCTGCCCCAAAGCACCTGCGTGGAATCCAAAAGCGGCCGGCCCTCTTCCTGTTGCGCCTTGAGCTGATCGAGGAAATAGCTGAGTTGCTCGATGAGAAACGTGTCCGTCTCCGTCAGGCGCCGGAGTTGCTCGGGGTCGCCATTGTGATGGGACAATCCGTGGCGAGTCTGTGAAATGCCGATGTCGGGGATGGCACCGCCGTTGGACTCGCTGCAAATCATGCACGTGATGACCCGCGTCGAATCCGTGCGCAGCGCCAGCACCATCAGATCATAAAACAGGCGGTGATATTCCCGGACCTGCGTCATCTCCAATTTGCGCGTCAGTCGGGCTTCATCCGCAGCGGCGATTTTGGGCTTGGGAATATTGAGCCAGGCTTCGGCCCGCTCCGTGCGCACCTCGACTTGTCGCACCGCCGTGAGATACTCGTCGAGCTTGGTGCGGTCTTCGCTTCCCAACTTCCGCGTCACCCGCTTCGCGTCGCTCGCCACGACATCGAGAATGCTGCGGCGCCGGCCGAGCCGCCGGCTGATCTCGCTCTTACTTTCCCTTTCCACGCCAAAGAGCATGTTGAAAATGTTGCGCGAGTTTCGTTCCGCCGGAATCTGAATGCCGTCGCGCGACCACGCAAGTGAATGGCCTTCGATGGCCAGCTCCAGTGAGGCGAAGCGCGTGGATTGCCCCTGTACTTCGGCCATGAGTTGGTCCGCCGAGACTGTGTTGCGAAAGGCGCCGCCATCGCCGGGAACATTCGCGCCCGTCAACCACACGCGATCGCAGTTGTGATGTTTTCCAAGAACCATCGGATGATGCAGTCCGCTGATGGGCGTGACATCCGCGCGATGTTTCTCGAGCGACTGCATGGGCGCGGAGAACTTGAAGTCCGCCCCCGCTTTTTCAATCTGCCACGTGAGCGTGTTGACTCCATTGGGGATGTAAAGAAACACGCTGCGCTTGGGCTTGGACACCTTGTCCGCCGCAACGGCGTACGCCGCGGCGCGCGTCGGGCGCATGCAATCGAGCAAAGGCAGAGCCATGAATGCACCGGCTCCTCGGAGGAAGTGTCGGCGATCGAGCAACCAGTTTTGGCGTTGGATGTTCATGATGGGTTTGGGATGCCTATTGGAGATTATCGTTTCTGAAACAAGTCGGAAAGGACGAAGGCCTCGATGATGTCGCGGAGCCGGTAATTTTTGGCGCGGCTGACTTTCGCGATGGCCGCCAGACCGTCGCGATCGTCGAAGGACATGCTGCGACGCAGGCCGTAGGTGGCGAGTCTCTCGATGAAGGCGGTGTTGAAGGAATCGACATCCCCGAGCAGCAGTTGCTTGAATTCCTCGGGTGTTTTATAGCTGCGCCCGTCGGCAAGTTTGCCGCTGGGGTTCACCGGAGGATTTTCGCCTGTGCCTTCCACGACCTCATGCGTCCGCCAGCGCCCGATGGCGTCGAAGTTTTCAAAGGCAAGCCCGAGCGGATCAATCTTGCTGTGGCACGATGCGCATTTCGAGTCGTGAACATGGGCTTCCAATTTCATCCGCAATGTCGCCTTGGGCGCGGTCAACGGATTGGGTTCGATGGGATCGACATTGGCGGGCGGCGGCGGGGGCGACTTTCCAAAAATCGCTTCCGACACCCACTTGCCGCGATGCACAGGACGGTGCCGCGTGCCATCCGATGTTTGCGAGAGGATGGATGCCTGCGTCAATAATCCGCCACGGTGACTTTCCGGAAGCAGCGACACGCGTTGAAAACCCGGTCCCGCGACTTCCGGCAGTCCATAGAACTGCGCCAGACGCGGATTGACCATCGTCCAGTCCGAATGCAGAAACTCGCGCAGCGTCAATCCGCGCTGGAGGGTTTCGTGGAAGAACGCGGTCGTCTCGCCGACCATGCTTTTTTCCAGCGCCTTGTCGTAGTCCGGATAAAGTTTTTTGTCCGGCGGAAACATCCCGACCTTTCGCAGGTTCAACCACTGGGAAGGAAAAGATTCGCTGAAATTCGCAGCTTTGGGATCGGCCAACAGGCGCTGGATTTGCCGGCCGAGTTCGGCTTTGTCGCGCAGCTTGCCTTGCTCAGCAAGTGCAAATAGCTCGTCGTCGGGCATCGTGCTCCACAACAGATACGACAGGCGGCAGGCGATCTCCCAATCATTGAGCGCGTGGCGATTGGTCTCCTCGTCCCCTTCGGCAATGAAGAGAAAACTTTTCGAACACAGGATGGCGAGCATGCCCGTCTTGACTGCGCCCGGAAATTTTTCGCCGGCGGCAAGTTCCGCTTTCACGATGCCGACGAAGCCGTCCAACTCCTCGGCGGCGACAGGTCGCCGGAACGCGCGTCGCGCCAGCTTGCCCAGTCCCGTGCGGACTTGTTCCAGATTTCCATTTTCACTGGGCCAATATTCATCGCGTCGCCGCTGCTCCTCCTCGGTGATGAACGGGCCGCGCCATGAAAACGAATCCAGAATGAGGAAAGGATATCGCGGGCGACCCTGCTCGTCGGTCAACTTCATCTGCCACGGAACGCGACCGTCACTCGTGCTGATGAAGGGTTTGTTTGCGTGGCGGCCCGAACGAAAATTATTCGAGAGGCCGGGCACGTTGTTGATCACATTGATATTCGGCCTGCCCTTGGGCAGATGGGCGCGGAACGTGACGGTGATCGGCTTGTCTTCGGGGGCGAGAATGTCCTGCTCAAAAAGGACGCGATCCAGCGAATTCTCATACACGAGCAAACGCGGCGCGCGACTTTTCTCCGGCCGCAGCCCGCTCAACGTGTAGCTGATTTCATAGATGCCCGCCTCCGGCAACGACTCCGACCCCGACCCACGAAAAATATCCCCCGCCCACATCTCGAAGCGCACCTTATCCAAAAGCCCCAAATCGCGGAGACGTTCGCGATGCGGTTCGTCAATGTGATCGGCGGGAACCGCGCGCTTGGAGGATTCGAGAAACACCGGCTTCTTCGCCGGGTACGCTTCGGCCAAAATCACTTCGGCGGCGGCAAGATATTTTTCGATGTTGGACGGCGACAACGTCAGCACCGAGCCGAGCCGTTCGAAACCGTGCCACTCCGGATCTTCCGGAAAGCCACTGGGATCAGTCGCATCGAAGTGGACGCCAATCAGGCTGCGCACGGTGTTGACGTATTCCTCGCGCGTCAGGCGGTTGTACGAAACGCGGCCGCGTTGCGCCATTCGCGCGGCTTCACCTTCCTTGATACGTGCCGCCAACCACTCCACAACGACAGCACTCTCTTTGGCAGCCGGCGGAGTCTTCACCTTCTTCGGCGGCATTTCCCCCGAGCTGATGCGCTCCATCACTTCGGCCCACTGCGGCACATTCTCTTTGCCGACATTGCGCGAGAGCTTGTCGATCCGGAAATCGCCCTCCTGCTTCTTCTCGCCGTGACACCCCAGACAATGGGTTTGGAAATAAGGCAACACATCCGCCTCAAACTTCGGCGCCGCGATCAACACCCCAGCCACGGCAAAGGAAAGCATCAGCGCCAGCGCGCGCGTTTTCATCCTCTCAACATCCTGAAATTGATTCATGTGAATCATTCCGAAAACCACACCACCACGGCCAAAGCATATTCACACCACACCGGTGTCGGCAACGCGATTATTGAAACTGGCAAAGCAACCAAAACACAAACCCAGCCCGTTGCAGATTGAGAAAGGGTGTCGAAAATTGGAGGCGAGGGTCGGAATCGAACCGACGATGCAGCTTTTGCAGAGCCGTGCCTTACCACTTGGCTACCCCGCCATGGGGAACGCGCAGGGTAGTTTTCCAATGCTGTGATGTGCAAGTGCAACTTTCATCTTGTCGCTTGATTCACCTCGCTCCGCCCAGCCGCACGCGATTCCGCCACAGCTCGCGTGGCTTGAAGATTCCCTTGGGCGTGATGATGCCGGTGATCAGTTCCGCAGGAGTGACATCAAACCCGGGATTGCGCGCACTGCTGGTCGGGTTTGCCACGCACACGTATTCGCGCTTGCCGCGTCGAGTGACTCCCCAAATGCCGAGCAATTCTTCCGCGCTGCGTTCCTCGATGGGAATGTCGCGGCCGGATTTCAGATTCCAATCAATCGTCGAAAGCGGAATCGCGACGTAGAACGGGATGCCGTGACGATGCGCCAGCACTGCTTTTGTGTAGGTACCGATTTTGTTGGCGACTTCGCCGGTGCGGCCCAGCGTGCGATCGCTGCCAACGATGACGAGGTCGATTTCGCCACGCGACATCAAGTGACCCGCCGCATTGTCGGCGATGATTTCATGTGAGATTCCTTGCTGCGATAATTCCCACGCTGTGAGCGATGCGCCTTGGCAACGCGGCCGTGTCTCGTCGCAAAAGACATGGAACTGACGACCCGCTTCTTGTGCGGCGTACATTGGCGCAGTCGCCGATCCCACGTCTACAAAGGCAAGCCAGCCGGCATTGCAATGGGTCAACACACGCGCACCTTTGTGGATTAATTTCGCGCCGTGTTTGCCGATCGACTCGCAATGGGACACATCTTCATCGGCGAATTGTTGCGCCGCAGCCAACGCGAGCGCCTGCTGCTCTGGAATGGACTTGCCTGATTTCATTCGCTGCAGAATTCCGATCATCGCGTTCAACGGATCCACCGCCGTTGGCCGCGCATTTTTCAGAAGTTGAAACACTTTCTCGACGTGCTTCCCGAATGCAACGATTCCTGAACCGCGAAATTCCAGCGCGCCTTGCGCCAAGCCAAATGCGGCAGTCGCACCGATGGCACCCGCGCCACGCACGATCATTTTGCGAATCGAATCGGCCGTCGCCCGATGGTCCCGCATTCGTTCGATTCGGAATGCGTGAGGGAGCAGTAGCTGATTGATCAGGACGACTGACCTGGACTTGCGGTCGAAGGTGACTGTCCGAAAGTGGCGCGTGTGCTGGCCTATTCGAACGCGCATTGTCGTTTGCCCGTGTGCACCCGGGTTATTCAGCGGCTGGAAATTGCTTGATCGCTTCTTCGATCTCCACGAAGGCGGGATGTTTGCGGGCCTCTTTTAGATCTGGATCTTTGCGCAGCCATTTGATGTCGCGATAACCCAATGAAAACGCCTGCTTCAACGCCTTCACCGAATCGCGGCAGCGACCGACCAAGGACAAACTGCAAGCCAGGTTGTATTGGATGAGCGGGTCGTCGGGGCAGAGTCGCGCCAAACGACGATCCACCTTCAACCCCTCGTTGACGCGGCCTCGGCGCGTGTAGTCGTCGCCGAGCAATCGCAGGGCGTCGATATAACGTCCGTCGCGCCGGACCACTCCTTCGAGAAATCCAATTTCAATATCGAGATCGCGCAAGTTGCCGCGAATCTCGTTTTTTGCAGGGGTCGGTTTTACTCCCATATACCGTGTGGATTATTTTTGGAAAAACCGACGCAAGTCAAGCGGCACACATTCTCATAATTTTCGCAGCAAGCCTTGCATCTCGTTCAGTCGCGATGTGGGCGTCCGCGCACTCAGTCGCGGAAAACGGCCTTCGACCATCAACCAGTCTCCCTTGCGAAACAGTTTGAGCCGGTCGCATTCCACCTCGATCAGAGTGATTTGTTTTTCACGACCGAACAATTTCAAGTCTGCCACTTGGAGTAACAGGTTCACGGCCATCGGCACCTTGCCGAACCGATCGCGTAATTCGGATTTCAGCGATGCGATGGCGGACGATTCCTGCAATTGAGCAAGGCGCCGGTAGAGTTCAATTCGCTGCCGTGAATCACTGATATAATCCATCGGCAAATACGCCGCACCCGGCGAACAGGTGTTCACCATCTCCGGCTCGGAAACAAATTCATCATCGACCCACGACACCACATCATCATCGCGCCGCACATCGATGGATTTTCTTGCGCCCGGAGTTTTCGGCTTTACCACTTGAGGGGGATTCGGGCCGAGCGTCAGGAAATCAAGTTGGGTGCGGATCTCCAATCGCGGCAGCACTTTCTCGCCTTTCAACTGACGTACGCTCTGTTGCAGCAATTGACAGTACAGATCGAATCCGATCGCAGTGATGTGTCCGCTTTGCTCGACGCCGAGCAGATTGCCCGCGCCGCGAATTTCCAGATCTCGTAACGCAATCTTAAACCCGCTTCCAGGCGAGGAATGTTGCTTTAGCGCACTGATCCGTTTTCGCGCCTCACGCAGCACGGCCATGTGTCGAGGCAACAGTATATACGCATACGCCTGATGCCGGTAACGACCCACGCGGCCGCGCAATTGATAAAGGTCGCTGAGGCCAAATCGGTCGGCTCGATCGATGATGATCGTGTTCGCATTCGGAATATCGATACCGCTTTCAATAATGGTGGTGGACAGAAGCACATCCACCTCGCCATTCACGAACCGCAACATCACTGCCTCCAATTCGCCACTATCCATCTGTCCGTGACCCACGGCAATTCGCGCTTTGGGAACTAATGCACGAAGCCGCGATTCCATTCCAGTGATGGTTGCCACGCGGTTGTGCAGGAAAAAAACCTGTCCACCTCGATTCAATTCTCGCTCGATGGCGTCGCGAATGAGCCGCTCGTCGTACTCGGCCACGATCGTATCCACAGGCAGGCGATCCATTGGCGGCGTTTGAATCACACTCATGTCGCGCGCGCCCACCAAAGCGAGATAAAGTGTGCGTGGGATGGGTGTCGCCGAAAGCGTGAGCACATCCACCATCCGGCGCAGCAGTTTGAATCGCTCCTTGTGCCCGACACCAAATCGTTGCTCCTCATCGACCACAACCAAACCGAGATCCTTGAAGCGGATGTCCGGACGTAACAATTTGTGAGTGCCGATGACGATGTCCACGCTACCAACGCTCAGCGCCTCGATCACGCGCAACTGTTCGCTGGCCTTTCGGAATCGCGATAACACTTCCACGCGCACCGGATAATCAGCCATGCGTTCTCGGAATGTGTTGAAATGCTGATGCGCCAGCACGGTCGTCGGCACCAGAATCGCCACTTGCTTGCCCCCCATCACTGCCTTGAATGCCGCACGGATCGCTACCTCCGTCTTACCGAAACCCACATCGCCGCAAATCAAACGATCCATCGGACGCAGGGATTCCAAATCCCGTTTCGTATCGTCGATAGCCGTCTGCTGATCCGGCGTTTCGTCGTAAAGAAATGCCGCCTCGAACTCTCGTTGCCAGGGTGAATCTACGCCGAATGAATGACCTTCCTGCGAAGCGCGCGCTGCTTGGATGACCAACAATTCCGCCGCCAGATCGCGCACCGAGTTTTCCGCACGCTCAATTGTTTTCGCCCAGCGCTTGCCCCCAAGCGTATTGAGCACGGGCCTCGCTTTGCCCGCGCCGATGTATTTGCTCACCAGATGCGCCTCGCTCACTGGGACGAATAGTTTTGGCGCGGACATTTCTGGCTGACTTGGCGCATACTCGATCACCAGACATTCTTCGCCCTGTGCCGAGCCTCCCGCAGGCAGCACTTCCATTCCTGTGTATTGGCCGATTCCGTGCGCGACGTGCACGACGTAATCACCCTCCTCCAATTCCGTGTAGGCAACCGGCGCCGATGAACGGCGCGCCTCTTCGGCCTGATGGATGCGGCGCAGTCGCCTGGTTTTGTATCGGCCAAAGATTTCTGCATCCGTCGCCACCACCAGCCGTGCAGAAGTGCAGACGAAGCCACTACTCAACGTTCCCAGCTCCACGCGCATTCCTTCGCCCGGCGTTTGAAAATCGAACTCAGCCCAGATTTCGAGAAACCGTTGCCGCTCACCGTCGTTGTTGCAAAGAACCCAAACCTGCTCGCCTTGTCGCCACCAACGATGAATCAAGTTGAAGAATTCTTTGCGCCGGATATCCGCCACCTGAACCAACGCTTCCGATAATTTTTCTCCAACCGCCAGATCCATTGCCCGCAAATCCAATCCGCAAGCCGGGGCAGAATCATCTCCAAGCATCGGGATCGATTCTAATTCCGACAAGCCAACCACAATTCGATTCTCCGACCTCAACCATTCATGAATCGAATCGAGCGCGCAGTGATAGGAATCCTCTGCTGGAACCCGCGCAAAATAATCCTGCAATGAGAGCGAAACCTCCTCCGCTTCGCACAGCACGACGATCGTGTCCTTCGGCAGATGATCCAATAATGTGGATTTCGCCGTTGCGGGTTCATTTTGGAGCAGGCCCACTTCGCCACCCGGCGACAAAACCACTTGCTCCACCGTGTCGACTGAAAGCTGCGTCACCGGATCGAACGTGCGGATTGACTCAACCTCATCGCCAAAGAAATCTAGTCGAAACGCCAATGCAGACGTGTATGGAAATACATCCACGATGCCGCCGCGCCGCGCCATTTCCCCTCGCTGCCCCACTTGCGGGAAGCGAGCGTATCCCTGCACCGCCAGCCACGACAGTAATTCATCAATCGCCAACTGATCGCCTTTACCGATCGTACGCACGCGCTGCTTCAACATCTGCGCGCTCAAGGTGCGTTGCGCCAGCGAAGGCGCGGTGGCACAAATGATCGGCGAATGGGCGAGCGAATCCAACGTCTGCAATCGTTCGCGAATGATTCCACCGTGAGGCAAGCGTGCTTCGTGCGGCATCACTTCCCATTCCGGGAAAAAACTCAGCGGCACAGATGAAGATTCCAGACGCAACCACGTGCCCAAATCCTGATGAAGCCGTTCCTGAGCCTTGTTGTTCGGTGCCACCACCAACAAAGTCCGCTTTGCGAAAGTATGTTTGAGGAACGCCGCGAGAAATGGCTGGGCGGCACCCGTCACGCCGTTGACTGAAAACACTCCTCCCTTCTCCATGCATCGCAACAGCGACTGCCCCGATGCGGAGCCGGCAAAACAATCAAAGATGTTGCTGAATCGCGCCATCAAGCTCCATCACGAGCGACCAGCGGGCCGCAACTTTGCACGGACCAACCCACGCGTCAATCCAACCATCGTTGCTGACAACCTTCATCATTGCCGCTTCACTCACCGGCGATGAAGAACCCGATCATCGTCGCGCTCGATCTCCCCGATGCCGCCAGCGCATTGCGTTTGGCAGAGCGACTCACCTCCGTTGTCGGTGCGTTCAAGATTGGCAAAGAACTGTTCACAGCTTCGGGCCCCGACATCGTCCGCCAGTTTCGCGCAGCGGGTGCCTCCGTTTTTCTCGATCTCAAATTTCATGACATTCCCCACACCGTCGCCAAAGCCGTCGAGGCGGCCACGCGTTTGGATGTTCAAATGATGACCATCCACACCAGCGGCGGGCTGGCCATGATGCAGGCCGCAGAAAAGGCTGCGCAGGAAACCGCGCGGCAACTCGACCGCCCTGCCCCGCTCGTGCTCGGTGTCACCGTGCTGACGAGCATGGACGCCCATGATCTGGCGCAAACCGGAGTGAACGCCACTCCAGCCGAACAAGTGATGCTCCTCGCTCAACTCGCCGCTCAATCCGGCTTGCGCGGGCTGGTCTGTTCACCGCAGGAAATCACGGCGCTACGAAAAGTGCTGCCTTCGACGATGCAACTCGTCACACCGGGAATTCGCCCCGCAGGTTCGGAAATGGGCGATCAGAAACGGACGCTCACGCCGAAAGAAGCCATCACTGCTGGTGCCAATGCGCTCGTCATCGGCCGACCCATCACAGGCGCGACGAATCCGCAGGCGGCTGCCCAATCGATTCTTGATAGTCTGAACTGATTACCACACCGACACGTTGTCGGCCTGAAAGATCGCATCGAGAATCGCACGGTAATCTGCGTCGGACTCCGCTTGGGAAATATCGACCACACTCACTTCGTATCCGATCTCGGTTTGCAGATCGCTGATCTGAACCGGCAAAATTTCGGTTGGCTTGGTGATGATGTGCAAAATGCTTTTCATATATCAGAACCGGAAAACCCGGTCGGCATCAGCCGCCAATTGCGCCAGCCTTTCGACTTTGATCACTTGCGTGAGCACCCATTCCGGATCGAGTTCATCAAGGGGTTGACCATCCGGTTTCAAAAAGATTTCGCCGCCCGACTCACGAATCATCGGGATGAAATGTTGGATGAGTTTACCTTGTGGCAGATCATCGGCGCGTTCACCGCATGCCAGCACTGCCGGGCCGATCAGACAGACGTTTACCGAAAATCGTTTCCAAACCGCCACGCCTGCCGCCAAGCGCAATGCCTCCGCAACAGTTTCCGTAAAACGGGGATCACCGGTCACGAGCACTAGCAACGACTTTTTTTTGACCTGTGTGATTTCCATACTGCGTCAGTTGAAGGCGACGAAACGATCGGAACTGGCAAGGATGTCGTTCAGCATCGTCAACCCGCAGTACACGGCCAGATCATCTTCCGGCAGCCCGCGTTTCTTGGCCGCTTGCGAACAGGCGCAGAGCCGAAGTCCGCGCGCGCGAAGTTTCTGAAGGCGATCGTCGCCAATTCCATGAATCGCCTCACTCATGCAATAGAAAAAAACTTGCAGCCCTGCGGCCAAAGCCGACTCAGACAATCTCAAGCTGTGTTCGAAGTTGGGGTTCTGAGGATGGACTGAAACGAGTACTCCCAGTTTCTTCCCAGTGAAATCCACGCGCGCAGCGTATGAGGCGGTCGAAAGTGTGTCAAACCAACCAGAAACTAATCAAGCGGTCTGAGTCCAGAGCGGTTTTAAATCCGGATCCTCGACGGCCATCCGCTTCAAGCGATCACTGTCGCCCACTTTCATCGCCTGTTGCAACCAGCGCATCGCCTCCGACAAATCGCCCGATTGACAGCGGTAACATGCGAGGTTGTACGGAATGGCTTCGTCTTCCGGAAATTTTTCCAAGGCCGGCAAAAGCAATTCGTATGCGTCATTAAACCGCCCGAGATAAAAAAGCGCGTTACCGTGATTGATCCAGCTCTGCGGACGATTCGGATTCAGATCGAGCATCTTCTGTCCGATTTCCAAACACGAATCCCAATCTCGCAACCGATTATGCACATGCCATCGCAAATGAAGCACCTCGTAATGATCCTGCAAATCCGCAGGGATGCTCGCCAACTCCAACATCGCCTCGGTCACATTGCCCAACTCGAGCCAGCCTTCTGCAGCCGACAAATAATGTACCGCCGGTGGTCCTAGTTCCTTTTGAATCACAACAGGAATACTTCTGTGGTTAACTTTCTTTGGGCTGCGCTTCCCCCTTGGAAAGAAACGCAACGCTCATCTTCTAGCTCAACTCACTGACTCACGGCTAGAACAGGTTACTCACAACACGTACCAATTTTCATCCGCACAATTGCACCAAACCATTTTCATCAATCACCGCCACGCCCAGTGTGCGTGCCTTTTCCAGCTTGCTGCCCGCATCCGCACCGGCCACGACAAAGTCTGTTTTTTTGCTGACGCTGCCCGACACCCGCCCGCCGAGCTTCTCGATTTTTGCCGTCGCCGCTTCGCGCGTCAGCGTCGGTAAAGTGCCGGTGAGCACGAACGTCTTTCCAGCAAATGGACCGAGTGCCGCTTCTGGATTAAATAACTCCGAACGAAAGTTCATGCCCGCCTTGCCGAGTCGCTCGATCAACTGACGGTTCTGTGGATCGCCAAACCAATTCACAATCCCCGCTGCCGTCACCTCGCCGATGTCACGAATGGCCGTGAGTTTGCTGGCCGACACATCCATCAGCTCATCCAAGCTGGAAAAATTCCGCGCCAGCGCTTTGGCCCCGCCCACGCCCACTTCGGGAATCCCCAGCCC
>CAMDOH010000053.1 GCA_945903605.1 Akkermansia muciniphila
GAGGCGAGCAGTTACGTCTTCGACACGGCGCGCGAGTTGATGAAACGCTCGGACATCTTCGACACCACGAAACTTCCCGCGAAGGATCTCGAGCGCTACGGCCGCACGGAAATTGGCCAGCACATGCTCGTCGCGCGCAACATGCTCGAGGCCGGTGTGCGTTTCGTGAAGGTCGGCAGCTACGGCTGGGACACGCACGGCGACAACTTCAACGCGCACGCGTCGCTCGTGCCGAAGTTCGACCGCGCGTTCGCTGCCATCGTCGAGGATCTCGCGGTGACGGGTTTGCTCGACCACACGCTCGTCATCGCGATGAGCGAGTTCGGCCGCACACCGCGCATCAACGGCCACGTCGGGCGCGATCACTGGCCCGAGGCGTGGAGCATCGCGATGGCCGGTTGCGGACTAAAGCCCGGTGCGGTCGTCGGCGCGACGAACAGCACCGGCACCGACGTGAAGGACAAAGGCCACGACATCGGCGCGGTCTTTCACACGTGGTTCAAGGCGCTCGGCATTGATTCGAAGAAAGTGGAATACGACAACAACGGTCAACCGCTGCCGCTCGCGCACGACGAAATGGATGCCATCAAGGAGGCGCTCGCATGAGTGACACGAAGCCCGCCGCCGCATTCATCCCGCCGAAGGAACTCAAAGCGTTCCAGAACGACCGCCAACTTTGCATCACGCGGTTCAGTCCGTGCGGCAACTTTCTCGTCGCCGGCGCGATGGAAGGCACCGTGCGCCGCTGGCGTGTCGTCGAGAAACCCAAGGCGGCGGTGGATGTCGAGATTCCCGACGCGCCGAAGAAGAAGCCTGCGCCGAAGAACGCCAAAAAGGCACCGGAAGAATCGCCCGTCGAACTCGTGCCGCTGCCGCATCTCACCGGCTTCAACGGTTGGGTGCAGAACATCGCGTTTCATCCGAAGGACAAAACTCTTTTCGTCGCCGACACGTGGGGCAAACTCATCGCCACCGATTACGAAGGCGACGCGCCGAAGCCGCGCTGGGAAATCGCCGCCGCGCACGACGGCTGGATTCGGCGTCTCGCCATTTCCGCCGACGGCCAGCACCTCGCCACGTGCGGGCGCGATCAGTTCGTCCGCGTCTGGACCACGGCGGGCAAGCTCGTCGCCGAGCACCGCGCGGAGGAGGAAGTATTCGCCGTGACCTTCGCGCCCGCAGGCAAAGTCATCGCGTTCGGAGACGCGAAAGGCCGCGTGAAGACGTGGGATTTCAGTTCGAAGAAAGTCGTGCGCGAATTTGATGCCGCGGTTTTCTACAAACTCTCGCGGTTGCAGGATGTCACCGGGCTGCGTGTGCTGACGTTCATTGACGGCGGCAAATCACTGCTCGTCGGCGGGTGCGAACCGGCCGGCGGCGGCTTCCTCGAAGGCGCGCCCGTGCTAGTGAAGTTCGACACCGCGACCGGCAAGCCGCAGGCCGAGTGGCGCTTCGGCGCGGCGAAGGACGGCTTCGTGCTCGATACCGCGTGGCATCCCGACGGTTACTTGATCGCAGTGACGAGCGGCCAGCCCGGCAGCGGGAAAATCATCTTCCTGCGCCCTGGCGAGAAGGAGCCGTTCTTCACAAGCGCCGCGCTGGCGAACTGCCACTCCGTCGCGCTGCATCCCGATGGCAAACGATTCGCTGTCGCCGCGATGAACAAATCCAGCAACGGCAACGGCCGCCCGAAAACAGCGGACGGCTCCTACCCCGGCAACACCTCGCCCGTGCATCTCTTCGAAATCCCAATGGCGTGAGAATCACGGCCACGGGTGTACTAGTCCTGCTTGGAATTAAGCGTCGCGGTGCGTCGGCTGCGGTTTGCCGGGGCGGAAGTGTTCGAGGTGCTCGAGTCGGGCGGTGAGCAAGGGAAATTTCTGAGCGAGTGCGGCGAGTGATTCTTCGACGGCGGTGCGCAGAGTTTCCGGAGCGGCTTCGGCGCGCAGATTCAAAATGAGCTGGCCGTTCGTGATCGGCTCTTCCAATGACTGCGAAAGTTCCGGCACGAAATCGTTTCTCACAAGGTTGATCACGGCCACTTCGCCGCCGAGTCCGGCGTCAGGACTGAACGTCATCTTGAAATGAGCGATCTCGGCGGATGCAGCGAGGAGTTGCCGCTGCACATCGCCGGCCAATTGACGCAGTACTTCGTTGGCGTCGAACTCGCTGGGCGAGGCGAGCGTGACGGTGGCATTCAGCCAGCCGAGGAGCGCCTCGCCTTCGGCGTACACTTCGTAGTCCACTTCCATCGCGCCGCGCGCGAGTTGCTCCGAAGCGGTGACGCGGGCGAACCACGTTTCCAATCCTGAACCGTTGCGGGCGGAGATTTCCAGAATCTCGGCATGAGGAAAATCCTTCGCCAACGCGGCGCGCAGTGCGGCGAGCTTTTCTGCGCTGACCAGATCGGTTTTATTGATGACGATGAGGTCGGCTTCCTCGAGCTGCTTGCGATAGATGTAGAGAACTTTCTCGGAGAACTTGCCGCCGCTCTCGATGCCGAGTACGCGCGCGGCGCGGATCGGATCCACGAGCACGCTGAGTGGCGCGATGAGAAATTGGTCGCCGTACATGCGGCGGAGCGGATAAGTGACGGTCGCGACAAGATCCGTGCAACTGCCGACCGGCTCGGCGATGAAGACGTCCGGCCGCATGGTTTCGGTGAGTTTATTCGCGGCGTCCACGAGCGAGTTGAAACGGCAACAGAAACAACCGCCGGGGATTTCCTCCGTGGCGAATCCGCGCGAGCGGAGCATCGCGGTGTCCACCAATTCGCTTCCCTGATCGTTGGTGATGAGGCCGACGCGGAGTCCCTGTGCGGCGATGCGCTCGGCGAGCTTCGCAACGGCGGTGGTTTTTCCTGCGCCGAGAAAACCGCCGATCATGATGTAACGGGCTTTGGTCACGGGTTCGCGGGGTTTCTTGAAATGACTATTTCTTGGCGCATGTCCTACTCCTCCGCCTTCTGTTTTTCGAGAATCTTGTCGATCGTCTTGTCGAGATGCGCGACATAGCCGTGAACATCCACACACGTCGCATCGGGTTCGCCCGTGAATTCGTACAACCAACCCGCAGTGTGTGGCTCCTTGTTTACGAGCGCGACTTTTTCGCGCAACGCCGGATTGCCGCCGGCGAAAGTTCCCGAGCCGACACAGAAAAGATCGGAGATCGCCTTGAAGCCTTCGATCCAGCCGAGCACTTGGCCGGGTTGCACCGGCGCATCGGGCGCGGTATCGAAGTTGTGGTCCACCATTTCGCCGAGCATGCGTGTGGCGAACTTGGTGAATCCGACGCGCCAGCGGCCGGGCGCGACCTCAGCCAGCCAGAAGTGCGACGGGCTGTAACGAGCGGCGACCGGCAAATGCGCGATGAACGTCGCGCGTTTGTAGAAGAGAGTCTTGGGCTTGTCGGCGGACATTGTTTCGAAGGGGCGATGTTTTCGGAAAGCCTCGTGCGAGGCAAGCTTGCACAAAAGTCTCGAAACCACCGGCCCGCGCCGTATCGTGACGCAAACAACGATGATTTACTTCGACCACAACGCCACCACTCCGCTGCATCCGGCGGCGCGCGAAGCGTGGCTGGCGGCGAACGAGACGCTCATCGGAAATCCATCAAGCCCGCACCGCGTCGGCGCGCGAGCGGATGCGGCATTGAGTGCGGCGCGACAGAAACTCGCCGCCATTCTCGGTTGCGACGCGCTGGATATTGTCTGGACCAGCGGCGCGACGGAATCGAACAACGCCGTCCTCACCCACGCCGCGCGCACGCTCGCGAGCGATGCAGAGATTTGGGTTTCAGCCATCGAACATCCCAGCGTGCTCGCGCCGGCGCGGCATCATTTTGGCGAGCGTCTGCGGCTCATGCCGGTCACACGCGCGGGCGTGCTCGATTTGGATTGGCTCGAAACGGAATTGAAAAAACGACGGCCCGGGCTCGTCGCGTTGATGGCGGCGAACAACGAGACGGGCGCGCTTCAACCGTGGAGCGAAGCGCTCGCGCTCTGTCGCTCGCGCGGGGTGACATTCTTCTGCGACGCCGTGCAATGGATCGGCAAGCTGCCGTCGCGCGGATTGGGCGCGTGCGATTTCATCAGCGGCAGCGCGCACAAGTTCGGCGGGCCAAAGGGCGTTGGCTTTTTGAAATGTCCGGCGAAAGGGCGCGTGGAGCCGTTGCTCCTCGGCGGTCCGCAAGAGGAGGGGCGACGCGCGGGAACGGAGAATGTGCCGGGCGTGTTGGCGATGCTCGCCGCACTTGAAGCGCGCGAAGCAGCGATGACCGCGATGGCGCCGCTGGAAAACCGGCGGAGCGATTTCGAGCGCACGTTACTCGCCGCGTTGCCGAGCGTGGAGATTGTCGGAGCCACTGTGCCGCGCTTGTGGAACACGGTGATGGCGTTGATGCCGGAAGCCGATTGCCAGCAGCGTTGGGTGGTGAAACTGGACAAGGCCGGCATCGCCGTTTCGACCGGTTCAGCCTGCGCGAGTGGCAAGGAAGCGCCGAGCCACGTGCTGGGCGCGATGGGTTACTCGCCAGCGGAAGCCGCGCGCGCGTTGCGTTTCAGCAGCAGTCCGGAAACGTCAGCGTCGGATTGGGACGGATTGCTGGGAGCACTGAAGCGTGTGGCAGCGGACGTGACGAAAGGTTGAAACTTATTTTGTCGGACTGCCTGTTGGAGGCACGGGCTGCGGATTGAATGGGTCTTCAAATATTTTCTGTGTCTGACCGAGCCAGAGAAAGAGAACTGGAATGATGATGCCCAACGCGAGGGAGATCCAGACGGGGCCTTTGTTTTTCAATGTCTGAAAAGCCATCACAACGCCCAGCGCAATGGTCATCGTGACGCCTGCGACCAAGCCGTAAAGGAGCCAGCGAAAAAGACGCGTGTCATAAGTCATCTGTGTAATGGTGCCGTGGGCTGAAGTCGCTTCAGTTTGGCGCGGATAATACTGCTTGGTGTGAATCCAGTAGAGTTTTTGGACAAAGGTGACGGCCTCGGTATCGGATTTCTGGCGTGCTTCGAACTGGATGAAATACCAGCCTGACCCGATATACAGCAGCAAGAGCGGGGCAAAAAAACAGCCAAGATAAAGGTGGAGTCGGCGGAGGATTTTCATCTTCCGCCTCTTAGTTGTGCGGCTGCGGGATCAGAATTTTTTGGCCGACCAAGAGTCTCTCCGGCTTCAAACTAGGATTGGCCTCCATGACTTGTGCTGTGGTGACAGTTTTCTTGCCGCTCTTTTTGAACTCGTCGTTGTAGGCGGAAATGATCGTGCTGAGAAATTCACCTTTTTGCACGACGTGTTCGTAACCCTTCACAGGTTCTTCATTACCGGTGGTGGGAGGGGTCTTTGGATTCGGCTTGGGTTTACGGCCAATTTCACCCGAGAGCGATTTGAGCACGGCCGAAACTTCCTTCATGATCAGGTCGCGATCCTTGATGCGATTCTGGTCCAGCTCGACCAGTTTTTCGGCTAGCTGCTTCAATTCCTCCGGAGAGACAGCGGGCTTGGCGACGGCATCGCGCAGTTTCTCATTTTCTTCGCGCAGCTTACGGATCTCTCCACTCATCTCGGTCTGTTTGCGGATCTGCACTTCGAATGCCGCCTTCAAGTCGTCCAATTCACCGCGCAATTTCAGGTGCCGATCTTCATTGAAAGTTTTCTCTGCCGGACTTTCCGTTTCTGGCTTGGGCTTGACGGGTGTCACGGGGTCGGTCGGCGCGGGCGTCGCTGGTGTGCTGGGCGGATTTTTGGGTGCGGGCTTGGGATCCTCCTGTGCTGTCAGGTTGAAAACCAAAGTCAACGCAGCCAAAGTCGTGATGAAAGGGCAACTCCTCATGAGGCAACTGTAGCTTTGAACGGATGGATTTCAAGTTTCAAAGCCGACTGAAATCCGTAAACTTATCCGGTGACGATTATCGAGTTGTTGACGGAGACAGCAGCAAGCATTGAGAAAAGCGGGATTGAATCGGCGCGATGTGAAGCGGAGCTGATGCTCTCACATGTGCTCGGGCAAAAGCGCTCGCATTGGCATTTCAAATCCGCCGAGGAAGTTTTACTGCCAGTTGAACTGCGCTTGCGCGCACTGCTCGCTGAGCGTCTCCGTCGGGTGCCGTTGCAACACTTGCTGGGGAGCACGAGTTTCTGTGGTTTGGAAATCCAAGTGGATCATCGAGTGCTCATCCCCCGTCCAGAGACGGAAACACTGGCTGAATGCGCGTGGACTTTTGCGAAGCAATTGCCCGCCCCGAGCATTCTGGATATCGGCACCGGCAGCGGCTGCATCGCCATTGCCATCGCCAAGCACGTTTCCGTGGCGAAGATTTGTGCGATGGATGCTTCCTCATCCGCCCTTGCTGTGGCCGAGGGCAATGTTCGGCTTCATCAGTTTGAAAACCGAATCCGGTTGGTGCGTGGTGATTTTTCCGAGGGACTGCCTGCGGAGCACTTCGATTTGATTGTGAGTAATCCGCCGTACATACCGACGGGGGAGATCGCCTCGCTACAACCCGAAGTGCGCATTCACGATCCACGTTTGGCATTGGACGGCGGTGAGGACGGGCTGGCGGCATTTCGCCATCTGGCGAAGCGCGCTTTTCCAAAGCCAAGCAATCGCACCACGTTGATGATGGAAATGGGCGATGGCCAAGGCAACGCTGTGGCTGAGATTTTGCAATCTGCTGGATGGACGGTTGAGCGATTGGTTTCGGATTTGGCCGGTTGCGAGCGAATCATCATTGCCAATGCGCTGGCGTCGTGAACACTTCGCGCAGGAGGAAATGACAGCATGGCATTAGAAAGTCTCGTGGTTCGCGGTGGCATTCCATTACACGGCGAAGTGCAGATCAGCGGTGCGAAGAACGCCGTTCTGCCAATCTTAGCGGCGTGTTTGCTCACGCGCGAAAAGTGCGTCATTCACAATGCGCCCGATTTGAGCGACGTCGGATTCATGGCCGATATTTTGCGGTCGCTTGGCGCCGAGGTGATCGTGGGTGGCAGCACGCTGACCATCACCGCGAAAAAAGTGACTGGCCGTGGTGATTACAATCTTATCCGAAAGATGCGCGGCTCCATCTGTATTCTCGGGCCGCTGCTCGGCAGGCTTCACAAGGCGAAGGTATCGGTTCCCGGCGGTTGCGTCATTGGCACGCGCCCAATCAATCTGCATCTGAAAGGCATGGAGGCGCTCGGGGCAAAAGTGAAGACGGACAGCGGTTATGTGATCGCTGAAGCGAAGCACTTGCGCGGAGTGGATATTTTTCTCGGCGGTCGTTTGGGGCCGACGGTGCTGGGCACTGCAAATGTGATGATGGCCGCAACACTCGCAGAAGGCCGGACGGTGATTGAGAGCGCGGCTTGTGAGCCGGAGGTCGTGGATCTGGCGAATTTCCTGATCGCGATGGGCGCAAAAATCCAAGGGGCTGGAAGCCCGACAATCACCATCAACGGAGTCAAAGAATTATTCGGTGCCGAACACACCGTCATCCCCGACCGGATCGAGGCGGCTACATTTGGGCTGGCAGCGGTGACGACCAATGGCGAGGTGCTTGTGAAAGGCGCGCGCGCCGATCATCTGCAGGCCGTGTTGGATAAGCTAAAAGAGGCGGGTGGAATCGTCGAGCAACGCAGTGGCGGGTTGCTGTTCCGGCGCGGCAAATCGCTGAAGTCCGTTGATGTGGCCACTCAGCCTTACTCGGGTTTTCCGACCGATGTTCAGGCGCAGATGATGACGCTCATGACGCAGGTGAATGGGATCAGCATCATCACCGAGCGCATTTTCGAGGCGCGATTCATGCACGCACAGGAGCTGATGCGATTGGGCGCGGATATTTCCATCGAGGGACCGAGCGCGATTGTGAAGGGTGGCCGCCCGCTCAGCGGCGCGCCGGTGATGGCCAGCGATCTGCGCGCTTCGGCGGCACTCGTCATTGCCGGGCTTGTGGCTCGGGGAACCACGCAGGTCAACCGCATCTACCACCTAGATCGTGGCTACGAAAAGATTGACCAGAAATTACGCAAGCTCGGCGCGAGAATTCAGCGGCGCCCCGGCGAATAAATTTCCAGCTCCTTCAAATCTGTTCGCTGCGTACCCACACGGATTGCTGCCAGTCCAACAGACAAACCCAACCTTGGTCGGCAAGATATTCCTTTGAAAGTCGGGTCTTGCCGCCACCGGGCAGGTTGTTGTCATCTAAAAGCACGACGGCATCGCGCGACAACTTTGGCCAAGCTGCCTGCAATTCGCGGAGTTGATGCTGTTGGCATTCGGTCAGGCGCGGCTCATTCGGGAACCAGTCATAGCTGTCGAGGTAAAGGAAGTGGATGGGCTGCGAAAAGTTTGAAAGGAACTCAACCCCGTCGGCGTGATGAAAGTGGAGTCGATCGGCGATGCCAAGATTGCTCGTGACTTCCTGTGCCAGCTTGAGGAAGTCGGCAGTGATGTCCACAGAATGCAACTCGCCGATATTGTGGTCCTTGAGCAGCGTGGCGAAGAGGGTTGTGCTGCAGCCCGCACCCCAATCATCGGTCTGCCGTTGGCAACCGGTTTCGACAATGGTGCCGCCGCCGTGTTGCAGATACCAGCCCAGTGCGCATTTCCAAGTCCAGAAACGCTGCTCCGATTTGAGGGCGAATGTTTTTTCCAGCCAGCCGCTGAACAGGGCGGCCTGAGTGAGTTTTTTCATTCCGTTGATCAATTTGGAATTAACTACGCATCGGCATCGTCGGGAATGAGAGGTGACGTTGTCAATGGAACAGTTGTTTTGGCAACGGCCTGCGCGTGGGCAACATTGGTTTTTGGCTGGCAGGGCGCTGAGGAATCAGTAGGCTCGCGTCGGACAGCGCCCAGCCGGCGCTCTGAATGAAGTGCTCCAATATCAGAGTGGTTGAGGGACAACTGGCTTTCGATTGTCCACACTGCGGGTTTTCCTACGACGCCGACGACAATCTCATCTCTCAAGTATGGGCGGGATTTAATGGAGCGATTCCCTGTCAGCAAGAAGGCTGCGGCAAAGAAATTCTTTTCCCGACGCTTGAAGAAAGTCAGTCGCTCATGAGCGGGGAATCCATGCCGACACAAGAGGAAAGCGCACCCGCAATTCCTGCTGAAGACGATTTGCCTGCGGAACAAAGCAGCCCTGATGCCGGAGCGATCCCAGAGCCAGCGGTTGATGCCGAGCCGGCATTCGCCGTGAAAGTGGCTGTGGCGGCCGTGGCAACGGAGGAGGCCGTTGTGCTGCCACGAGCGAATCTGGCCGCGACTGTTCCGGCTGCGCCAAAACCCGCTGCCAAGGCGGATGCGATCAGCTTTGGCTTTCGTGGTGCAAAGAATTTTGACTCGCTGGACAAGGTTGCCAAAAGATCAGTTCAGTTGGCTGTCAAAACGATTCTGCGACATGATTGTCGCCGCGATGGATTGGACGTGTTTGATCAAACCGTCACGGCATTTCTACAACAAGTCGGGACTGAAAATGTGAGTGGCGTGCATCCGGTGTCGTACACCGACAAGGATGACAAGGCGCAAGATTTCGGCGTCCTGATCGTTTATAGAATTCTCTGATCCGTAGAGAAGAGGTCGAGCTGAGGCGTTTCCGGCAAGGCCACCAATACGGGTCTGCTTGAGCGCGAGCGTTTCGCCTGCGCCCCATCGGGCGACAGCTCGGTTGATTCAAGATTTACCAGCACCTGTTTCGCGCGGTCGAGCACGCCTGCGGGTAAGCCCGCGAGTCGCGCGACATGGATGCCGTAACTTCGGTCCGCTGATCCGGGCACAATTTGATGAAGGAAGATGATCTGCTCGTTCCACTCTCGCACCGCTACGTTGAGGTTGAGAACTCTCGGCAGACGTCCCGCCAAGTCGGTCAGTTCGTGGTAGTGCGTGGCGAAAAGCGTTTTGGCGCCGGAGCGATGATGCAGATGTTCGGCGATGGCCCACGCCAAACTCAACCCATCAAACGTGCTCGTGCCGCGCCCGATTTCGTCGAGAATTACCAGGCTCTGTCGTGTTGCGTGATTGAGTAAATTGGCCGTCTCGGTCATCTCGACCATGAACGTGGACTGGCCACGCGAGAGGTTGTCGTTGGCCCCGATGCGCGTGAACAACCGGTCGATTAAGTCCACTCGAGCCGATCGCGCCGGGACAAACGATCCTGTGTGCGCCATCACGGCAATCAACGCGACCTGCCGGATGTACGTGCTTTTCCCCGCCATGTTCGGGCCGGTGATGACGGCAATCTGGCGCGACTCCGTATCGAGATGGGTGTCGTTCGGCACGAATCGCGCGGCTGATTCGACTTGCTCCAACACGGGATGTCGTCCGGCCTCAATCTGCAACTGGCCTTCGGTGCCAATGTGAGGTCTGCAATAATCATGACGGCGCGCGGTCTCGGCAAAACTGGCGAGGACATCGACCTGTGCGAGGGCGCCCGCGCTTCGCAGTAATCGCGTCAACTCGGCAATCAATTGTTCGCGCACCTGCTGGAACAATTCGTATTCCAACTGCGTGGCCCGATCTTCGGCGCCCAGAACTTTGTCTTCCACGGCTTTGAGTTCCGGCGTGATGAATCGTTCTGCGTTGGCGACAGTTTGTTTGCGGATGTATTCCTGCGGCACTTTATCCAGATTCGATTTCGTCACCTCGATGTAGTAGCCGAAGACGGAGTTGAAACGGATTTTGAGCGTGTGGATTCCCGTGCGCAGAATTTCCTGTTGCTGAAGTTGCGCGATCCAATTTTTGCCATCACGGCCAGCGGCACGCAATTCGTCCAGAGCTGCATCGAAACCCTCGCGAATCATGCCTCCATCGCGCAGCCCGAGCGGCGGTTCATCGGCGATGGCGCGGGCGATGAGCGAGGAGAGCGCAGAGAAATCTTCAATCTCCGAATGCAGTTGGCGCAGCAGCGATGGCGTGCCGGAGGGCGTTTCGTTCAGCGTCAGTTCGCCGGGAGCCGTTGCAAAACCGAGCGAAAGAAGAAGTGACTTGAGATGCGGCAATCGCTCGAAGGCGGTGCGAAGCGAGACGAGGTCGCGGGCATTGCCAGTGCCAGCGCAAAGCCGGTTGACGGTCCGCTCCATGTCGCGGATGGCGCCAAGATGTTCGCGCGCTGACTCGAGTCCAGCGGGTTGATTGATCCATTGTTGAACAGCCAACTGGCGGCTGCAGATCGCGGCCACATCGCCGAGCGGTTGCGTGAGCCATTCGCGCAGGCGTCGTGCGCCCATCGGAGTCACGGTCAAATTCAACGCGCCGAAAAGTGTCGCCGTGGACGGCGAATCACGGTGAAGCGGCTCGATGATTTCGAGCTGCCGGAGCGCGCCGCTGTCGAGAATGAGCGTGTCTTCGCGTCCGTAAGTGGACAGCCGTTGAAGATGAGAAATATTCCGGCGCAGATGCTCTTTGAGATAATGGACAATGGCGCCGGCCGCTCCCGTTGCTGCGGCGAGTTGATGGAGTCCGAATCCGTCGAGCGTTGTGACTTTGAAGTGGGCGCGCAAAGCGTCAGCGGCTGGTTCGGCCATGAAAGTCCAATCATCGTAGCCGGTGACCGCGAGACCGGTTTGCGCGGCGAGTTGGCGAAGCGTGACTGCGCCAGCGGGCAGGATGAGTTCGGCGGGTTGAAGTCGATCGAGTTCGGTGCGGACATCGGCTTCCGTTTGCAGCTCCGTTGCCTTGAATTCGCCGGTGGTCAGATCGGTGATGGCCAATCCGAATTTGCCAGTGGATTGGGAAAGTGCGGCGAGATAATTAGGGCGGTCGGCGGCCAGAAGGCGTTCTTGAAAATGAGTTCCGGGACTGAGTATTTGCGTGACTTCGCGTTTGACGAGTTTGCCCGGCTGCGGCGCTTCCATCTGATCGCAGATGGCAACTTTGCGTCCGGCTTGGAGCAGCTTGCCGATGTAGTTTTCGGCTGCGTGCGCGGGAACGCCGCACATGGGCACTTCGCCGCGTTTGGTGAGGGCGATATTGAGGATGCGCGCGCTGTGTTGGGCATCGTCAAAAAACATCTCGTAGAAATCGCCCAGACGAAAGAGGAGCAGCGCGTCCGATGGCAGGCCGGCTTTCAGTCGGCGGTACTGCGCCATCATCGGGGTTAACTGCTCGGGGTCGGACATCGGCAGAGTTGTTAGGTCAGCGTGCGAAGGTTGTCGAAGGGAAAAGCCTCACGGAGAAACACGAACTTGCGGGCAAGGCTTGCGCGCGCGGCTGGGTCAGGTATTTCTGGTGCAACACACGTTATGGCCACCATGGTGTTTGACATCGAAACGACGGCGCTTCCACTGGAACGATTCGACGAGACCCAGCAGGAATATCTCTTTCGCAGTGCGGAACAATTGGCCGACCCCCAAGAACGCGAGGCCAAGCGCGAAGAGATTGGCCGCATGTTCAGTCTCTGGCCATTCACCGCGCAGGTGGCGTGCATCGCCATGCTGAATGCGGATACGGCGCGCGGGCAGGTGTTGTATCTGGCGGAAGATTTTGAGGAGGGAGAGGCGGATCCTTCCGTGGAGTATGTGCCGTGCATGGATGAGGCGGAGTTGCTCGCGCACTTTTGGGATGTCGCGCCGCATTATGATGCGGTGGTCACATTTAATGGGCGCGGATTCGATGTGCCGTTCCTCTATCTGCGTTCGGCGTTGCTCAACATCAGCATCAGCTCCAAAAACTGGCTGGGTTACCGCTACCAAACCGAGCCGCATTGCGACCTCGCCGAACAGTTGTCCTTCTACAACGTCAGCGGACGCGAGGGCGCTGCGCGGAAATTCAACCTTGATTTCTATTGCACAGCGTTCGGCATTCCCTCTCCCAAACGGCACGGCGTGACGGGCATGGATGTCGGTCGACTGCTGGCGGAAGGCCGTCATCGTGATGTGGCCGAATATTGCATGCGCGATGTGCAGGCGACGCGATCCCTTTATAGAATCTGGAAAGAACGGCTCGCTGGCATCAAGTGAGCCAATAAAGGCGCGCCGTAATTTACTTGGCGTGACGGTGTTTATTTGCAAGATTCTCGTTCAAATCACGCATGAGAGAACGCGGCTTTGGATTTCCTGTTTCCTTGGCAGCTCTCGCAGAAAGCGTTCTTAATCGATGAACCAACACAAGAGCGAGCGGCAGAACGACCTGCTGAAGTGGACTTGGCGCTCTCCCCAAACCTTCTCGCTCTTGCCGCACGAACTGGCGTTTGGACTTTTCCTGCTGATCACTTGGGCGCGGGTCGTCTGGGTTGCCGGCCTGCTTCATCCCTGTGCATTGACGCTGTTTGGATTTTGGATCGGCGGCATCATCGGTGTGGTGTGGGCGCATCAGCATCCAACGCCGACCCGATGGCGCGCTCGGCTTTTTATTTGGGGATCCATGATGGGGGCGACGTATCTGTTGCTCGGCCGAGTCGTGCCGCTGATTCATCCGACCCATGAAGACTCGTTGTTGCGCGCGATGGAATTTGCGCTTGTACGAGACCTGCCACAACTGCTGATGGTGGATTGGCAGCGCCCGTGGTTGACCGATCTGTGCACCCTCTTCTACCTCTTCTTCTTCTATTATATCTTTGCCGGTCCGCTGCATTATTGGTGGCGCGATTTGCCGCGTGCGAAAGCCTGTTTCGGCGGATTGATCTGCATGTATTCCATCGGCTACTTGGGCTACACCTGCCTGCCCGCGCTGGGCCCAGTCAATCAACTCGGCGTTTCACAGGGCGGCTGGATAGCGCAGACGGGCATGACGTTTGTCATGGAGCGCTGCAACAAAGTGGATGTCTTCCCCAGCATCCATTTCGCGGCGACGTTTTATCTGCTCCTGTTCGATTACAAAAATTATCGCGCCCGATTCTGGTGGCTGCTCCTGCCGTGCATCGGCCTGTGGTTTTCAACGGTCTATTTGCGTTTTCACTACGTCGTAGATTTGCTAGCCGGGATGATGCTCGCCTTCGCGGCGTTTTGGGTGGCGACCGCCATTCAACAATCTCTGGCCACTGCCGCTCACAATCGACAGGGGCCATTGCCCGATGAAGAATGATCATCGGCGTCCCCAAGGAGATCAAGGCCGACGAGCACCGCGTCGCACTGTTGCCTTCGGCTGCCTATCAACTCATCAGGCGCGGCCACACGGTGATCGTTGAGCGTGGCGCGGGGATTGGCTCCGGATTTTCTGATGTGGATTACGAGCAGGCTGGCGCTCAACTTACGGATTCGCCGAAGACGGTTTTTGGTGCGGCCGGATTGATCGTGAAAGTGAAAGAGCCGCAGCCGTCGGAATATCCATTGCTGCGCCGCGACCAGATCATTTTCACCTACCTTCACCTCGCCGCGAACCGCGAGTTGACCGAGGCATTGTTGCATTCCGGCGTCACCGCCATCGCCTACGAAACCATCGAGGTCAATCACCGGCTGCCTTTGCTCGAGCCGATGAGCGAAATTGCTGGCCGCATGAGTGTCATTGTTGGCGGCTATTTTCTGGCCAAGCATCAAGGCGGTTCGGGCACGTTGCTCGGCGGTGTTCCGGGTGTGTTACCGGGCAAAGTGGTGGTGCTGGGGGGCGGCATCTCTGGCATCAACGCCGCACGCATGGCCACTGGCCTCGGTGCGGACGTGACAATCTTGGAGGTCGATGTGGAGCGGATGCGCTTTCTCGACATCACGCTGCACACCGCCCACACATTATTTTCGAGCGAGGCGCATTTGATGGAATTGTTGCCGACCGTCGACCTGCTCATCGGCGCGGTGCTCGTTCCCGGGGCGCGCGCACCGAAACTCATCAGCCATGAGATGCTCCGGCGAATGCGTCCGGGAAGCGTGCTGGTGGATATCGCAGTCGATCAAGGCGGCTGCGCTGAAACCACGAGGCCAACCACGCATCACGATCCTGTGTTTGTCGAAGAAGGGGTCACTCATTATTGCGTCGCAAACATGCCCGCTGCCTATGCTCGCACGGCCACGCAAGCCCTCGGGAATGTCACGCATCGCTACATCGAGATGATTGCCGATCAGGGTCTGGCCGAGTCCTGTCGGCGCCAGCCTTCATTCGTCAGCGGCGTCAACGTCCACGCCGGCCAGATCCATTGCTCGGCTGTGGCAGAAGCGCACGGGCTGAAGTTTTCAGAGTTGAAGTTTTTTTGACTCAACCCCAGATCTGCCGATCGAGGGAACGGAATTGAATGGCCTCGGCGATGTGATCGCTGGAAATGGCGCTGGCACCGGCAAGATCGGCGATGGTGCGGGCGACTTTCAGAATGCGGTCGTGGGCGCGCGCGCTGAGCCCCAAATCCGCCATCGCCGCGAGGAGCATCGTTTTTGTCGCCGCATCGGTCTGGCAATGAGTCTTCAAATCGCGGCTACCCATGCGCGCATTGCAGGTAAGTTGCGGACGATTGCGGAAGCGTTCCTGCTGTCGTCGCCGCGCAGCAACGACGCGTTGACAGATGGCGGCTGAGCTTTCGCCGTTTCCTTCGCCTGTCATCTCGCGGAATTTTACTTGGGGAACTTCCACGTGCATGTCGATGCGATCGAGCAATGGGCCGGAAACACGTCCGAGGTAACGCTGGATTTCGCGCGGACTATTTCTGGATTCGTGCGGCATCTTGCCGTCGGGCGTCGGATTCATCGCGGCGACAAGCATGAATTGCGCGGGGAATGTCGTGGTGCCCGCGGCGCGCGAGAGGGTGACGTGGCCTTCCTCGAGCGGTTGCCGCATCATTTCCAAAACACTGCGTTTGAATTCGGGCAATTCATCGAGGAACAACACGCCGTGATGAGCGAGCGAGATTTCTCCGGGAGAGAGACGATTGCTGCCACCCATCAATCCCGGGCCGCTGGCTGTGTGATGTGGCGCGCGGAATGGGCGTCGGGTGACCAGTCCTTTATCGGGTGCGAGCAGTCCAGCGATGCTGTGGATCTGGGTGGTCTCAAGCGCTTCGCTCAAAGTGAACGGCGGTAAAATGCCGGGCAGCCGTTTGGCGAGCATCGATTTGCCAGTGCCCGGCGGACCGATGAGCAACACGTTGTGGCCACCGGCAGCGGCAATCTCGAGGGCGCGTTTGACGGATTCCTGTCCTTTCACATCACAAAAATCCAGTTCGTCATCGACGTGTTGTGTGAAAAGTGAGCCGGTGTTGATGCGCAGTGGCGGGATGATTTTTTTACCTTCGAGAAAGGAAGCGGCTTCGCGGAGGTTGGCGATGGGGATGACTTGGAGACCTTCGATCACGGCGGCTTCGGCGGCGTTTTCGCGCGGGACGAGCAGGCCGGTTTTGCCATCTTTCTTGGCGCGAAGTGCGATGGGTAATGCGCCTTTGATGGGGCGGACGGCGCCGGTCAAAGCGAGTTCGCCAACGAGCACAAAGTTCTCAAGTTGATCGGCGGCGAGTTGTCCGCTGGCAGCGAGTATGCCGATGGCGATGGGCAGATCAAAGCTCGGGCCTTCTTTCTTGAGATCGGCTGGGGCGAGGTTGACGGTGGTTTTTCCCGCAGGGAATTTGTAGGCGGAATTGGCAATGGCGGTGGCGACGCGGTCGCGAGATTCTTTGACGGCGGCATCAGGCAACCCAACGATGATGATGAAAGTATCGCCGGTGCCTGAGTTGACCTCAACTTCGACGGGAACGGCGTCGATGCCAATGAGTGCGGCGGCGCAGACGTTGGAGAGCATGAGCCATGTTATGGCTTCATCGATGTATCGGGGCAATGTATTTGAAGGCTGGCGGAGAGAGGGGGAGTCGAACCCCCGGTACTGTTTAGATACTCACGCTTTCCAGGCGTGCGCCTTAAACCACTCAGCCATCTCTCCGCACAGGAGGGCAGGCTATTAGCGACGACGAAATGCGGCAACCCAATTTCTGAGTTTCAGTCTTGAATGAAAGGGCCGTCGGGTTTTCAATCTCGCAACTCGAACCCATAGAATGGCCGATGAAATCAAATCGTTCTGCAGTCATTGCAATGGGCATCTCGTTTTCCCGGAGGAGCTCATTGGAACGGATGCGTGGTGTCCGCATTGCGGGCACATGACAAAGCTGGCCAAAGCGAAGCCCCAATCGGCAGCAGTCGCCACCCAGTCCGTCGTCAAAGCCAAATCGAAGACGGCGACGAATCCGAAGCCCGCGGCGCAACCCAAGACAAAAAAGAAAAAGGTGCCGCCGGGGATTTGTCCTTCGTGTGAGGCAGAGGTGGGGTTGGAGGACGTGATTTGTATTCAGTGCGGGACGGCGATGCCGAAGAAGGTCAAGTGGTTCCGAGTCGTCGGCTACACAGTGGTGGGGTTGTTGTTATTGGTGGTGTTGTTGCAATGGACAACAAACTTGCAGGGGATCGGTTTGCCGAAGGAAATCAAAGCGAAGATTTTGTCGAAGGTCGGCATCGGTGCCCGCAACGCGAGCGGGAAAATAGCTACTGAAGGCGAAGAGATATTCGTCAAGTCCGGCCACAAACTGAGCTCGGATGAGGGAAGCAATTTCCGGTTTGTCCGTGGCGTTGTGCAAAACAACTCGCCACATCGATACATGGGTGTGCGAGTCGAAATGGAGATGCTGAACAAGAACAATGAAGTGATCGGGAGAATTGCCGATTACATCCAATCCATCGAGCCGTGGAAGACATGGGATTTTAAGGCGCTGGTGATGGATCCGGACGCGGTCGAGTACAAGCTGCTTCCGATTGACGCGCGGCGTTGATGGAAGAATGTGGTGGAGCCGACAGGGATCGAACCTGCGACCTTCTCATTGCGAACGAGACGCTCTACCAACTGAGCTACGACCCCAACCAGTTGAAAACAGGAG
>CAMDOH010000054.1 GCA_945903605.1 Akkermansia muciniphila
CACGCACACGACAGGAAATTCATTGCGGTTGGGGAAGCCCCAGTTGGGATCGCGCCAGCTCTTGCCCGGCATCGATTCCCACGGGTGGGTCACCTGCTTCGTCAGGTTGTAGCCGTTCCATTTCGGATTAAACACCTGCGTCTTGCCGCCCGGCTTCTCGGCTTCGGTGACATGGCCTGACTCCTCCACGAAACGCCGGAACTGGCCCACGCTTACCTCCGTGCGCCCCATCCAGTAGGCGTTTCGCACACGCGTCAGTCGCGGCTTTTCGCCCTCGAAAGATTCTCGCGCCGTCCCCGGCTGCGCGCCACCTTCGATGCCGGTGGCCCACAACTTTTCCTCGGGCGTGCTACCCATCATGAATTCTCCGGGCGGAATCTGAACCAGCTCGAGCGTCACACCGCCGCCGAGATCAACTTTCTTGACAGCGCCTTTGGCGGGTTCTGCGGCGTGGAGCGTGCTGGCCGATAATCCAAAACCGATGAGGGCGGTGATGAAGAATTGTTTCATGCGTTGATGGGCTGGCTTCATTTCGTGGCGTGCGCGGTGACAAGGACGCTCTCTCCCTTCGGCACCTCGGCGGCAAAGAGTGACGCGGACAACAGGACGAGTGTGCAGTGCAGTCGAAACAGTGAGAGAGACATGCGGAGCATTACTTTCTACCGAGTCAGACGCCCCGAGCCGTTACTCTGCTTCATTATTAGAACAGGCGTTTCATTGTTGAACTCGGGCGTGTTGGCTTGTGCAGGATGTGGTGTTCAGCGCAAAAGTTCAATCCGATCGAACCACGCGTCGCCGCCCATCGCCGTCGGCGCGATGCCAGTGACCGTGCAGTTGCCGAGATCTTTCCACAAATCAAGCGTGACGGTGTCCCACTCGCGCGGGACTTTGGCGCTCGTTTCGCGTGCCTGCCAGCCAGTCGTGTTGCGTCCGGCGAAGTAACGGCCGTTGCGATCCTCGGCCTTCGGCCACGCGCCATCACGCGCGAGTTCAATCATCACGCCGTCGCCCTTCGCGCGCCAAGAGAGGCGCAGGAAACGAAACTCGTTTGGCGCGGCTGGCTTTTCGACAATGGAATAATTCCAGCCGGGAATCTTCACGCCTGCGCGTTGTGGTGGTGTGATGCGCAGGCAAAGTTTACCGAAGGCCGACCCCGTGTTTTCGATGGTGGCCGTGCCGCCTTCTTCTTTGAGTAACGCGGCGAAACCCGGTTCTTCATCGAAGAGCAGCGCGCGTTTGCCGTCGTCCGGTTTCAAGTGGCTGCGCAACCACGCAAGCAGGCTCGCGAGATCGGCGGGAGTGAGTGTCTCGGCGTAGGACGGCATCAGCGACGCCGCGAGTCGTCGCACGCCCTTCACGTCCTTGCGCAAAATAATCTGCGCCGCGCCGTTGGGTTGCGCGAGCGTGAGACTGGTCGCGCCATCATCGGTGATCAGGCCGACCGCAGCGGAACCGTTTTGCATTTCGACAAGCGTCGTTTCAAATCCCGGCCGGATGCGTTCATTGGGCAGGAGTAGATGGCGTACGAGCGTTTCTTCGGCGACGCCGAGTTCGCCAAGTAAATCCGGACCGAATTCGTGTCCCTCTTTGCCGATGCGATGACACGAGGAGCAAGCGAGCGTGAACACTTCGTGGCCGCGTTTCACGTCGCGCGGGCCAGTCAACGCGGTGGTGAATTTCTTGAACGTCGCTTCACTCACATCCATCGCTGGCGGCGGCCGGTTGCTGATGGCGAGACCTTCATCATCGACCGCTGCGGGCAAAAAAGTTTCCTCCAACCAGCGTGCAGCCGTCCGTACATCGCGCGCGGCACTGGCCGAAAATGCAGCCAGTTGCTTGCGCGCCTCGGCATTAGCCAGCGGTTTGCGCGGTGCATTCTTGCGGCCTTTGGTGATGCCGTTGAGGAGAGCCGTCTGCACTTGCGCTTTCGCAGTGCTGGCGAGTTTCAGTGTGCGCGACAATTCGGCTTCGTCGCGGCGCGCGCCGATGGTTTGCGCGAGTCGATCAATCAATGCGCTGCCGTTGCCAGATTCGCGGAGGAGTTCGGTGAGCAGTTCGCTCGCGCGACCGGAAGTTGAAGAGAGAATCGCGGCCTCCATCCAGCGCACGCCGGAATGTTCGCGCGCGAGTTGGGCAAGCGCAGCGAAGGCGCGCGGACTTCGACTCTCGCCAAGACTCAGCGCGAATTGAATCTGCACGCGCGGCTCGCGCTCAGTCGCCGCAGCGGCAAGCACTGATTCCAAAAGCGCAGTGCCTTCGGGTTTGGCAATCCAACGTTCGGCCAGTTGTAGCGCATGAATGCGCACGGAGGTTGCGCTGTGGCTGATGAACGGGCGCAGGTCGTCGGACGTGATCGCGCCCAGTTGATCGAGTGCGCGCAGCGTCGTGATGTGTGCTGCGGTCGCGGCATCTTTGCTCGCGAGTAATTCGCGCAGTGCGGGCGCGGCGGATTTCTCTGCGCGTTCGACGAGCAGGCGTTGCGCGGTTTGCCGACGCCAAAGAAGTGGGCTGGCACATTCGATGGCGAGCGATTTTGCATCGAGCCTGCTCATGTCGGCGATGGGCGCGCGCGTTGCGTCGCGATGAGTGAGTCGATAGATGCGACCGCGATCGTGACCGGCATAAAGGCCGTATTGTTGTTGAAGATGGCGCGGGATGGCGGAGTAGTCCTCGATGATTTCGCGGTAGTAATCCACAATCCAAATGGAGCCGTCCGTGCCGTGCAACAGGTGCATCGGGTGGCTCCACGAATCGGCGCTCGCGGCGAATTCGGACTTCTCTTCGCTGGGCACACGCTGAAGTTTCAGCGCAGGCCCATCAGATTCGATGAGTGCGCGGTGGATGAGATTGCCCGAGGGTTCGCAGGCGAAAAACTGGCCGCGCAATCCCGGCAGGACGTTGTCCTGATAGACGAGCGGGCCGCACATGGCAGTGAACCAGCCGTCGGCCTCGCTTTCCGCCGCGCCGTAGCGACTTTTGTAATACTGAAAATAGGCGGGGTCATCGGCGCGTTTCTGGCGCCACGGATGCGGCTTGGAGATGGAGTAGGCGCGACGATCGCCGACACGGTTCTGAAAATCTGTGACTGCGGCGTCGGGATTGCGGATGAGATAATGCCACGGCAATGGCGCGACGGCGATGCTCGTGGTAGTGGTGACCGTGAAGCGGTCGCCGGATTCGGTGAACGCAAAACCAAAAGTTTGCGTGCCGCCGGTGACCGGTTCAATGGCGCTGCCATCGGCGCGGATGCGGAAATCGGAGCCGGGCAACGTCACGGGCTTCGCGAGTTTTGGACCGGTGATGGGGCCGCCATTCCATCCACGTCCAAAATAAATCCAGCCATCGGCGCCCCACTGCGGCGCGTTGATGCCGCGCTCCAGTTCGCCCGTACCAAAGCCGGTGAAGAGAATCTCGCGCACCTCCGCCTTGCCGTCGCCGTCGCGGTCGGCAAAGAAAAGAATGTGCGGTGCGCACGCGACGATGATACCGCCGCGCGCGGGCACGAGTCCGTAGGCGGGCGGCAGATTCGTGGCCCAAATGGTGGCTTTGTCCATGCGGCCGTCGCCGTCGGTGTCGCGCAAAAGTTTGATCACGCCGAACGTGCCGGCTTCGGCGGCCTTCTTGAATTTCTCATCGGCCTGCACGCGGCGCACCTGCGTGTCGAGCTTGCCGGATTTATTCAAGTCCTCGATGTCGAGCTGGCCGGCGAGATTGTAGCCGTGCAGTTCGCTCACGAACATCTGCCCGCGTTCATCCCAGCAAATGCCCGAGGGCGCAGCGAGCAGCGGTTCGCTGGCGACAATCTCCATGCGAAAACCGGCGGGCAACTTGAAGGCCGCCGCGCTCTGCTCGGGCGTGCGCGCTTTCGGCGCGTCGGTAGGCGCAGGAATTTGTGCGAAGACAAGTCCCGTAAAAATGGCGAGAGCCACGCCACTGGCAATCGCATGTTTCGTTGGCTTCACGTGATGGAGGCTGCGTGTGGGTTGGCGTTAATTGATGCCTGATTCGCAAATGGCTGCAAGGGTGCGGACGGCTTCGGCGCGAGTGGCCGGCAATTGTTTTCCGAGCGCGGCGCGTGTGGCAGCGGGTGCGCGGGTGATGGCATCATTCCACTCAGCAGCGGAAATGGGTTTGTCTGGTTGGAAGAAAACGCTGTCCGCATCCGCCAGCCAGATGCCGGCGATGCTCATCAGATTCGCCGCTGCAAACGCGGGATGTTCCGGCGGTAAATCATGATAAGGCCAGAGCAAAACGCCCGGCCCACCCTGACCGCGCGCGAGTGTCCGCTGGATTTCCCAGACGCGCTTTTCATCGCCAGCCACGGCGCGAGGTTCAACCCCGTCGCGCAGCGCAAGCCATGCGACGGTGGCGCTGGCTTGTCCGGCCAACATCATTTGACCATGCAGACGCAGCGCTGATTGCACGACGCTGCTCACGCCGATGTTCTTTCCCGCGCCGAGCAGAGCATCGCGCTCGATGGGGATAAGGCCGCGCAATGGGAACATCGATCGGTCGGTGTGCGTGCTCCAGTTGCGAGTGGCGGTGTGGATGGTCGCCCACGGCGCGGCGGGATCATCACCGAGAAACACGCGGCGCGTGGGATGAAAATCAATGTTGAACTGAAAACCGAACACCGCGTCCTTCGGCATCAGTTTTGTCCAGCGCGGTTCTTTGTGCGGCGTGCGCAGGTCCTGTTCGCGCAACATGGTGAGGGCTTCCAGTCGCAGGCCTTCGCGGATGTAGGGCTTGGGTGGAAGGCGGTCGGGCGTGCCGAATTCATCGGTCAATTCCAATCGACGAAACTGCGGTTCGATTTTCTGCAAATGATGCAGCAGGCCGAGTGCGTGGCGTTTGGCGTCATCGAATACGATGCGTCGCTGCGCGGGTTTTAGCTCGACGATGTTCTTGCGCGAGGCGTTCGGCTCCATCGCATCGAGCGCGACAGCGACGGATTTTGGCCAGACATCGAGCGGATAATCCTGTGGCGGCCAGTTGATGAAAAGTTTCTCGCGCTCATGTGGCCAACCCTTGTGGGCGGCGTCCACCAAACGTCGGTGCGTATAGACATTCACGGGTGAGGAATATGGCCCGGCCTCATGCCGAGTATCCGCAAAGGCCGGCACGTTCATGAACAGAACTCCCTTTGGCCAGCCTGCAGCGTCGAAGTCCTTCCTCGTCTCGCGGCTGACACCGAAGTAACGGCGCGCATCGAAGCCCGGCGGTTCGGGCAGGCGAGTCTCGCTCTTCGCGCCGCGCAGCACGACGCACCACGTGAGCGGATTCATCTCGCGCCGATTGGTCTCGGTGATTTTTTCGGGCGCGCTCGGTTCTTCAAAACGCGCGCGTGCATCCGGGCCAGCGCTCCATTTGGCGCCGCTCAGTTGGATGATATCGCCCCAGTCGCTCGCATCAATCGTGAGCCGTGCTTCCACTTTTAATCGGTCATTTTCTTTTGCGAAGGTCACGCTGGCGACGCGCTTGCCGGCCAACTCCACGCTCACCGGCTCCCAGCCGCGCTCGATTCGCAATCGACTGGCGGCCACTTGCGGCGCGACGAGTTCTTCGAAAAGTCGCGCGGCTTCGGCGGGCTCGATGGTGAGGCGCGCACAAAAAGAATTGCCCGGCTGCGCGGCGCCAAACTTTCGGCGATTGGTCTTTTCAATGGCGCGCGCGATTTCGAGGAACAATCCCGAGCGCGGGAACTCGGTGCGCTTGCCGTTGACGGTTGTCCACTCGTCCACATTGCCCACGCCCTCGGCGCTGAATTGGCCGCCCAACATGGCGCTGTCGCTCACGAGTACCACACGCAGCACCCCCAGTCGCGCAGCCTGCACTGCTGCGGCGACGGCTGATTCATTGCTGCCCACGACGAGCAGATCGGCTTGGATTACCGCTGCCGCCAGTGGAGCGGCCAAGAGCGCGAGTGTGAAAAGGCAGCGCAGCATGTGGATTTCAGAGTTGGCTGATCGGCTGCGCCATCAATCGAACGTCAGCTTTTCGGCGGTTTGATTTGAATGACGGTGAACGGTTGGATGATGAGCATGTACACAAATCCGGCGCGGTCTTCGCAGACGCCCATCGTGACCCAGCGCGAGGTGGTGACGCCATCGGGCATTTTCGTGATGCCGATGTGATAGGGCAGGGGCTTGTTATTGGCGTCGGTGAAGTCGGTGTAATTGGGATTGGAGATGCCGACAGGCCCGAGGTCGCGCGCGGATTTGTCGCCGGGACGAAAGGTGACAAGGTGATTAAGACTGACGCCTTCAGGAGTTGGCTCGGTGACGGACGCCCACACGGTGCCTTTGGGGCCGACGCACATCGCGCGGCAGTCGGTGGATTTTGCTCCGGGAATGAGCGTGCCCAGATGTCGGCCCTGCAGCGTGTCGCCTTTTGCAGTGAGATCGTAGCTGTAAAGATTATTGCCGGACATGGCGACGGCATAAAGCGTTTTGCCATCGGGCGAGATGTCCCAGTTGATCGGGTCGGGTTTGGGCAGTGCCAGCCTCGATTCTGTGGAGGGTGGTTTGCCGTCGATGGTTTGCTTGAGTCGCTCAAGTTTGTCAGTGGCAGGATTGTACCGCGCGATTTCGCCGCCAAGAATCGGGTGATAGGCACGGCCAAGATAATCGACGACAACGAAACCGTAGTAGTGCTGCGTGTCAATCAGCTCGCGGTATTTTCCCGTCTTGAGATCGAGAGAAAGAAACACGGCGTTCTCGCCCGGCCCGGGCCGGTGATCGGCGCAGGTGGAGAGGTAAGCCACGCCGCGCGATTCATCGGGCGTGATGCTGTTGATGCCATGATGCGGTACGGGGATGGGATAGACTTTCGTCTCGCCCGTCTTTGGGTCGTACACCATCGGGTAACCGCCGGGATAATCTTCGCGCTTCTCGTCCTTGTTGGGGTAGCCCTGTTTGGTGCCGAAATAAATCCGGCCACTGGCACCGGTATTGTTGCGCGTGTGAATTTTTGACTGCGAACCAAAGCCGCGCAAATCTTTGCCGATGGCTTTGTGCGCATCCACCACCGCGATCATTTCGCCTGTGGCCGGCGAAAATTCCACGAGCCACGAGTTCACGCCATTGGCATGCGTACCGATGTAGAGGCGTCCGTTGAGTCCTTCGATGATGGAGAAGTAACCCTCGCCTTCGGTCGCAGTCCATTTGGGCACGGCATAAGCAGTGCCCATGAGCCACTTTCGAGCAGGCGCGACGGCGGCCGGTGCCGCGCCGACAAGCGGCATGGCGAGCGGCAAACTGGCAAGCCCCACGCCAGTTGCAGCGAGAAATCCACGGCGATTGATAGCGAGGTGCGGATCAGTTTTTGAGTTCATATAATTGTTGGACTGTGTAGATGGATTAATCCACGAAGGTAAATTCGTTCAAGTTGAGTAACACTCGGCAGGTGTTGTTGAGTCCGTGCAGGCGTGCATAGTTTTCCAAGGATTGCTGTTCGGTATCACTGGGCGCACGGCCGAAGCAAAGCTCGAACCCACGACGAATTTGAGCGGGTAATTCCTTTCCTTCGCGTTCGAGCCGTGCGGCAAAATGTTTGGACATGACGATGGTGAGACCGTTGTTGAGGAGTGCCAGTGCTTGCGGTGCAGAGACGGATTGGTTGCGGCGATCTACTTGCATCGATGGATCAGCACAGTCGAGCGCGGTCATCATCGGCTGCAATTGCGAGCGAACGATGAAGCGGTAGATCGAGCGTCGATGCGTTCGCGGATCGTCGGGGTCGTGCAGATCATACTCGAAATGCGGCGAGTGTTCTGGATGGGTAATGACAAAATCCTGATAGCTCGGCCCACCTAGTTTCGTGTCGAGTCGGTCACTCACTGACAAAATCGAGTCGCGCACGGCTTCGGCTTCGAGTTTGCGGCGGTTCTGTCGCCATAGCAGCCGGTTCTCTTCGTCCGCTGTGGCACCGAGCGAATGACTGGCGGATGACTGTCGGTAGGTCGCGCTGGTCACGATGAGCTTGTGGGTTTTTTTGAGTGATTGTCCGTTGTCGCGAAAATCGGCTGCGAGCCAATCAAGTAATTCGGGGTGGGTGGGCAATGCGCCCATGCGTCCGAAATCATTCGGCGTCTCGACAAGTCCACGGCCAAAATGATGTTGCCAAATGCGATTGACGGCGCTGCGCCAAGTGAGTGGGTTTTGTGGATGGGTCAACCATCGCGCCAAGGCGGCGCGGCGATCGCCTTCGGTATGATTGGCAGGCAGATTGAAACGGCTGGGTAACTCGCGCAATGCGCCGACAGTGCCGGGGGTGACTTCTTTGCGCGGCTTTTGCACGTCGCCGCGATGGAGTACGTGGATGACTCGCGGTTTGCCGCCTTGGGAGCCGGTGCCAACAAAATTTCCCGAGCCGTGATGAACGATGCCAGCGAAGACAACTTGCTGCGCGGGCAGTTTGGCGAGGTCGGCTTGAATGACTGCGTTGGATTGCGGGAGTTCATCCAACTCGCGTTGAATGGCTGGGTCAGTGATTTTATCGATGAGTGCGCGTCGCCGTTTTTCGAGTTCAGCGAGATCCGATGTGACCGCCGGCGCGCCCGGGAAAATGTTGTCGGTCAGATTGGTTTTTGTCCATCGGATGGGCGCTTCGATGGAATCGAGCGCGGTGACAATGGCGCCACGAGCCGCATTTTCACCTTTCGTATCAATGGCCTGAAATTCTGCGAGAGCGAAAATGAAGTCGTCTTTGCGCGGTGCAAGTCGAGTGGCGGTGATCCGGATGAATCGGCCCGATTTGCTGGCGGTCTTCAATGTCACGGGTGCGGTGCCCGGGTTTTTGAAATCGGCTGTCGAGTGATCGGCGAGCAGTTCGATTTTGGTTTTGAAAGTCGCGTCGTCGCTGGATTCAATTTTGAATCGAGATGGAAATCCGAACCCATCGCCAATGTTGTTGAAATCGTCGTGGCAGCCGATGAGCACGATGCGGTCGAGGGCGACTTGGCGGCCGAGATCCACTTGCACCCATTTGCTTTTGTCCGCCGTTGGTTCGACAGCGCTGTGATAGCCGTGTTGTGGCGGTCGAATGCCTGCAGGTTTTTTGGCGGCGAGAATCTGTTGGTTGAGTTCGGAAAGATCTTTGCCGCCGAGTTTGGCGAGTTGAATGTCGAGTGCCTTTTGCCGGACAAGGAGTGATTGCTGGTGGGAGACAAGTTCCGCGCGGCGTTTGGCAATGGCAGGATCAGTTTCGTATTTCTTATCGGCGCGATCGATTGCGGCAAAAACGGATTGCAGGCTGTAATAATCTTCCTGCGAAATAGGGTCGAATTTATGATCGTGACACTGGGCGCAACCAGCGGTGAGGCTTGTGAAACTCACCATCGTGTTGGCGACCATGTCGTCGCGATCGAGGTGGCGGGCGATCTTGCCGTCGATTTTTGATTCGGGCAATTCGGCGTGACCGATGAAATCCCACGGGCCAGCGGCAAGAAACCCGAGTGCCTCAATGCCGTCCTGAGTTTCAGGGAAGAGCGTGTCGCCGGCGATTTGTTCCTGGATGAATCGGCTCCACGGCTTGTCCTGATTGAAGGCGCGGATCACGTAATCGCGATAAGGCCAGGCGTTCAGTCGCAACTTGTCTTTGTCGTAACCGTGTGTTTCGCCAAAATGGGCGACATCGAGCCAGTGCCGCGCCCAGCGTTCACCGTATTGTGGAGAGGAGAGCAATCTGTCCACGAGTTTTTCATAGGCTTGAGGATCTTTGTCAGCGAGGAACACGGTAATTACTTCGGGCGGTGGTGGCAGTCCAATGAGGTCGAAGTAAAGACGCCGTATCAAACTGCGGCGGTCTGCCCCGGGTGATTGGGGCAGGTTTTTTTCGCGTAACTTGGCGAGGATAAAGGCGTCTATCGGGTTAAGAATGAGGGTGCTCGAGGATTTATATGGTGGGATGGGTGGGCGAATGATGGGTTTGAGCGACCACCAGTCGGTTTTTGTATTGGATTTTGGGTCGGACTTGGCGGGTGCGGCAGTGACAGTTGTGACCGCGCAAAATTGGAAGAATACAGCGACAGTGATCAGGGCCAAAAGCTTGCGGAACATCGGTATCACAGCGGCAGTTTAGACGGTGTGGGCGCCATTTGCACAATGAATAATTGCTTGCGGTTGGGTTGCATTTCAGAGAGTATATTTTAAGAAATGAGAAAGACTTACATTTTTCTGGCCGTGTTGCTTTTGGCTGGGAGTGCGATGCTGTTTGGCTACTGGCCGGGACAGGCTCCGTCGCTTTTCTCCGATCGAAGAGTAAAAGCGCCCGATGGTTACGAGTTGCCGCACGATGTCAGGCAATATCGCTTTGTTGAGATCACCCCAAAAATGCTCGATGGCGTGTCGGATAATCTGGGTTTTGCTCGGATAAAGCTATTTGGAAAAGAGGAACTCACGCTTGAATTTGAAGAGCGGGAACAAGACGACGGTGAAGCCAAAATCACGTATGGATCCGTGGTGGGGATTCCGAACAGTCAAGTGCTCATGTCTCGATTTGGTGAGGCCATGAGCGCTCTGGTTTGGTTGCCAGATGGTCGAACGCACCAAATTGTCTACGCTGGAGGCAACGCCCATCTGCTGTACGAGAAAGATTCTCGCTTCCAGATGAAATGCGAAGCCGTTGGAATTGCCACAAACAATGCCGCGCTGCCGACTGCCATCAAGGATGCCAGTGGTAAAGAGGTTCCTGTCGCTTATCAAACCGTGATTGCGTGCAATTTGGAAGGTGGCTCCGCGGCAGAACGAATGGATGCGCGGCAGCCAAGCAGAGGTCAGCATCAAGCTGGTACGGCACCAAGTGAGGCAAAGGGTTTTGGTGGCTCAATTTTGAGTTTTATGGGGGACGTTCAAAGATGGGCATCAAAGCCGCGTTCAACGCAGCATGCCAATCGAAAAAAGAATATGAGCAGAGTGGTTGGAAAGGACAAGGTTGGCGTTAATGCAATCGATATTCTGGTCCTTTTTACTGATCGGGCGATGAACGCGGCGGGTGGAGACGCAGGGGCAAGGTCGCGGGCGGGACTGTTGGCGTCTCACATGCGCGATTCGATCGCTAATAGCGATGTTACGAACATCAGAATCAACTATACTTCTGCAAGGTACACAGTGGAGACGGCTGCGAATAACAGCATGGCCGCTGAGTTAGCGGTGCTGACTGCCACAGATACGATATTGGCATTGCGCGACAAAGTTCGAGCCGACTTAGTTACGTTGTTGGTGAGCAATACCGACCCACTGGTTGCTGGAATTGCGCAAGTGTCGGGCGCCTATAGCGTCATCCAAATCAGTGGGGCAGGTACTATGACTAGCTCACACGAACTTGGGCACAACTTTGGATGTCTGCATGGCTACGACCGCGTGGAAGTGCCACCTGACCCGTCAATCAATCCCCCATCGGGTGCGGCTGCTTTTTCATCGACCAATATACCGTTTCCTTACGGTTGGAATTTTACGAATAACGCAGGTAAGTACCATACAATAATGTCGTATGGATGGACTGGAGGGAGCACTCAAATTCCATACTTCTCAAATCCCGATGTGTACTATCAGGGCGGGCAGACGGGTATGCTTACGAATTCTCATCCCATGGGATACGGAGCGAATAATGCGATGCAGATTCGCAATCAAGCTCCGATAACAGCCAAGTACAAGTAGCCAATTGAGAGCGGAGCAGGCAGAATTAAAACGATATTATGAAAAAGTTATTTACGGTGGGTTTGGCAACGATCCTTCTCGCAGGAGCGGTGTTGGCAGCTTACTGGTGGCCGGAACGTCAGCCGGAGCTGTTTACCAACAAGAAAGTGTCACCGCCCGCAGGTTTTATACTGCCTGATTTGGCCAAGAAACATCGTTTCGTTGAGATCGCTCCTAAAATGCTGGAGGATATTTCCGGCGAATTGAATCAGGTTCGGCTGGGATTATTCGACAAGGAACAGGTCACCCTTCAGATCGACAATCGAGAAAAGTTTGCTGACGAAGGCACGATTTCATACGGGACAGTGGCTGGCATTCCAGACAGCCGAGTGATTGCATCCCGATACAAGGAGGCGTTAAGCATCGAGGTGAAACTCGCAAAAGGACGGACATTCAAAATCGATTATGTCGGAGGGAACGTCCACCAATTATACGAGCTGGAAACCCGTGTGAAAGTGGATTGCGAAGACACAAAATTGAATGGCGAAAAGGCGTTCATCACCGGGCAGGATGGGAAAAAGATTCCTTTGTACTACCAAGTTGCCTACTTGGAAGACGGAGAGAAGAAATACGAGAGAACGTCGCTTCGCAAAAGACTTCGACTGAAAACCAAAAAGAACGAGCCCTATTCTGGCGGCGAAAGTGCCGGAGAGAAAACGAGCAGGGAAAACAATGGGGCTGAGATGAAAATCAACGAAAATGGACCTTACTCAGGCCCCATGCTCGCTGGTTCGAGAGCTGCAAAGAAAGGCGGCGCACTGGGAACTTCATTCCGCGCAGCGAATAATACAATTTATGGCGGCGGCGGAAAAGAAGGCGGTGGAAAAGAGGGCGGCGGAAAAGAAGGTGGTGAAGGCGGTGGAAAAGAAGGTGGTGGAAAAGAAGGTGGCGGAGGAGGGGGCGGCGGCGGTGGAGACGGCACAATTCAATTGATGGTGTTGTTCACGCCCGAAGCTTCCAGCGAGAAGGGTGGAGATTCAGGTGCGAAGGCATTGGCCGGAACAATTGTTGGCAATGTCCAAAAAGCTTTCTCGAACAGCAAAGTGAGCGCCAACATCAAGCTGGTTCACGCCCAATTGTACGACTACACATCGACCGGTCAGCTTGCTGATGATGTCCAGAAACTTTCTTCTAGCGACGTGGTGGCCGCACTCCGCGATAAGCACAAGGCAGATTTGGTTTGTCTGATAGTCCAGAGTTCCGAAGGCAACACGATGGGAATCGCTGCTGCGTTGGACAACAAAGACGGAAATAAGGACGCCGCTTTCAGCGTGCTCAAAGTGAAGGCGATTGGTTCGCCCATACTTTCCTGTGCTCATGAGATCGGGCACAACCTCGGCTGCATGCACAACAAGGATCAGGATAATCCCGGCCAAGGCCCATTCGAGTACTCGCACGGTTGGAGATTCGAAGGTTCGGACACGATGAAGTACAGGACACTCCTTTCGTATCAAAAATATGATGAGGAAGATCGCATTTTGTATTACTCAAATCCCGCTGTGAAATACAAGGGCACTGCGACTGGCGATGCCAGTAACGCCAACAACGCCGAGACAATCAATAAGACCGCTCCGAAAGTTTCTGCCTACAGATAGATCATTTCGCAGACAGTTAGTCCACCTCTGGATATCCGTTCGGCTCGCTCAATTCATGGGTTCGTTGCGTTGTTGATTTAACGCAAAGATTCAAGCATTCCGCCGTTTGGCAAGTTGTCCTTCTGCCAGCCGATACGCGAGGATGAATCCTGCGAGGCCGATCAGAATGGCGAGGGTCCAATTCGTTTTCCGAAGGTTCGCTGCTTTGAAATTCAATTTGAGCGGCTCATTGATTTCCGTCTGCAGCGTCTGCGTGAAGTGATACTCATAGCCTTCGGCCGGGACGTTGACTCGCAGCGGAGTGACTCGCGCCGTTGAGATTTCCTGTGCACGCTGGACGGCGAGAACCTGCTGTTCGGCAACATCATCAAAGGCCAACATTTCGCCCGGGGAATTAGGTTTCTGTTGTTGCGGTTCGGGGTTTGGGGCGACTGATTGGCCGGGTTGTTGCAGAAAGCGGCCCTGATTATCATTCCGGTAAGAAAGTTCGGCATCCTGCAGCTGCTTCGCCTGACCACGGCGGACATCGCGCAATTGCCCTTTGAGCATGTCATCTTCGCCTTTGGAGAGGGAGTTGTTGTCAGTGTTTAGCCGTTGAGCGAGGTTAAACTGGCGGTTGGCATCTGACAGTTTTCCCGATTTGAAATTCTCGGTTGCCAGTCGGAGGTTCGATGCGATCTCCTCGCGATTTTTGTTGGACAATACTTCCTCATTGGTGGTGTACAAAGTCTCGCTGAATGTGAGATTGGCGACACGCTGAGACTCATCAAGCGACACCGTTCCCTTGAAGTCGGTGTATTTGTAATCGCGCGGCACCCGCAGTTGCCAGGCGATGGATTGCAACGGCACATTGAACTTCGGCGACTCGATGCTTACATCACCGCTGTTCTTGGGGAACTTGACAGAATGGGTGTAGACGAATTCCACATTGATCTTCTCATTCTGAAGCGTCCGTTCAATCGGGATGAACAACTTGTCTTTCTGAATGGTGGGGCGAACAGCTTGGCCAGCGACGAACACGGACATGATGTTGATCGCCTTCGATGGCAGCACCACTTCAAGGAACGGTCGGCCTTGATTGCTCAACGCCAGTGACACATGTGACATCATCTGGCCATCAGGCGAGACAACCGAGACAATGCGTGCATTATGCGCCAACGCTTCGAGCACGCCCGCTTCCTGATAGCGTTCAGTCTTCAAGCTGAGCTGATATTCCGGACGCAGATAGCTGTAAACGAGCGATGGGACCACTCCGGCACGATCGAACCACTCCGGCAATTCCTGCGCATCGCGCAAGCTCACAGTGGCGCCAATGGACGAGGTGGCCAATTGCAAGCGGCTTCGTGTGACCGCAGCAATCCAGCCCGTCTCGCGTTCCACGTCCGGATCGATTCCTTGCGTCTGCACTCCGGCCGCAACGATGTCGCCTGCCACAGGTGACCAAGGGAATTCCCATGTCACACTGAGCGTGTAAGTCCCGATTCGCTTCTGTTGTAATTCGATTGTCCAATCGTTTTCTTTCTGGTCACGGCGCCGGATGTTTTCGCCGACGATCTCCACATTCTTCCATCCTTTTGGCACACGGAGTTTGAAGGCGCGAGTCGGGGCGTTGGTGATCGCGTAACGAATCTGCGAGCGGCCGGTGATCAGATTGTCGCGTACGTTGATCCAATTCACCGTTTCAGTGCGGACCCAAGGCGTGAGCATCTCCGTGCCGATCGCCAGTTTCCATGGAGTGACAGCGTTCGTCTGCGTAGCCAGATGTTTGTAGGCCAGCAACGATGACTGGCCATGGTGATCGGCTTGCATCGTTTGCACGCCTGCCATCTTCACGCTCCGTGCCAGTTCCTGTGTGGGGATTTCGACCAGCCCCGTGAGATTGCCGGTCTTTACTTGAACGCCTTGCGCTGTGATAACCGATAGGTAGGAGGTCAGCTTCGAGGCATCGATCGCGTGTGGCGCCTCGACATCTAACTTGGCCGCCAGCGATGTCTGTCGCTTGCTCAAGGTGGTCACAAGCGGGTACTCACCCGAAGTGCGATGAGAAAGTTGCACCAGCAAAAGGCGCTGGTTGTTCTCGGTCTTTTCAACCCACTGCGCGATGTTGGCTCCGATGACCTGATCAATCCGGAATCCAGCAGGAATGAGCAACTGGAGTTGGAAAATGCCGACGCGTTTGATGTGGTAATTGACCGCGCTGGTCACACTCAGTTGCTCCTCGCCGACGAGGAGTTGATGATAGGCATCGGCCTCAATCAATGGTTTCAACGCCTCGATTTTCGTGCTGATGATGGATCCGATTTTCTGGACGCGATAGGTCACCGCCAATTTATCGGTGGTCGTTCCCATGGCCGTGCTGACCTCTGCCGCATCGATCTTGATCAAGTCGGTGCCCGATTCAACGGCAACCCCGAGTTCGTCGCTGGTCTGAATGCCGAGCAGTCCCGTCTCGCGTTTCACATCGAGTACTTGCGGCAAGGTGAGTTGCGGCGAGGCTGGCGACGCAGGCAATGCCTGTTCCAAATCCAGCCCGATGCGGAAATTCAGTTTGGCTGGCTCATTCAATTCGGCGATGAGAATCGAATTGGTTCCATCGGGAGTGATGGACCAAGTACGCAGTCCTTGCGGTTCCACACGCATGAGTTTCCATGTGCCGGGAATCTGGATGCGTGCGCGGCGCAGTTCGCCTTGCGATATTGTGTAATCGAACTTCGAGCGGAGTTGGATCACCCCTCCGCCAAATGACAACAGACTGGAGTTTTGGCAGAATACGGTCGCGACAATTTCCTCGGCCTTTTTGATGCGCGGCTTCCACGACAACTCCAGTTGATTGCTCGCTCCGATGGTTGCCGTTGCCTTGGTCTGCAATCCGATGGTCTCCGTTTTTTGGATGACAGCCGTGGGCAATTCAAATTCCGTGTCAGGTTCATTGAGATTTGCCTCCACAGTGCTGGTGAGCGCTGGCGGAATGCCGAAGCTCAGGTTGCGGCGCGTTATTTCGCCAGTGGCTTTCATCACGATGTCTTCACCACTGGGTTTCACGAGAAATCTAACATCCACTTTCGCTGGGCCAGCGGTGGGCAGCGAGATGACAATGTCATTGCCTTCGCGCAGGAGTTGGATTCCAGGCTGGCTGGCGGTGAATTTGTCGATCGCCAGCACTTCGCGGAACAGGACGAATCTCTGTTTGTCCTTCGTGGAGTTGAATTGAAGCTCGGCATCCACCACGGCCACTTGCGGCTGGAGGGCGAGGGTGTATTTGGCTGTGATGAGCGAGACGGCATTGGTCGCGTCACCCATTCGGATGCCGAGTGAATCCCACACATCGAATGAAACTTGGCGCCCATCGGTCCAGCGGATTTCAGATTCCACTTTTCCATTGGCGTAATACGTGCGCGCCAGTCCATCGGGCTGGCCTGCCTTGAAACTTTCCTCGCGCTGGATCTTGCCATTCACAAAGAAGGTTCGGCTGATGCCGTGCAGCTTGCCGCTGACGTAGCGGATCTCTTGCTGGATATTTCCCATGCGATACCAAGTGGAGCGCAGTCCGTGCGTCACTCCGTTGGTGTGTTGTGTCTCGCTGGATTTTTGGCCGTTGTCGTACCAGGTGATCTCGGAGCCATCCAAGCGCCCCGCCTTGAACTGCGACTCGATTCGTTTCTGTCGGTTCTGATAAAAGCCGACCACCCAGCCGGTGTACGGCTCATCATGATTGACCTCGAATTTTATTCCGTTCCTGTCTTGAGCGAAGGATTCGAGAATCAATCGCTGGCCATCGGGTCTGGGCGGTAACAGTTCAAACGGGTTCAGCGGATCGTATGCGCGAGTGACACCCGCGCTCGCTGGCAACACGATGGCAGCAGGCTGCGCTTGCGCGGTCATCGCACCGAGTGTGGCGATGATAAGCACAATCGCTGCGGAGGGAATGACGGGTGGTGTCTCGGTTGCGTGGCGTCGCTTGAGCAGTGGCAGGCATTTAATGGCCATGCAAACAAGGAACACGATGAACGCGGCGGGCGGCAGGAGAATGAGAGGCACGTGGAGCCAGCGTTGAATGAGTAGCACCCAAAGAATCGCGCCGACCGCCAGCGAAATTCCCAGTGCCGCATTGAATGGGCTTGGGTGCGATTTTTTGCGTTCAGAACAATAAATGCCGATGCCCACGAGCAATACGAGCAATTGCAGGAAACCGCGCCGGAGTTTCATGCCATTCATATCGATGATGTTGGCGGTGATGTTCAGTTGGTTCCCATCTCCACTGACGCTGAGAACCTTTGTGAAATTGTAGACGCGGCCGGATTTGGGTGTGTCAATCTGCACGGATCGGATTCCCGTCGCAGT
>CAMDOH010000055.1 GCA_945903605.1 Akkermansia muciniphila
TAGCTGTGCTGCACCCCGTTGATTATAGTTGCAGGCAAGTAAGTGTATGGATCGTAATTCCTAATCCCGATTTGAAATGTTCCCGTGGAATTTGCCACGTTCACTCCCATAATGTCCTCGATAACAAAACAGTATCGATGTGGGTTTCCTAAACCCAACTGATTAACCAGCAACCCCAATGTCATGCTCTGAATGTCGGTGACGTTACCTACGTTTGCAGAAGCGTTAAAATACCAAGTGCGGAAATGCCCTTCATATTCTGAAATCAACTGCAACTGACTAACTCCTTTGTACCTCCCATCTTCAGGCACGAAGAAATCGTTCATTACCCGAAACGAATTACTGACTGCATTCATTCCGTTATGCCCGAAAAAACGGACGAACGTGCTATCATACGCAAATGTAAATTTGGGGTAATTCCAGCGGTAGAATTCTTTAACGCGAACTGGCCGACCCATCGGATCGGTGGCCATATTAATTAGGGCTTCTGTGACACCAGCGGATGGATTCACAAGCGTTGCATTTGGGCCGATCAACGTAAATCCACTTGCCAATGCAGGAATAAACATCACTGCAGCAAGTAACAATATTCGCATTAATCTGCTCTTTTGCATAGATCGCGTGGCGGCCGAACGATTGCCCGACCACCACGCGTTTCCCCCTTGGCGCCTCTTTCGAGTCGCAAATTCATCCTCACTCCATCATTTTGAAGGCCGTCGCGGCCATCAATTGATCGGAGCTACTTACCTGCGAATAGCGCGCAGGATTCCAAATCTCAAATCTGTCCAACAATCCAACGAGCACAGCCTCATCTGAGATATCCGCACGTCTCGCCAGTTCCTCCGGGAGGCAAATCCGCCCCACCTTATCAAGAAATACCTGATCTGATTCGCTACCAATAAATCGTTTCAGAACAACTTTATTCGGATCGTCGTTACTCAAAGCATCGATGTCCTTCATCAATCTGGCCATTTGCTCCGGAGGCAACACCCTCAGGCAGGGACCGAAAACCGATTTCGGCCACAGAATTAATGTCAACTCAATGTCTGGCTTTTCAGGACGCCACTTTGAAGGAATCTGAACACGCCGCTTCGCATCCACTCCATGTCGATAGAGAGAATTGTAACAAATGGCAATTGTCCCAGAACCACTCATATTCTCGATGACTGACCTTTAACCCATACTGCCCCACAACGCAACACTTTATTTCACTGTTACTCACAATAGCCAATGTTTTTCCTCGTTTTGTCCATTGTTTCGAGCAACAAACCGCTAGGTGACGCCACTTACTGAAAATCGTTCTACAATTCAGACCTGTGATTTCGATTATCACCTGCCCCCCGACTGCATTGCACAATTCCCAGCCAAAGTCCGCGATCAATCTCGGCTGATGCAACTGCACCGAGCCAATCGCTCGATTTCTGAAACCCTGTTTGATGAGTTGGACACTTCGCTGTGCGCAGGTGATTTACTTGTGATCAACGACACGAAAGTGATTCCGGCGCGTATCTTCGTGAGAAAGCCAACCGGAGGCAGCGCAGACTTGCTACTCACCGAAGAAATCGCGCCCAATGATTGGTGGGTCAAAATTCGCTCAATGAACCGGATGCGAGTGGGAATTCAACTGCAAGTCATCCCACGAACGCCCTCGACTCCCGCAATCATCGCTACAGTGCTGGGCAAATCAATCGATTCACTACATGTTCGGTTCACTGGTGTGGATGATATTTCCGAAGCTCTCGATTCAGTCGGTCACCCTCCATTGCCTCCCTACATTTCTCGAAAAAAAGAATCCAATGACGCCGACCACTCCCGTTATCAAACAGTTTATGCAGCCAAACCCGGTTCCATAGCCGCACCGACTGCCGGCCTGCACTTCACCGAATTGCTATTCCAGAAACTACAGGCGAAAGGCGTGAAGATCGTCAAAGTGACACTGCATGTTGGCCTCGGCACATTCATGCCTGTAAAAACAGAATCACTTTCCGAGCACCGAATGCACGAAGAACGATTCCAACTTTCTGCGGAAACAGCCGAAGAAATTAATGCAGCTAAAATTGCCGGGCGAAGAATCATCGCCGTGGGAACCACAACCACTCGCGTCTTGGAATCCGCAGCAGCCATTCAATTCCCACTCGTGGCCACCGAAGGCCGAACACGCATTTTCATTCATCCTCCCTATCAATTCAAAGTGATCGACGGGTTGATCACCAACTTTCACATCCCAAAATCCACACTACTGATGCTCGTGAGCGCATTCGCATCGCCCGGCAAAATGGATGGACGCCAATTCATTCTCGACGCCTATGCAGAAGCCATCCGTCGCCAATTCCGATTCTACAGTTATGGCGACGCCATGTTAATCCTGTGAAAACACGCCGCAACCAACCGCAAATGATGCCAATGATCATCGTCAACATGGCGATGACGGCTGATGGGAAAATTGCCTCTTCAACTCGCTCGACCTCCAAAATCGGAAGCAACCGCGACCACAACCACCTGCTCGAACTCCGCGCCACAGCCGATGCCATCATGTGCGGTGCGCGAACGGTCGACCTCAATAAAATTACAATGGGCACAGGCGGAAAAAGATTTGAGCAACTCCGATTGCGTCGGCGACTCACCCTTCACCCCTTGCGCATCATCGTCACCGGTTCCGGCAGTCTGGATACAAAGGCTGAATTATTCCGGCATGACTTTTCGCCCATCATTGTCCTCACCACCAGTAGAGCGTCAAAGCACGCCATTGGAAAACTCAACCAAGTCGCAGATGAAGTCCGAATTTGCGGCAAGCGCGAAATCAATTGGCCAGCCACATTGAATTGGCTGCGAGAAAAGTGGAATGTGAAACGGCTGCTCTGCGAAGGTGGCGGTGAATTGAATGACGCGCTCTTCCGCGCTCATCTCGTGAATGAACTGCACCTCACAATTTGCCCGAAGATTCTTGGAGGCCATCACGCACCGACAATTTGCGATGGCACAGGTTTGCAAAAACTGGCCGATGCAGCGAATCTGAAATTGAAATCCGTCAAGCGAACCGGCGACGAATTATTCCTCGTGCTCCGCCCACAATCTAAACTTCCGACAAGTCGACTCGCCTGACTTTCCCAGCGGGCTGGCCGAGAAATCGTTTGGCGACCTCTGCAAATCGCTCCACTTCATCCGTCACATTTAACTGAATCCAACCGCGCGAACGACTCGCGTTCAACAGACCCAGTTGACGCAACTCCGCTTTGACATAACCCGCGCAACTCTGTGCCGAATCGATAAGGCGCACATTGCGACCGGCCACAATCCGAATCACAGGCGCGAGCAACGGATAATGCGTACAGCCAAGCACCAAAGTATCGATCCGTTTTTGTAACAGCGGACGAATATAATCGGCGATGACTTGTTGGGTGACATCTCGCTTTACCCAACCTTCTTCGACCAACGGCACCAATAACGGACACGCGCGCGCATGAACAATTGCACTTGGGTTTGCCGAATGGATGATGCGTTCATAAGCCTGACTGCGAATCGTGGCAGAAGTGCCAATGACTCCGATGCGACCGGTTTGAGTGGCCGCTGCAGCCGCCATTGCGCCGGGCACGATCACACCGAACACCGGCAGATTGTAAGTCTTCACCAACTCCTCCAAGGCCCAAGCTGAAACCGTGTTGCAAGCGACGACCACCGCTTTCACACGATGACGCATCAGAAACTGCATGTCCTCGTGGGCGAAACGCACAACTGTTGCCGGTGACTTTGTGCCGTACGGAACGCGCGCAGTGTCGCCAAGATAAATGATCCGTTCGCTCGGCATCAGTCGGCGCACGGCGCGAACAACGGTGAGGCCGCCAAGCCCGGAATCAAAAATCCCGATTGGCAATCCGCTTACTTTGGGATTTCTGCTGCCACTTGCCTTTTGCACGGTTTGAATGGGTGCGAAATCTGCACATCGTCAATTGTCGTAGCAAGGCAATTGTCTCGACGTTACGCCGGTCGATTTTATGTCCGCGAAAACCGTTGACGACCACAGCGAGCGACTCATAGATTGGCGCGCAATTTACGGATAAAAACACGCTCAACATGACTGAACCCGCCACCAGTTTTAGCAAAGGACTCGAAGGAGTCGTTGCCGCCAATTCCAGACTCAGCGATGTGCGCGGCGATATCGGCCAGCTCATCTACTGCGGCTACGACATCAACGAACTCGCCGGCAAAGCGACCTACGAGGAAATCGTTCACCTGCTCCATCACAACCATCTGCCCAATCAAAAAGAACTCAAGGAACTGAAGTTGACGCTCGCCGGATTCCGCGAGTTGCCGCAAGGCGTCATTGATCTCATCACTACGTTTCCGAAGGACGCAGCGCCGATGCACGCGATTCGCACGGCAGTATCAGCACTCGGTTGTTTCGACACCACTGCCGAGGACGATTCGCAGCACGCTCAACGCCGAAAAGCACTCCGGCTCATCGCGCAAATCCCAGTAGTCACGGCCTATTTCCATCGTCAACGTCAGGGCAAGGAACTCGTTCACCCCGATGCGACGCTCGGTGAAGGCGCCAACTTTCTCTGGATGATCAACGGCGAAAAGCCCTCACAAGAAATGGAAGACACGATGGACATGTGTTACGTGCTTCACGCCGACCACGGCATGAACGCCTCCACATTCAGCGCGCGCGTCACGATCGCAACACTTTCAGACATGTACTCGGCCATCACCACGGCCATCGGCACACTCAAAGGCCCGTTGCACGGCGGCGCGAACGAAGGTGTCATCAAGATGCTACAGGAAATTGGCTCACTCGAAAAAGTGGATGCCTGGGTTGAAGAAGCACTCGCGCAAAAGAAAAAGATCATGGGCATCGGTCACCGCGTCTACAAAGTGCTCGACCCTCGCGCGCCGCATCTCAAACGCATGGCGCAGATCCTATCTGCAAAACTCGGCGAACCGAAATGGATTCAGATGAGCGAGCGCATCGCCGAGCTGATGCTCCAGCAGAAGAATCTGCACGCCAACGTGGATTTCTATTCCGCCACAGTTTACTACTCGCTCGGAATTCCGACTGATCTGTTCACTCCCATCTTTGCCATCGCACGCACCAGCGGCTGGACCGCACATGTGCTCGAGCAACTCGCCGACAACCGCCTCATCCGCCCGCAGAGTGTTTACACCGGCCCCGTCGGCCTCAAAGTAGTGCCGATCACACAACGCTAAGTTGAACATACTGTGAGTCACCGAGACTCACTTGGAGCATTCACAAAACAATTTCGATGAACATTCACGAATATCAGGCCAAGCAATTGCTCAAGCGAAATGGAGTGAGCATTCCGACAGGCGACCCTTGTCACTCGATCGACGAAGCCAAAGTCGCTGCCGAGAAAATCTTTGGCGCTGGGCACAAGCTTGCCGTCGTGAAATCGCAGATTCACGCTGGAGGCCGAGGCAAAGGTGTTTTCAAACACGGCTTTCAAGGTGGAGTGAAACTCGCGAAATCTGTCGAAGACGTAGTTCAATGCGCCGACAACATGCTCGGCAAAACGCTCGTTACAAAACAAACCGGCACAGATGGCCGCGTGGTCAGCACGGTGCTCGTCGCTGCGGCTGAGGACATCCAAAAGGAATTTTATCTAGCGGTGTTGCTCGACCGTTCTAATTCACGTCCGCTGATCATGGCTAGCACCGAGGGCGGCGTGGACATCGAGGAAGTCGCTGAGAAGCATCCTGAGAAAATCGTGAAGATGCACATCGATCCAGCCATGGGATTTCAACCGTGGCAGGGACGAAAAATCGCCGCCGCACTCGGGATCAAGGGCGATCTCGCCGGTCAGTGTGCCAAGCTGGTCGCGGCCGTTTACAATACTTGGTGGGAATGCGACGCATCGATGGTCGAGATCAATCCCCTCTGCATTTGTCTCGGGCCGGACGGAAAGGAAAAGTTGATCGCGGTGGATGCGAAGATCGGACTGGATGACAATGCGCTGTACCGTCACAAAGATATTTTGGAGATGCGCGATCTGGCCGAGGAATCACCGCTCGAAATCGAGGCGAGCAAATTTAATCTCAATTACATCAAGCTCGACGGCTCGATTGCCTGTCTTGTCAATGGAGCGGGCCTCGCGATGGCAACGATGGACATCATCCAACATTACGGAGCGAGTCCGGCGAATTTTCTCGATGTCGGCGGCGGCGCGAGCAAGGAACAAGTCAGCGCGGCCTTTAAGATCATCCTCAGCGACCCCAATGTGAAAGCCATCTTCGTGAACATTTTCGGCGGCATCATGGATTGCAACGTCATCGCCACCGGCATCGTCGGGGCGGTGAAAGAGACGGGGCTGAAACTTCCGCTCATCGTGCGACTGGAAGGCAACAACGTTCTCGCTGGCAAGAAAACGCTGGCTGAATCCGGCCTCACCATCATCAGTGGCGACTCGATGGCGGACGCGGCAAAAAAGGCAGTTCAAGCCGTCGTTCACTAATCCAAAATCGGAGCAACAAATTTCATGTCGATTCTCGTTACACCTCAAACCAAAGTTCTCGTGCAAGGGATCACCGGCGAATTCGGTGGCCGACACACGCGACTCTCGCTGGATTACGGAACCCAGCTCGTCGCCGGCGTCACGCCGGGAAAGGGCGGACAGTTTTTTGAACACGCCGGACACAAGGTTCCGATTTTTGACACCGTCGCCGAGGCGGCCAAACAGTCGGGCGCAACGGCGAGTGCGGTGTTCGTCCCGCCGCCATTTGCTGCGGATGCAATTCTCGAAGGTGTGGACGCGGGGCTTGAACTTGTCGTCGCCATCACCGAAGGAATTCCAGTACGCGATATGGTGCGAGTGAAACAAGCGATGATCGGCAGTCAGACCCGGCTCATCGGCCCGAATTGTCCCGGCATCGTCACGCCCGGTACGGGCAAAGATTCGCACGGTGGATGCCGCATCGGCATCGCGCCCGGATACATTCACAAGAAGGGAAACATCGGTGTAGTCTCGCGCAGCGGCACGCTGACTTACGAAGCCGTGTGGCAACTCACATCACGCGGAATCGGCCAGAGCACTTGCGTTGGCATTGGTGGCGACCCTGTCAACGGCACTTCGCACCTCGACGTCATTCAACTTTTCATGGCCGACTCTGAAACGACGGGCATCATCATGATTGGTGAAATCGGCGGCAGTGCCGAGGAAGAGGCCGCCGAATGGATAGCGAAACACGGCACGAAGCCGGTCGCCGGGTTCATTGCGGGAGCGACTGCGCCGCCCGGCCGCCGCATGGGCCACGCGGGAGCCATTGTCAGCGGAGGCAAAGGCACTGCGGCAGCGAAGATCGAGGCATTCAAGTCTGCCGGCATCGGTGTGGCCGCAACACCGAGTGAGATGGCTGACACTTTGTTGAGGATGATGTAGCCTGCACGAAGTGCATGGGGCTTTTCCCGTTCATCCTGAACTTCGCGGCATTACTGCTTTGGATCAATGCTCGAAATGGCTGGGCTATGTCGCGCCGCGCCGTCTTCCCTTCATTCGGAAGTAACAACCAAAATCAATTTGGCTGGGGAAAAACTGGCGGCGGACTATTTCTACTCGCGCTGATTCTACTGTGCCAACCACTGCTCTACCGACAGTTCGGCCCTGAACTGGATTGGAGCCCTAAAATTGAGTGGGGAATCGGCATCGACTCAGCAGTACCTGCCGGCGAGAAATTCACTGCTGTCTCAGTCGTTTTCCGTTCGGACTGGCTCAAGATGGACCTACTCTATTCCATCGTCCACTTTTGCAAGTGGCTAATCACTTACTACGCCGCGCTGTTTTTTTTCTCCATCTTTACCCCGCGTACGACCCTTCAATCGTCCCACTCTCAATTCCTCAGAAACCAGCTCGGAACATTTTACTCGCGCAATTACAAAACTCAATTCATGGCCCTCACGCTCGGCGTGGTAATTTTCCACACTTCGTTCAGCTTGCTTTTTTCACACTTCGGCCTGATGCCGGAAATCGCTTCCGTGCGATTCATTCTGGCCAATGTCGTCACGCCAACCCTGCTGATGTACCGCTCGTGGGCTTTGATTGCGATGGGTCTGATCGCGTTCAACCTCTTGTCGAACTACGTCTATCTGGGCTCGAATCCGATTTGGACGGCAATCGAGGAGACGGTGCGTTTTTTACTCGCACCGTTGCGCCGCCGCAATTGGATCTGGCGCAGAATCGATTTCGCCCCGATCGCAGGCATTGGAATTCTCGGCTTGTTACTTCACCTCTCATCGGCACAGGGACTAAATCTAATCGGCAGATTATTCCGATGACCACGCGGGCTTCAGCGTAGTTTCTTGAAAAACGATTTCGAAGTTGCACAGGTCGCGGCACTAAGTTCCTCCATGGAACACCCCTTCACCGTTGCGATCAATTGAGCGATTTCACTCACGTATGCTGGTTCGCATCGTTTGCCTCGGTACGGTACGGGAGCCAAAAATGGGCAGTCCGTTTCCAGCATCAACTGATCCAGCGGCGTTGCTGCGATCGTGTCACGAACGGCCTGGGCATTCTTGAAAGTGCAAATGCCCGTGAAGCTGACCAACGAACCCAGAGCGATGACTCGGCGCATCTCAATCGCGTCGCCTGCGAAACAATGAAAAACTCCGCGCACGGATTTTGCGAAGGGTTCGAGCGCAGAGATTGTTTCCGCGAAACAGTCGCGCTGATGAATCACACAATTCAGATTGGTTTCGGAGGCCACTTCGAGGTGTTGACGAAATAAATCCAGTTGCCGCGACTTGTACAGCAAGTCATCGGCAACAGTGCCTCCGTTACCACTGGGCAATCGGTGATGATCTAATCCAGTTTCACCGATGGCGACAACTTTGGGATGCTGCGCAAGTTCACGCAACGATGAGCGAACATCATCAGGAGCGCTCATCGCATCGCTGGGATGCCAGCCGACGACGGCGTAAACTTCAGGAAATTGTTCACTGAGCGCAATCGCTCGACGGCTGCTTTCGAAATCCGTGCCGATGCTGATGATTCGCGTGATTTGAGAATCTTTGGCTCGTTGGATCACTTCAGCCAAATCGTCGGCGAACTCCGAATAATCCAGATGCGCGTGGGTGTCGTAATATTCGGCCATCGCCCTTCTGTTAACAAACGCGCGCCGCCGAATAAATCAAAAGTCTTGCGCAGTTGTTGTTGCACCTTTACTTCCGGTGCTTTTGGAGGCAGTTTGAATCAGGGATTCAACATGAGATTTCTACTAGGATTGTTGCTGGCTTTTGGATTCGCCCGTGGCTCTCACGCATTGGACATCACCACGTCGATGTTGAGGGGATCTGATTTTGTCCGCGGCGATGGGTATGTGCGCTACGCAACCCATGAATGGGAAATGAAGCCGGAAATGTTGAAGGCTCTCGAATACGGAATCAACAAGCTCTGCGCTGACCACCAAAAAGTCTTCGGTAAAAAAGTCTCCGGCGAATTCTCGGTTCGTTTCCGCGTCTTTGGCCGTTTTGAAGATTACAAAGAATATTCTCAGGCAAAATATAAGAAGGAAGTGACAGAAAACCTGCTCGGCTTTTTCAGTCCACGCGGCAAAGAAATCGTCACATGGCGACAGAAAGCATCTTGGCGGTTGTTGCCCACTCTATTGCACGAAGGAAGCCACGCCATCATGGATGACCTTTTTGGTGCGCTCCCGTTCTGGATGATCGAGGGCAGTGCTGACTGGTTCGGCGAGCCGCAATGGATCGAAGGCAACGGACTCAAACTCGACAAGCAAAAGCGCTGGCTCACCTTGAACAAACTTCGTGACGAGTATGAATTACCGCCCATGAAGGATTATCTCCTCTCCGAAGGTTATGACGACTGGAAGAAAATGTTCAAAAACGAGATTGGGATGGGCTACGACATCGGGTGGTCGATCTTCGATTTTTTCATGTCGCATCCGCAGAGCACAAAATTCATGGCCGGAATCGTCAACAGTCGCGACTCCATGTTGGCTGACCAAAACGGCTACAGCCGCGAAGGTATCTTTGCGGCGTACATTCAGAAACATTGGCCGGGCGGAATACCGATGTTCGAAAAAGGCTGGCATAGCTGGGTAAAAATCAAGGCTGAGGAAAGTCGCCAAGCCATCATCAAGTCCAAGACTTCCCCCAAGTAACCGTCCCAATTTCGGTTGCCAAGCCATCGGGGCGCGGCTATTTCTCTGTCCCGAATTCAATCAAACTATGGCAAAAACCATTTTCCACTCCAGCGTTGAAGGAGCCCAACACGGCGCAAAATCACTTCCTGACTTTTTGGCATACGCCAAACGCTCCGGAGCATCCGGCGCGCAACCGAGCAATTACATGCTCGGCAACGGCAAGGGTGGATTCAAAACCGCCAAGGAAATCAAAGACACGTTCGACAAAGCGGGGATGCATCTGGACGGCATTTCCTCGCACTGCCCGTTTTGGGTGCACACCTCCATCTGGACTGGAACCCAAAGTGGCAATCCATTCATCGCGCCAGACATCGCAAAACTCTCGCCCGAGAAAATTGAGAAGTGGCACGAGAATTACCTGCTCAAACTCATGGATCTGAGCGCCGAACTCGGCGTGAAAATCATGCCCATGTTTTGGGGCGTTGCCTTCGGTTGGGAACTGGCCACAGGTTACCCGTGGGGATTCTGGGCGGGAAGCGGCTTCGATCTCCTTGAAGCAGGCAACGAGCGGTTCATCAAGAAAACAGCCAAGCTCCGCGCACACGCCAACAAACTCGGCATCAAACTCTGTCACGAGATTCATCCCGGCACCGCAGCCTCATGCGCCGATGATTTCAATCACCTCGTGGATATTTGTGATGGCGATAAATCTCTCGCCGTGAACGCCGACCCTTCGCACTGCTGGGAAGGCGAAGATTGGGAGACTCGTTTCCAGAAAGTCGCCAGCCGCGTTTACGCTTGCCACGTCAAAAACTTTGTCATCCGGCCAGGATTCCCGCTACGCGCCATGCAGCCAGCTTGGCAGAAGCGCGCGATGCAATTCACCGACCTTCCCAGCGGTGATCTCAACATGGTTCGCTACGCGGAGATGCTCGTGAACATTGGTTATCCTTCGCGATACTGCAAAACGATGGGCACCGCGACCGCCCCGCTGATCGTCGAGGCCGAGAGTGCTTATCGCGATCTCGATGCGTGCAGCGCCAACGGCATTGGCTACGTTCGCGACCACCTCTGCTTCCCGATTGCCGGTGGCTCGTTCGAAGATGGAATGGGCGCCTGACCGCTCAGTCGACCTGCACTTTCAATCCGTCCCACGCCAGCCACACGCTCGACGGCAACTCGGCTTGGCTGATGTCGTGGTCGTAATAATGCGTCAGGTGCGTCAAAAATGTTCGCTCCGCATTAATGCGCCGAGCCGCTGTCAAAGCTTCATCCAGACTCATGTGAGTCCAATGACTCTGCGGCCGCAACGCATCAAGCACAGCCACCTGAACTCCCGTAATTCTCGAAACCACATCCTGCGGCACCTCTTTGCAATCACTGCAGTAGGCCAGCCTTTTCATGCCGGCCTGCTCAAACAAAAACCCGAGCGACCCCATCTTTCCATGCGGCAGCTTCAGTGGAGTGACTTTTATATCTCCGATCACAAACTCACCATCAATCACGTGCGGTTCCGGAACAAAATAACCGCGCGGTTTCACTCCCTCTGCGAACGCGTAAGAGTACACTCGACGCAAATCGGTCATCGTCTCCAAGTCCGCGTACAACGGCATGGGCCGGCCAGTCATCTCACAAAACCGCCGACAATCATCCAGCCCCATCACGTGATCCGCGTGCGCGTGAGTGAATAGCACCGCGTCCACGCGTTGAATCCCTTCGCGCAATATTTGCAGGCGAAACTCCGGCGTCGTGTCCACCACCAGCTTCACTTCGTCCGTCTCCACATAAATGGATGACCGCGTGCGATGGTTTTTCGGATTGGCCAAAAACGATGCTGGATACTCTTTGCCGATGATGGGAACCCCCTGCGACGTGCCTGAGCCAAGAAACGTAAATTTGAAAGACATTCTGTTTTCTTTTGCCCGACGTTAACAGACACGGCAAAGTCGACGCCAACAATTTGCGATGATCGCGACGCTACGAATCAAGAACCTCGCCCTCGTGGCCGACCTCACTCTCGAACTTCGTCCCGGCTGCAACGTCATCACCGGCGAAACTGGCGCGGGTAAATCCATCATCATCGGCGCACTCAATCTTCTCCTTGGCCAACGCGCCGATCGCACACTCATTCGTGCCGGCGCAGAGAGCTGCACCGTTGAAGCTGTATTTGACATCTCAGCACTGCGGCCAACGCTCGATAGTTTTCTCGATGAGAACGGACTCGAACCTTGCGACCAATATCAGCTCGTTCTCAAACGCACTTTCACAGTTGCCGGCACCAATCGTCAGTTCATCAACGGATCGCCAGCCACTCTGCAAACGCTCGCCACACTCGGCGACCGACTCGTGGACATTCACGGACCTCACGATCATCAGTCACTCTTCAATCCCGCGCTGCAATTGGCCATCCTCGACGCCTTCGGTGGACTCGAAAAACCGCGCGCTGCCTTTGCCTCACTTTTCCGCCAACACGACAAACTGGAAAAAGAAAAGGCCGCTCTCATCGTGGATGAACGCACTTATGCCCAGCAACTCGATCTTCTGCGCCATCAAGTGCAGGAGATCCAAGCCGCACAATTGAATCCTGCCGAGGAAGCCGAAGTGCTCGCCGCTCACTCGCGCACCAGCAATGCCGCCCGTTTGCTCGAACTGAGTCAGTCTGCCCTTTCAGTGTTGGATGGCAATGAGCCATCGCTTCTCGATCAATCCGGTTCTCTCGGCAGAGCACTTCAATCGCTCCAATTATTAGACACGACTGCCGCGCCGCTGGCCATTGCGCAGGAACAGATCTCCGCCCAAATCCGCGAACTGCAACAGGACCTTTCTCGTTACGCCGATCGCGTGGACATCGATCCGGCTCAGCTCGTCGAACTGGATTCTCGGCTCAATCTCATCCAATCCCTCAAACGCAAATACGGCGCGACGCTGCACGATGTGATCACCTTCGGTGAAGAAGCACGGGCGAAACTCGACGCTTTGGAATCGCGAGATGCCCAGCTGGCGCAGATCAACGCTGAGTTGGATCATCTGGCGAAGGCGCTTCAGAAATCTGGCAGTGAATTGTCAGCGCAACGCGCCAAGCTCATTCCGAAACTCAGCAAAGCTGTTGCGCGCCAACTTTCGGACCTCGGTTTCAAGCAGAGCCAATTCGATATTTCAATATCCACTGCCCTGCAGCCATCGGCCACAGGCGTTGACCGTATTGAATTTCAATTCGCACCCAACCCCGGTGAAACAGCTCGCCCGTTGCGTGCCATCGCCTCCAGCGGCGAAATGTCGCGTGTGATGCTCGCTCTGAAAACAGTACTCGCGGCTGAAGATGAAATTCCCGTGCTCGTCTTCGATGAGGTGGATGCGAATATTGGCGGCGAGACGGCCCATGTAGTTGGCGACAAAATGCGGCAAATTGCCAGCAAGCGGCAGGTTCTCTGCATCACCCATCTCGCGCCCGTGGCTGCTGCGGCCGATACTCACTTCGTCGTCGACAAATGCGTGAGTGAAGGCCGCACCATCACCGACATCCAATTGCTCGATGCTCCTGCGCGTGTGAAAGAATTGACTCGAATGCTCGGCGGTAAATCGGATGCCGCTCGAAAGCACGCCGAAGAATTGCTGACTGGAAAAAGGGGTTGAAAGCCCGGCAGATCAAGCGAGAAGGCTGGTGATTGCGCGACCCGGCCGGACAAATTGCGGCCGGCCATTCATGTCCGGAAGCACCTGACTCTCCGGAATGCCGAGCAGATGATAGGCCGTGGCGATGAGATCACTTGGGGCGACGGGATTCTCATCGGGAAACGCAGCGGTCTTGTCGCTCTTCCCATAAACAAATCCGCCTTTCGCGCCGCCACCGGCGAGCACCGAAGTGAAACACCCTCCCCAATGATCGCGGCCATCGGCACCGGCACCCGCGTCGCTCGATCGTTGACCCACACGAGGCGTGCGCCCAAATTCGCCGGTCCAGATCACCAGTGTATCCTCGAAAAGCCCGCGCGATTTCAGATCGTCAATCAACGCGCTGAACGCTTGGTCGGCCACGGGCATCAAGCGTGATTTGAGATCGGTGAAATTACGGCTGTGAGTGTCCCAATAAACGCTGACATTTTTGATGCCGTCGTTCGGCCAAAAAACGGTGACGAGCGGCACACCGCGCTCGACCAATCGACGCGCTTGCAGCACGGATTGGCCGTGGGGATTGAGGCCGTATCGTTCGCGGATTGGCAGCGGCTCTTCGTCGAGATTGAATGCGCCACGCTGGCCTGCAGCAGCCGTGAGCAATTCATACGCGCGACGGACGTGCAAATCTTGAGAGTTGAAAGTGGCGGCATTGGATTCAAAACGGCGATCGAGTTGATCGCGCAATTCACGGCGCAGCTCCAGTCGCGACACGCTCAATTCGGGCTGCAATGTCAATTCGCCGATCTTGTAGCCGGGCTTGCTGGGGTCGGCATCAATGGTCATCGGGTCATGGAGTGGCCCGAGCCAACCGGCGAATTGGCCCTGACTTTGTTCGACAAAACGCGGCACATCATTCTCCAGCTTTGGCCGCATTGAAACAAAGGGTGGCAGCGCGCCTTTACCGCGACCGAGGTTGGCTAGCACCGATCCGATATGCGGCCATTGCTCACGAATGGATTCGCCGCGAATAGGCGGCTGGCCAGTCAGCAGATAATGCGTCGCCGTGAGATGATCACTATTATCGTGCGTCATCGAGCGGACAAGTGTGAGATCGTGTGCTCGTTTGGCCAGCAATGGAAAGTGTTCACAGATTTGCAAGCCGGGCACTGTGGTGTTGATCGGCATGAATTCGCCACGAAACTCGCGCGGCGCGTCTGGCTTGAGATCCCAGGTGTCCTGATGAGCAGGACCGCCCCACATGAATAGCAGGATGCAACGCTTGGCGCGGCCAAATGTGCTTTTCCTTCTTTCAGTCAATGCGGCTTCCGCGCGGCCACGGAGCAGTTGAGGCAAACCCAAACCGAGCAGGCTCAATCCACCAACGCGCAAGAGGTCGCGTCGAGACATTGCAGACCCCGTGCGCGCGCCGATGCGAGGAAATGACCGACTCGAAGACACGCTGCAGTCTAGCACTTTGCCGTGGCATGTCCAATGAAGCTAAAACGAATACTCATTTTGACACGGCGTCGGAATGGGAAAGGCGACCTTGCCTGTATTGAATCATGTCTTACAATCCAACCATGTCGAAACTGACCGTCATCGGCCGATGGCTCGCGATTGTTCTCATCGCCTTGCTTGTATTCTCCAGTGAGAGCCGCGCCGCGACTGACAAGATTAATTTCACGCGCGATATCCGTCCGATTCTGTCCGACAATTGCTATGCCTGCCACGGGCCGGATGAGAAAAGCCGAAAAGGAAAGCTGCGTTTGGACACGAAGGAAGGCGCGTATGCGAAGCGCGAAAAGAAGACTGCGGTGAAACCGGGAAGTCTAGCAGCCAGCGCACTCTGGGATCGCATCTCCGCGAAGGATACAAACAACATCATGCCGCCGGTGGAATCGCACAAAAAACTCACCGCAGAACAAATCGCCAAATTCAAGACATGGATTGAGCAAGGAGCCACGTATCAATTGCATTGGGCCTTCGAGCCGGTGGCCAAACCGGCGTTGCCAAAACCGAACAAGTGGGTGCGAAACGAAATCGACTCGATCATTCTCGCCAAGCTGACTGAAAAGAAACTCAGTCCGTCACCCGAAGCAAACCGCACGACACTCATTCGCCGACTGGCTCTCGACCTCACGGGATTGCTACCAACAATCAAGGACGTGGACGATTTCATTGCCGACAACTCTGCCGATGCTTATGAAAAACTGGTCGACCGACTGCTGGCCAGCCCGCGTTATGGCGAACACATGGCGCGATATTGGCTGGATGTAGCGCGCTATGGCGACACTCACGGTCTTCATCTGGACAACGAGCGGTCGATTTGGCCTTACCGCGATTGGGTCATCCGTGCGTTCAACAATAATCTGACTTACGATCAATTCACCATCTGGCAACTCGGCGGCGATTTGTTACCGAACGCCACGCAGGAACAACAGGTCGCATCGGGATTCAATCGTTGCAACGTAACGACAAGTGAGGGCGGATCCATCAATGACGAATATGTTTTCCGCTACGCCGTGGACCGCACGGATACGACTGCCAATGTGTGGATGGGGCTCACCGCAGGTTGCGCTGTCTGCCACGATCATAAATTCGATCCGATCTCGCAGAAGGAATTCTACTCGCTGTTCGCATTTTTCAACAGTGCAGCGGATCCGGCGATGGACGGCAACATCCTGCTCACGCCCCCGGTCCTCAAACTGATATTGCCGGATGACCAGAAGAAGCTGGACGAGCTTGCCAAGGAAATCGCAGCCGTTGAGCAGCAAGCCAAGACTGAGTTGGCCTTGCTGAAATATGAAGCGCCCACGTTGCCCGCCAACACATCCGGCGCCGTGACGAATGAAACCGTGTGGATCGAGGACTCCCTGCCCGCAAATGCCAAGCCCGATGGCACCACGCCATGGGAATTCGTGAAAAAGCCGGAGCCGGTTTTCAGTGGCGAAACTTCAACCAAACGCAAATCACAAGACATCAGCCAGCATTTCTTCACCGGAGCAAGCCCGGGACTGACGATTCAAAAGGACGCCATACTTTTTGCGCATGTTTATCTCGACCCCAAAAATCCTCCGAAGGAAATCATGCTCCAATTCAATGACAGTGTCTGGGAGCATCGGGCGTACTGGGGTAACGACGTCATTCCATGGGGCACAGCGGGAGCGGTCAGCCGCGTGAATATGGGCGCACTGCCGGAGCTTGGGAAATGGGTTCGCATTGAAGTACCTGCGGCCAAGGTCGGCCTCCTCCCCGGCACGACGATCAACGGCTGGGCTTTCACGCAATCCGACGGAACGGTTTATTGGGACAAGGCGGGTGTCGCACAGATTGATAATCCCTCGAACAATTCTGCGCTGTACATTGCCGCGTGGGAAAAATCCGTGGATAAAAAAAGCCTGCCGCAACCAGTGCAGGACGCATTGAAACCCGCTGTCGACAAGCGCAACGACGCACAGAAACGCGCCATCGAGGAGCACTATCTCCAGTTTGTTTTCGAAAAAACAAAAGGTCAATTCGCCACCATCAATTCGCAACTGAAGAAGTTGAAGGATAGCCGTGATACGATCGACAAAGCGTTTCCATCCACCTTTGTGATGGCCGACATGCCAGCCACACGCCAGACATTTGTCCACCTCCGTGGCCAGTACAATAAGCTCGGGGACAAAGTGGATCGCAACGTGCCTGCCATTCTGCCGCCGTTGCCCAAATCCACCAACATGCCCACTCGCCTCGATTTGGCGAACTGGCTGGTGGATCCAAAGCACCCACTGACTGCGCGTGTGGCCGTCAACCGTTACTGGCAACAATTCTTCGGCGTCGGCCTCGTGAAGACCAGTGGCGATTTTGGTTCGCAAGGCGAGCC
>CAMDOH010000056.1 GCA_945903605.1 Akkermansia muciniphila
GAACTCCTCGAGGCCAGTGCCGAGGAGGCCAAGGCCAGCGGCGATGCGCTGGGAAAAATCCTGAGCGCTCCGGCGCACAAGGCTTCGCTCGAGGAGTTCGTGCTGAGCCGCCGCAAAGAGAAGCGCATCAGCGAGGAGATCGCCGAGCGTTTGGTGGACACGTTTGTGACGGGACTCGAGCGCGAGGATATCGAGGAGCTTTCCAACGCGCTCTACCGGATCCCGAAAACGATCGAGAAATTTGCCGAGCGTTACAAGATCTCCACGGGCCAGTTGGAGGGCATCTCCTTCAGCCGGCAGGCGGTGTTGCTGGAGAAATCGACGGCGACACTCGTGTCGATGGTGAAACTCCTGCGCAAGATGCCGCCTCTGGAACAGGTGAAGGATCTCAACGACAAATTGCAAATCCTCGAGGGCGAGGCCGACAAGGTGATGCTGGAGCTGACGGCCGAACTTTATCAGGGCAAACACGATCCATTGCAGGTCATCATCGTGCGCGATCTGTACGATCTGCTGGAGAAGGTGATCGACCGCTGCCGCGATGCCGGCAATGTCGTCAGCCACATCGTGATGAAGAATTCCTGACCGGCACCGCTTATGGGATTTGAACTCATCCTTCTGGTCGTGCTGATCGCGTTGGTGTTTGAATTCATCAACGGTTTCCACGACACGGCCAACTCCATCGCCACCGTGGTCGCCACGAAAGTGCTCAGCCCGCGACAGGCCATCATGCTGGCTGCCTTCACCAACCTGCTCGGCGCGCTGTGGGGCACGGCGGTGGCCAAGACAATCGCCTCCGGCTTGGTGGACACGCAAGCGGTGACACAGGGCGTCATCGGCTGCGCGCTTGTGGGCGGCATCATCTGGAATCTGATCACGTGGTATTACGGGCTGCCCTCGAGTTCCACCCACGCCATGATTGGCGGTCTGGTCGGCGCCACGCTCGCCGCCACTCAAAACAAATGGAGCGCCATCATCTGGTCGCAGCCCGCCGCCGATCACTGGTGGAAAGGCAAAGGCATTCTCTGGAAGGTCGTCGTACCGATGATCACCTCGCCCATCATCGGCCTGTGCCTCGGATTTCTATTGATGGGCCTGCTCTATTTTCTACTGCGCAACTGGAGGCCACGCTGGGTCAACAACGTGTTTGGCCGGATGCAGATCGTCAGCTCCGCCACGATGGGATTCATGCACGGCACCAATGACGCGCAGAAAACGATGGGCATCATCGCGCTGGCGCTCGTAGCCGGCACCACGGCAGGGGCATTCGACAATGCGCCCGCGTGGATGGATTTCCTCAAGACCACCAAGTCGGCCAAAGGAGATCTGGAAATCGCCACATGGATCAAGGTCGCCTGCGCCATCACCATGTGCGCGGGCACCGCCGCAGGCGGCTGGCGCATCATTAAAACGCTCGGCCACAAAATGGTGAAGCTCCAACCCGTGAACGGCTTCGCCGCCGAGACCGCCTCGGCCACCGTGCTTTTTGCCACGGGCACACTGGGCATCCCCGTCTCCACCACGCACAACGTCACCGCCGCCGTCATGGGCGTGGGCGCAGCCAAGCGGCTCAACGCCGTCAAATGGAGCCTCGTCGAAAAGATTCTCTGGGCGTGGATTCTCACCATCCCCGCTGCCGGTGCCGCCGCTTATCTGCTCGTGCGCCTGTTCCAGTTGGCTGGCAAAATGTAGAGCCCACACTCGCTCATGAAACGCCTCTGCGCTGAATTCATCGGCACGTTCGCCCTCGTCTTCGCGGGCACGGGCGCCATCGTGGTGAACCAAATCAGTGACGGAGCCGTTTCGCACGTCGGCATCGCACTCACCTTTGGCCTCGTCGTGCTGGCGATGATCTATGCCGTGGGCGACATTTCTGGCGCGCACCTCAACCCCGCCGTCACCCTCGGCTTCTGCACCGCGCGCCGGATGCCGTGGGCGGATGCGCCCCCGTACATCGCCAGCCAATGCGCCGGTGCAATGGCAGCCAGCGGCGTTCTCGCGCTCCTCTTTCCCACGCAGCCAGCCCATCTCGGCGCGACGATTCCCCTGGGCACCGCTTCGCAGGCATTGGTGTTTGAACTCATCCTCACGCTCATCCTCATGTTCGTCATCCTGCGCGTCTCGACCGGAGCCAACGAAAAGGGCATCACCGCTGGCATCGCGGTCGGCGCGGTCATCGCGTTGGAAGCACTCTTCGGCGGGCCAGTCTCCGGCGCATCAATGAACCCCGCCCGCTCACTCGCGCCGGCCATCTTCTCGGGCCAACTGGCCACACTTTGGATTTACATCGCCGCACCCATCTCCGGCGCACTGCTGGCCGTGCCACTCTGCCGCAGTATCTGCGTGGAAGAACGTTGTTGCCCTGCCGCCGGCGCAGCGCCAGAAAACAAGCGCACATCGGAATCATGACCGGGGCAAAACCCATCGTCCTCATTCTCTGCACCGGCAACTCCTGCCGCAGCCATCTGGCCGAGGGCATCCTGCGCGCCTGCGCGGGTGATTGGCTCGATGTGCGAAGCGCCGGATCCCAGCCCGCAGGCTACGTGCATCCACTGGCCATCGCGGTGATGAAAGAAATCGGCATTGATATTTCCGCGCATCGCTCGAAACACCTGAACGAATTTCAGAACCTCCCCATCGAAACCGTCATCACCGTCTGCGGCCATGCCGATCAAGTCTGCCCGAACTTTCCCGGCCAAGTGAACCGGCATCACTGGGGCTTTGAAGATCCCGCGCAGGCCGATGGCTCTGATGCCGAGCGCCTCGCCATCTTTCGCCGCGTGCGCGACGAGATCCACTCCCGCTTCACTGCCTACGCCGCGCTACGCCGAGCGGATTGGCCACGCTGATCGGTTCAGGCGAGAATCTGTTGGATAGGTTCGGCGCCTTCGACGCCGACCAGTTTCTGGTCAAGGCCGCCATAGAAATAAGCCAGTTTATTAGGATCAAATCCAAGCAAGTGGAGAACGGTGGCGTGGAGATTTCTGACGTGAAGTTTGCCTTCCACAGCCGTACCGCCCAATTCATCCGTCTGCCCAAAGCTGGTGCCGCCTTTGATCCCGCCGCCCGCCATCCACATCGTGAAGCCATAGGCATTGTGGTCGCGTCCGGTGCCTTGAGCGTACTCGGCAGTGGGTTGACGCCCAAATTCTCCGCCCCATATCACGAGTGTCGAATCCAGCAATCCGCGCTGCTTGAGATCTTTCAACAGTCCGGCGATGGGTTGATCGGTGTTGCCCGCGTGGTGCGTGTGGTTTTTGACGATGTCGGAGTGCGCATCCCAATTGTCGTCGTTATGCGCGCCGCCGGAATAGACCTGGATGAATCGAACCCCGCGCTCGACCAGTCGGCGAGCGAGCAAGCATTTGCGACCGAAGTCGTCCGTGCGTGGCTTGCCCAGTCCGTAAAGACTTTTGACGTGCTCAGGTTCTGATTCCAGATCGACCGCCTCGGGAGCGGACATTTGCATCTTGTACGCCAATTCATAACTGGCGATGCGGCCGGACAGCGCTGTGTTGTCTGCGCGCGTGCCCATGTGACGCTCGTTGTAGCGGCGAAGATAATCGAGCAACGTGCGCTGTTCGGCATCGGCCATGCCACGGGAATTTTTCAGGTCAAGCATCGGTGTGCCGCTGGCACTAATCACGGTGCCTTGATAAGCGGCGGGCATGTAACCGCAGGTCCAATTCTTCGCGCCGCTGATTGGCCCACCGGTCTTGTCGAGCATCACCACGTAGCCCGGGAGATTCTGATTGACGGTGCCCAGGCCATAATTGACCCACGAACCCAGTGAGGGCTTTCCGCTGATGACGCTGCCGGAATTCATCATGAGCATGGCCGAGCCGTGAATCGGTGAATCGGCCGTCATGGAATGGATGAACGTGATGTCGTCCGCGCACGTGCCCAAATGCGGAAAGAGATCGGAGACGAGCTTGCCGCTTTGGCCGTAGGGTTTGAATTGCCACTTCGGGCCGACGATGCGCCCCTGATTGCGATGGCCTCCACGCCCGAACGTTTTCACGGCGATGGTTTTTCCATCGAGCGGATACAGATTCGGTTTGTGATCGAACGTGTCGACATGGCTCGGTCCGCCGTACATGAAAAGGAAAATGACGTTTTTCGCGCGGGCAGCGCGATGTGGCTGACGCGGCGAAAGGGGGTTGGCTTCCGACGGCTCTGCGGCGTGCGCGTTGAAGAAGCCGGACTCCTCCAGCATCGCCGTCAAGGCCAGCCCGGTGAATCCGCCACCGAGCGTATGCAGGAAATCGCGCCGTGTCCGCCCGCAGAAGTTTTGTCCGGTGGATGTCATGTGTCCGTGCGAGTTTCGATGCTCAATCGAGGTAGATGAATTCATTCAAGTTGAGGACGAGCAGGCAAAAGCGACTGAGCGCGGCGCGCTCCTCGAGTTTCAAACGCCCGCGCAAATCGCCGATCATCCGCAATCCATCGGCGATCTCATCTTCGCTGGCCGGACGATTGCTCGCGCGGGCAATGGCCAGTTGCACTTGTCGACGCAGGTTGCCCGGCGCATCGGCAACCAGTTTTTCTGCCAGTGCATCGGCTTGATCGTTCAGAAATTTACTGTTGAGCAAGGTGAGCGATTGAGTGGGAACCGTGGTGACAAACCGGACATCGCAAGAGCTGTCGGTGTCGGCGAAGTCGAACACTTTGAGCAGCGGCTCGGGAAGCGAGCGGCGCACCCGGATGTAAATGCTGCGCCGACGTTGTTCTTCTATCGGCGATTTGCCCCACGCATTATGTGGCTGCGAGGACGTGGCGAGCACTTCCTTGGGCATCTCGGTGTGGATGCTCGGGCCGCCCTGTTTCAGATTAAGCTGGCCGGTGAGGTTGAGGATGGAATCGCGCACTTCTTCGGCAGAAAGCCGGCGCATATCGTACTTCCAAAACAGCTCGTTGTTCGGATCGGTCTTGATTCCTGCGGCGCTGGCGGAGGATGACATCTGGTACGTCTGCGAAAGCATGATGAGTTTGTGCATGCGTTTGAGGCTCCATCCGCCATCTGTCAATTCGGTGGCGAGCCAGTCGAGCAATTCGGGATGCGACGGACGATCGCCAATGTGGCCAAAGTTATTTGCCGATCGGACAATGCCACGGCCAAAATGAAACTGCCAAAGACGATTGGCGATGTTGCGCGATGTCAGCGGATTTTCCTTCGAGGCGATCCATCGTGCGAGAACGATGCGACGCCCACTGGTTTTCGCGCCGGGGGCAGCGGCGGGGATCACAGGGTCGGGAGTGCCGATGATGGCTGGAAAACCGGGGAGCACTTCGGCAGCGGGTGAATGCGGATTGCCACGCCGAAGGATGTGGACGGAGGGCGGTTTGACGATGCAGTTGTTGACGGAGAGCGCGAAATCGCGCGGTGGCTCAGGTTTTTTCAACAGTTCGTCGCGGCGCTGTTTGAGTTTGTCGGCAGCGGCTCGCTGTTCAACGCTGGCAAACTCATTGAAGCGACGCTTGATCACCGCCTCGCGGTCGTTGGCGGCGGCGGCGTCGCGGTCTTCGGCGGGCATTTTCTTGATCACCTCGTCTTCGATGCGGCGAAGATCAATGGCTATTTGTCGGATGGCCGCTTCGCGATCATCCAATTCCTGCTGATATGTGGCGCGGTGAACGAGCGGTGTGATGTCGGTGAGATTGGCTCGTGAACGAGTGCCGCGCGAGGCGCTGTAACGATCGATGTCGGCAAAGAATGAAAGGAACCGGTAGTAGTCGGCCTGCGGAATGGGATCGATTTTGTGATCGTGGCATCGGGCGCAATTCATCGTCAGCCCGAGGAAGACTTGCGAGGTCGTAGCGACGTAATCATCCAACTCGTCGAACCGAGCGAGCAGAGGATCGGCGGGTTCATCGTCCCAAAGGCCGAGGCGATAGTAGCCGGTGGCAATGATGGGATCAGGCGATTCGGCACCCAGTTCGTCGCCGGCGAGTTGTTCGAGAATGAAACGATCGTACGGTTTGTCTTCGTTGAAAGCGCGCACGACGTAATCGCGGTACCGCCAGACAAATGGTTTGTCGCCATCGCGCTCGTAACCGTTGCTCTCAGCGTACCGGACGAGATCGAGCCAGTGCCGCCCCCATTTCTCGCCGTATTGCGGCCGTGCCAGCAATTGATCGATGACCTTCTCAAATGCGTTGGAAGATTTATCGGCCTCGAAAGCAGCGACTTCTTCGAGCGTGGGGGGAAGGCCGATGAGATCGAAATAGGCGCGGCGGATGAGTTGCTGGCGCGTGGCGGATTTGTTTGGAACAAGATTTTTCCCGGCGAGTTTGTGGTTGATGAAGGCATCGATTGGATTCTTCGGCTGCGTTGAACCTGTCACTCGCGGAACAACCGGACGCACGATCGGTTTGAACGCCCAATAGTTTTTTGTGCGATCGTTGATGGTGGTGGTCGGAAGGTGCTCGTTGGGGTTGCCGACGATTTCGAGTCGTCCATCGTAGGGCGCGCCCATCCGAACCCATTGGGTCAACTGGTCGATCTGCGATGGGGACAGCTTTTTGTCCGGTGGCATCTGATGCTGCCTGTCCTTGTAGCTGAGCATGGCCAAAAGCCGGCTCTGGTCCGGATCGACCAGATTCAGCGCTGGCCCTTCATCGCCGCCGCGCACCAACCCTTCGCGACTAGTGATCCGGAAATTGGATTTCAGTTTCTCGCCACCGCCGTGGCATTTGAAACAGTTCTCTTTGAGTAGCGGGAAGATTTGCCGGGTGAAAAACTCGACCTTGGCGGAATCGGGACGGACAACGACCGCGGCGAGTGGTTGGCTTGCTCCAATTTCGGCCGCCAAAGCAATCCCAATCAAAGTGGTGTTGAACAAAGCTGACATAACGAGTGCGCGGGGTGATTATGGCCATGCAAAAAGCAGGTGCAATTCATTTTGTTCCGATTGCCGAGAAATTGTTTTGTGTCCACACCACTTCGAGAGGGGTTGTGATAAGTTGCGGCAACTCGATGGACGCAACGGGGTCGGGATATTGGCCGAAGCGTGCGAAGGGTCGCTTGCCGGATGCCGCCTGTGAAACGATTGTGGGTTCCCATCCTGATTTACTGATTTGTTTTTCGAGATGAAAACCCGTATGAACTACCCAATGAAAAACCGCATCCTCTCCTTCCCGATCGCACTGGCTTTGGCCAGCATTGTCACGCCTTCATTGAACGCAGATGACTCCAAGCCGGACATCAATAAAGGGAGAATTGAAATCGAGATCCTGCCTGGTTTTCAAGTGGGGCCGATCGTGAAAAGAGCACGGGTTGAGCCGCGCATTTTTCTGGGCGTGGGACTCGCTGAGTTGCCGGAAATTGTCCGCGAACAGTTGGGGGTGCCTCCCGGGATGGGCTTGGCAATCAGCCATGTCATGAAGGACAGCCCCGCTGCCAAAGCAGGCGTGAAGGCGCATGATGTGCTTTTGAAATTGGATGATCACCAGTTGGTCAACCCAGAACAGTTGCAGACGCTTTTGGGAAACAAGAAGGAAGGTGACGCGACATCGCTCACGTTGATCACCCGTGGCAAGGAACATAAAGTCGCCGTGAAACTGGAGATGGGAAAAGGCGACGTGTTCGGCAATCGGAATCCGTTGCTGGGTCAACCCAATATCTGGCGGTTTCAAGGCGGACAACTCAATCCACAAAACGGTCCATTCGATGGATTGCGCATTGACCCCAATGAGCTGCTCAAGCGGTTCCAGTTTGCCCCTAACTTCGAGATTCAGCCCGAGCTACAGCCCGACGGCCAGGGGTTCCGTTTCAACGCGCAGACACAGCACAACAGCATGTCGGCCATGAGCGATGAGTCGGGCAAGTACACTTACACCAATCGTAATGGGAAGAAACATTTCAAGGCCGAGGATCTTCAGGGCAAAATTGTGTTCGATGGCGAAGTGAACACCGATGAACAGCGCAAAGGGATTCCCGACGAGATTCGTGCCAAGCTCGAGAAAATGGAAAAGTCGGTGAAAATCAATCCGCAGCCGTTCGAACGGAAAATCGAGCCAAAGAAGAAACCGCCTACCAACGACGAACGCGCTTGAAAAGCCGAGCGCACTGAATTTGCCCGCGCGCCGACGGCGTCAGTCCACTTCGACGATGCAGTTTTCAGTGCCGAAAGGATTTGGAGTCCGCCGGGCGCAACTGGGGTCATCCTGCCAGTACCCATCGACTTGGTAGCGGTATTGGTGACGACCGCGAGGCAAGGCTACCTTCTTGCTCCATGTTCCATTGCGAGTGCGCCGCAGCAGAATGGGCTGCTCATTCCAATTGGTGAAATCACCCACCAAGGCGACCTGCTTGGCTCCGGGCGCTTCGTAACGAAATTCAATGGATAGATTCGTGTTTTTCATATCGGGATTTACTGGGAAAGTATCGGCAGCGCGACGCCTTGCAAGGGCTAAACTGCTAACAAGTTAGTCACAGACAAAAACCAAAAAACCAGCGCGGCCACGTCACTTCTTCTTCGCTTTGGCCGGCGATTTTGTTGGTGCCGGTTCATTCAGCCACCACTCCGACGGCCCTTCTTTTTCAATCTCCCGATGCAATTCCAAAAGTTGCGACTTCAACTTGGCCAACTGAACCGGTTGGGTGGCTGCCAAATCATCCTTTTCCTGCCAGTCCACTTTCAGATCGAACAGTTTGAACTTCGTCATCGAATTGTCGCCGACAATTTTCCAATCACCCACACGCATCGCCACATGATTATCCGCTGGCGCGAGATGGTTTCGCCAGTAAAGCGGCACCGTGCGAACCAGCGGCTTGCCATCGTAAACAGCCCGCAGGCTAGCCCCATCGAGATTACGATCAGCCGGCAACGGAATCCCGGCAATGTCGAGCAACGTTGGAAACAGATCCGTGCCGATCACTGGAGTCTCATTCACGCTTCCCGGCGCAACATGTTCCGGCCAGCGAACAATTCCCGGCACACGAATGCCGCCTTCGTGACTCCATCGTTTGCGCCCACGCAACCCACCAGTGGAACCCCGCGTGCGCCCCTTCAACCCGTCGCCTTCGGGCCCATTGTCCGAGGTGAAAATCACCACCGTGTCCTTGGTCAACTTAAGTTCATCGAGCGTCTTCATCATCTGACCGAATGCGTGGTCGAGTTGAGTGACATTGCCGTGATGCTGCCGGATTCCTTCATCGGCCAAGTCCTTGTACGGCTCCATGAATTGAGGCGCGCTTTCGATGGGCAAATGCGGTTCATGCGTCCACACCGTCAGGAAAAATGGCTTGGCTGGATCACGATGTTTCTTGAGCCAGTTGGAGGCCTCACTCACCACAAGCGCCGAAGAATACCCCTCGAGCGCCCCGACTTTTTTTCCGTTTCGGACAAAGTTGGTCGGATTCTTGTGGCTGGGCGCCGCGTTGTTCTGCGTGGCAAACCACCAGTCGTATCCATGATCATTGGGCTGTGGCTGACGCGCATCGTTGAAGTAACTATTCAAATGCCATTTGCCCGTGTGACACGTCGCGTAACCCGACGCCTTCAACAGTTCAGGCAGCGTGTTCTCGCTCAATCGCAAATGCGTAGGGTGGTTTTCCGGAATCCAACGCCACACTCCGTTACGATACGGCGTTCGGCCTGTGAGAATCGCCGAACGCGACGGCGAGCAAACTCCGCAGGCCGAATAACACTGCGTGAATCGCATGCCTTGTTTCGCAAATGAATCAAGGTTCGGCGTCTTGATGATCGGATGACCGTAACAAGCCAGATCGCCCCAACCGAGGTCGTCTGCCAAGAAGATCAGAAAGTTCGGCCTTGCCTCTTTACCCACGACTGACCCTGTTAAACCCATCCACAACACCGCCGCGCAAATCAAATGAGCCCAGCCCAAACCCGTGATGGCGCGATTTTGACGGACATCGAATTCAGTCTTCATCTTCAATCTCCAATGTGCCGGGCAGTGCATCCGTGGGTATCGACTTGGTGTTTTTTGCCCCCAGCTTTTTTAGTTTTTCCACCTTGCCAATCAAATTGCCTTTGCCGTCGCGCAATTTCCCGAGGGCACTATCCATGCTCTCTTCGGTCTGCTTGATCCGGGTCTGAATTAGTTTCAAGTCTTCATAAAACCCGACGAATTTGTCGTAAAGCGACCCCGCTTCACTGGCGATTTTCTGCGCATTGCTGTCCTGTCTTGCCCCTTTCCAAAGCGCCTCCACCGTCATCAACGTCGCCAGCAATGTGCTCGGCGTGACGATAATCACCTTCCGTCTCAACGCTTCTTGATAAAGTGCTGTGTCGTGACGCATCGCCAGCAGGAACGCAGGCTCGATGGGCATGAACAAAAACACAAAGTCAGGCGAGTTGATGCCGGGCAGATTCTGATAATTTTTATCTGCCAGTTGCCTGACGTGATTCCGGATGGACTGCACATGCTCGCGCAAAAACTGCCCCGCAGTCACCTCATCCGTCGCATTGGCATGATTGGCAAACGCCGTGAGCGATACTTTGGAATCGACTATCAAATGCTTGTTGCCGTCAGGCAATCTGATGATGACATCGGGCCGCAATTGCCTTCCGTAAACCCCTTCCAGACTGGCCTGCTTTTCATATTCGTGGCCAGCTCGCAGCCCCGACATTTCCAACACGCTATCCAGAATCACCTCGCCCCAATCGCCCTGCATTTTACTCTGGCCACGGAGTGCGTTGGTCAGATTATTAGCCTGTTGAGACACCTGCGTGTTCAGCGATGTGAGTGATTCGATTCGCGCATGCAGTTCCGCGACGGATTTCGATTCGTCGGTGTGAATAGTGTCGATGCGCTGTCGAAAATCTCCAAGCTGATCGCGGAACGGTTTGAGCAGCGTGTCCAATTCTTCGCGGTGCTCCTTTTTGAGGTCATCGGCGCTTTGGTTCAGGATACGCAGTGAAAGTCGCTCAAACTCGGCTGCCAATCGTGTGTCTGATTCTTCCACCTTCTTTCCCAGACCCGCGCAACGCTCTTCTGCGGCACCCAATTGCCCCACTAATACCATGACCTGCCGCTGCTCATTCGCCAACTGCGCTTTGGTAGCGGCATTTTCTTGCTGGGCGATGCCGAGTTGCTCCTCGATCACGATGGCACGGGTTTCCATAGCCTCAGCCCGTCGTGTCGCGACAAGCCAGGCAATTATCGCTCCGACTACCAACCCGATGACGGCCGTTATTATCTCCACGCGTGTTTCTTGATTTGTCGAACTTCACCAGCTCATCGAGAATCGATACGTCCGTCATACAGGACGCCTTCCGGCAGGCAGCGGATAACGACCAATCCGCTGACGATTTCGTTCGATCTCAAGAATTTTTCCATCAACTTGCGGCTCGCATCGTCGGGCAATGAAGCCATCGCCATTTTCTGGATGGTGACCATCGTTTCGCTGACGCGCCTGCTGACGAAATGAATCTGGTTGCCCTTCAAATCCATGTCCTTCGCGAGTTTTTGGAATTCGGCCGTGCTGGCGACTCCTTTGCCACCCGCCTGAACAGCGAGAATTTCCTTGGCCAATTCCAGGCTGCTGGTGAGCACCAGATAACCGTCAGCTTGAAAAAAACTGGCGCTGACTTTCATGGGCACTGTTTCCGGCAACGGAATGTCGTGGTACGTGATTGTTGTCGCGCCCACTTTCTCGGTCTTCGGCTCGAATGCCGCAGTCGTGCTCGCCAGCAGCTTTTGCAATGAGTCGTCCTTGATCTTGATAAACAGCGCCAAGCCCGGTTCCGGTAGTTTGATTCCGCCTGGAAGTGAAATGGTTCGCTCTGGATGCAGTGTGATCGCAATCCCAACCTCGCCACCGTAGGAACGCAGCGTTTTCTCCAACCCAAACATTTTCTCCGCTTGGTCAACGGATTTGTTGATCTCGGCAGCCCATGGCGAGTCGCCGTTTTCCTTCACTATTTTCTTGAACCAATCGTAGATGCGCAGCGCATCCAGATCGCCGTGTGAAACCAGCGCGGTTGAAGTGGGCAACAGTTTCAACACTCCCTGTTCGTGGACTTTGCCGCCGAGCAATTGCCAGAATCCACCTTGGCCGCGATCAGGATAATGATGCAGAATTCCGCGATTGCGATAGAACCCCTTTTCCAAAGCAAATGAGCTGGCGCCGAACCCGCTGATATCGCGCAGTCCACTATCGAGCAGAAACTGGCGCGCAATTTTCATTCCCAACTCAATTTCCTTCGTGGATTCGCCGGTGGATTTCACCGTCTGAATTCCAATTTCGCCATAGAGTTTCAGCATTTCTTCGATGCGTGGGATGAATTGTTCCGTGCTGAGATAGAGATAGAATTGCCCACCCAGATCCAAGTGCGGCGCCACCTCGGCAAAACTGTTTTTTTCAGCTGAGACTCTTGCGCTGTTCGCCACCTGAGTCTTGGCTTGAGTGGGGGCGGGTGGGTTGACTGTAGGTTTTGATTCGACCGTTTCGCGTGTGCCACAACCGGCAGTCAAGAGCGCTGACAACGCCAGTGCGCTGGGAATGATGCGTTTTATCATAAATGATATCGAGGGTTTCAGCCGACTGTTCGCGATGGTTACGCACGAAGTCAGCGGGCTTGGTTGTGATTGGACTCCAGCGTGCAATTCGACACAAGCAGTAAATCACTCCGGATTCCTCACGGATTTCGACTGACAACCCGATGGCAATTGCCCAGCATGTGTCATCCATGAAAACGGCTATTGACCGACCTATCACGTCGATTCTCGTCGTGTTGCTGTGCGCGTTGGGTGTTGGTTGCGCCGCGCGCCAACCTGCCACCCAAGGGAAAGCTGCCACCACCACTCAATCAACCACTCCAAGTTCAGCTGAATTCAAAACCGTCACCAACGCCATTCGTTATGTTCGACGACCTGCGGAGTTGGAACAGAAACGGTTGCCAGCCTATCTGGGCCTTCGCGTACAGCCCAACAAGAGCGGCCATCTGGTGATCACGGAACTGGACGAAAATGGAGCGGCTGTGAAAGCGGGAATCCGGTTGGGAGATATCGTGAGCGGCGCAACAGACAAGCCATTCAAAGACGCGGCAGGCCTGCGCGAATGGCTCGCAACCAAACGATCGGGAGGATTGGTGGATATTCAAATCGAACGTGACCGGAAGAAATTGACGTTGCCCGTGAAACTAGGGCAAGCCAGCCAGCCGCTCAATTCATTCAACGAAGCCACCAATCGTCTTGTGATTGGCGCGACATTACAAGCTGCCGCGAACGGCGCGCAAATCGTGGCCATTCAATCCGGGCTGCCTGCAGACAAAGCGGGGATGAAACCCGGCGATATCGTGTTGAAAGTGGATGGCCGCGCAGTCCGCGAGCGTGAGGATGTTTCTGCCGCACTCGCGCTGCGCAAGGCGGGCGACACCCTCAAGTTTCTCTACAAACGAAATGATATGGAGCACGAAATCGAATTAAAACCCGTGCTCACCACCAACGCGCCGAGTACGCCTGTTGCCTCTCCCTCCACGCGCGCAGGGTTTTGGACCAAGCCCGTGTACCGGCTCGCGGTCATTCCCATTGCCTATCCCGATGTGGCATTCAACACCAAGATCACCACCAACGACTGGGCCAACTCGATCTTCAGCACCCATAGCTACACCAACACCAGCGCCACTGGACAGGCGGTGTACGGCAGCATGAATGATTATTACGGCGAACAATCCTGCGGTAAATTCCGAATCGAAGGCGCCGTCTTTCCGCCGGTGGAAGTTTCGAAAAAACGCGCCGAGTACTCCAGCACTCCCAGCCGCACTGCGCTGCTTGATGAAGCCATGAACCTCCTCACGAAGCGAGACGGTGCCGACGCGCTCAAAAACTACGATGGCATTTTCTTTTTGTACGCCGGCGCGCGATTGCAGACCACGCGCGGCGGACTCTACTGGCCGCATCGTTCCAACTTCACTTACAAAGGGAAAAGCTGGGGTTATTTCATCTGCCCCGAAGGCGGATCGGAGATGGCCTCCATCAGCGTCATCAGTCACGAATTTGGACACATGCTCGGATTGCCAGACTTGTATGCCAAACCCGAAGTGCCCGGTTCCGAAGGTGTCGGCGTTTGGTGCACCATGTCCAACGGACACGGACGCGATGGCAAGCCACTCCACATCTCCGCGTGGTGCAAAGAAAAACTCGGCTGGCTCAATCCTGTACCCATCGATCCTTCCCTGCCGCAGAAACTTTCCCTCGCGCCCATTCGCGGCCGCACCAATGAATGTTTCAAAATCATCATCCAGCACGATGACAGCGAATATCTACTGCTCGAGAATCGCGCCCGACTGGGGTATGACCGCGATCTTCCCGCCGAAGGGTTACTCATCTGGCGCGTGGTTGATGGCCGGCCAGTACTCGAAGAATCACACGGCATCACCGATGCCACCGGCCCACGCAGCTTTCTCGGCTCTGTGCCTTATCCGAGCAAGTCAAACACCGCGTTCACTCCATCGACCGTTCCGTCGAGCCAGCCCATCCGATTGGGCGGAATGCCCGTCCATATCACACAAATCCAACGACTCTCCGATGGCCGAATCCGTTTCCGTATCGGCGACGAATTTCATTAAACCAGCGCGGCGACAAAGCCGCGAGTTGAGCCTCAACGCACAGGCTCGATGCCGGGAATCCTGCGATCGATGACGAACGGCGCCTTCGGATCATCCATGACATCCACGCGGAGAGGCGGCGCAAGCCCCCCTTGAGTCACCTGCACACGGAGCAAATTCGGCGCATCGTCCAGCGGCCGATCATGAGTCCAGATGTGTCCATCGCCGTGCATATACAGAACCGGCTTGCCGAAGCGCTTGAGCGCGGGCTGAACAGTTTTCAAAAAGGGCGCGTGCAGTTTTCCCTGCGGCAACAGTTTCAATTTGTACGGGAAAGAATGCGCAAAAATGACGGCGGCCTTCGCGTTCTTGGCTCCGTCGAGATGTTTCTTCAACCACGCGGCGCCATCGTCCAGAAATTGTTCCCACTCGTCGTAATCGTGCACCCGGCCACCCACGAAGGTGATGCCGATGAACAGCACGCCGTTGTCCTCAAACTTGAAATTCTCGTCGCGCTTCTTTTGACGGTCCACGACGATCTCGTGTTTCCAATGCCGGTCAAATTTTGTGAAATGTTTATCCCAAAACTGCCGCGCCTGCTTCGGATTCTCACAGTCATTCCATTCGTTGTCGCCGATGATGATAAAAACGGGCGGGGTGGATTTACGCAAGATACCAGCCACATCTCCAAACCAAGCGTCTTCGCACGGGCCGACGCCTGTTTTGATGTCGCCCAGATGAATCACAAACCGGCTGCTCGCAGGAATCTCGGCGACCTGCTTGACGAGCATCACCGCTTCGCGCTCCGAATAGGGAACATCGCCCATCGCAGAAAATGTCACCAATGGCGCAGCAGCGCGAACGGACTCCGAAACCACGAGCGCGATCAACCACAACATTCTTTGCATGACTTATGATGGCGCGCTGCCTCTCTCGGTGCAAGCCGTAGTGCGCTTTCCTCTTCGCTCGGCAATGCTTGCCCGCGCAGAAAGGTTTCTCTAGCGTTCATCCCTTCGCCACTTGGCGAGAAACATGAATTGGAAAGTTCTCATCACAGCGCGGACCATCAACGATGTCGGCCAACAGGCACAACGCATCCTCAATGAGGGCGGTTGCGACATGGTCATCCCACCTAAATTAGGTCCGCTCAAGGCCGATGAATTGCGCAAGGCCATCGCCGGTTTGGACGCTGCACTGGTCAGCCCCGACGATTATTCTGCTGCCGTTCTCGCTGCGGCCGAACTTTCAAACGTCAAAATCATTTCTCGATGGGGCGTCGGCTACGATTCCATTCACATCCCGTCGGCCACGCAACAGGGCATCGTGATCGGCTACACGCCCGGATTGCTCGATGAAACCGTGGCTGATTACACGTTCGCATTGTTGCTCGGCGTGGCGCGAAGGATTCATGAAGGCCACGCCAGCATGCGCGCGGGCGAATGGCGAGCCAGTTGGGGTCACGACGTTTTCAATAAAACCCTCGGCATTGTCGGTCTCGGCCGGATTGGTTCGGCGGTGGCCAAACGCGCTTCAGGCTTCAATCTACGCGTGCTGGCTTATGACCCATTCCCAAAACCGGAATTGGAACAGAAGCTCGGGGTGAAATATGTCTCGCTCGATGAGCTGCTCGCGCAAAGTGATTTTGTTTCCCTGCACGCGGCGGTCACACCGCAAAACAAAGGGCTGATGGGCGAAGCGCAGTTGCGCTCGATGAAGCGCGACGCGTATCTCATCAACGCCGGTCGTGGCGCATTGATCGACGAACCCGCGCTGTTACTCGCATTGGCTGAGGGTTGGATTGCTGGCGCGGCACTCGATACTTTCACCATTGAGCCCATGGCTGTCGATCATCCGTTCCGCACTGCGCCGAACGTCCTTCTCTGCCCGCACCAGGCTTCATTTGCACGGGAGACCGGCGAGCGCGTGAGCAATACTGCTGCGCAGGCCATTGTGGATTTGAAGAACGGGAGCCGCCCGCAATTCGTCGTGAACCCCGAGGTGTTCGACGCACCGACTCTGCGCGCAAAACTGAAATTGAATTGATCCAATGAAAACCAATCATGTCCGTGCCAAACTCAAACGCGGCGAGCCATCATTCGGCTCGTGGCTCACATTGCCCTCCTCTGTCTCCGCGCGCCAACTGGCGGCGGTGGGCTTCGACTGGCTCACGGTCGAAATGGAGCATTCATCCACGAATTGGGAAAGCGCCTCTGAATGCTGCCTGCAAATCGCAGCCGCTGGCGTCGTCCCACTGGTGCGATTGCCGTGGAATACACAGGAGAACAGCAAGCGGGCGCTGGATTGCGGCGCGTGGGGCGTCATTTTCCCGATGGTCAACACCAAGGCCGAAGCGGAATCGGCGGTGGAAGGGGCACGCTATAATCCACTTGGAAACCGCTCCGTGGGCGGTCAGTTGCACGCCGTGAGTTTTGGGACGGATACGGCGACTTATTTTGATCGTGCCAATGACGAGATTCTTGTCGTTGTAATGGCTGAACACGTGAAAGGCATCGAGAACCTCGACGAGATTCTTCGTGTGCCGGGAATCGACGCAGTGTTTATCGGACCCAACGACCTGCACAAGTCCATGGGCAAAAGGCCACAATTTGACAGCAACGATCCGCAATTCGTGCAAGCCGTCCAACACGTGCTCGACATGGCCAAGAAACACGGCATCGCACCCGGAATCCATGTGGCCGACGCCGCCAGCGCTCAACGCCGGATGGCCGAAGGTTTTCAATTCATGCCCGTGCAGAGCGACATCGGTTTCATGCTTGCCAAGGCAGCCGAGGTGACGAAAACGCTGGGTTT
>CAMDOH010000057.1 GCA_945903605.1 Akkermansia muciniphila
GAAGGGAAATATCAAGATTCTGGCGAACTTCTCGCGGGAGGCGATTGATCCGAAGAAAGGAACGCCGGCTGGTAAGAAGACTGGGAAAACCACGACGAAAAAAATATGAAAACCATAACTGCTGGACTACTCGCGCTGTTGCTATCCGCAGCAGGGGCATTCGCACAAGAGCCCAAACCCGCTGCCCTCGAGGAAGTGGATGCGCCGTCGGTCACGGGGATGGCGCTCGATCAATTTCTGGAGACGTATGGCGAGTTTTTCGGGCGCACGATTATTCGCCCATCAAACCTGCCATCGACAGCACTGTACACTTTGAATGCGCGACAGAAAATGACGCGCGAAGAAATCCGCCAAGCGTTTGACACGATGCTCGCGCAAAACCAGCTTGCCGTCATTTGGTTTGGGAGGCATTTCGCCAAGGTTGTTCCTGCGACCGATGCGCAAAAAGAGGCTGGCGCATTTGCGATGTTGAATAAGGATGAAATGGCCGAAGCAGATCAGTACACATCCAAGATTGTCCAATTGAAGCACGTCTACCCGACAGAAATCGAACGAGCACTCATTCCATTTGGGAAGCTGCCCAATGGCGTATTGTCGGTCGATTCTACGAGGACTCTGGTGCTGCGCGACTACTCGGCCAATGTGAAGCGCATGTTGGAAGTCATCGAAAAGCTGGATGTCATCGTTCCGATTCAGGAACAGATGAAAATCATTCCGATCAAATACGCGTTGGCGACAGATGTGGCCGTTGTCCTCTCGAGCCTGACTTCCAGTCCGAATTCAGGATCAACGACCGGAGGTACTCAGAATACCGATCCAAGATTGCGGCCGGCCACATCCGGAACCGGTGGCATTGGTGGAACGGGAGGGACTGGCGGCAATACTGGCACTGGATTTGGGCAACCTGCTACTCCTACAGGCGGCGCGTCACAATTTGGCACTGGAGGCCGACAGACCGGCGGCACCGGCACACAAGCGCAGCAGCGGCTTGGGCAATCATTGCGCGGCTTGGGCGCGGGGGGGACAGGCGTGCCCGTGCTCGGAGATACGCGGATTTTACCTTACACGCGCGCCAATTCTGTGTTGGTCATCACCGAGACTCTACAGGCGATGGAGATGGTCGAAAAACTCATCGCTGAACTCGACAGCATACAACCGCAAGTCCTGATTGAGGCAATCATCATGGATGTGTCGTTGACCGATGGCATGTCATTGGGCGTTTCACTGAAGAAGGATAAGAATTCAAGCCAGGCAATCGGTGCTAAAAATGGCCCAGCCTTCTTCACTACGAACGCTCTCTCAACATTAGCCACAGGCGGGTTGAATTACTGGGGATTTTTGGGCGGCAGTTGGGAGGCCGCAGTCGAAGCGGTTGGAACGGATGAACGCGTGACAATTCTATCACGACCACGCATTCAGACTTCACATGCCGAGCAAGCCGAATTGTTCATCGGTGAAACACGCCCTTACATCACGGGATCCATGACAAGCGGACTTGATACGGGGACGCGATCGACCTACTCAGAAAAGAAAATTGGACTCACTCTCCAAGTCTTGCCGTTCATCAACCCCGATGGATTGGTCGTCATGGACATCAATCAATCCATGCAAGAAATCATCGGATCCGAAGTGATCGACGGCAACAATGTGCCTGTCACCAATGAGAGATCTGCCAATTCCAAAATAGCGGTGAAAGATGGCGAGTCGATATTACTCGGCGGTTTCATCCGGACAAAGAAGTCCAAAACGGTTCAGGGCATTCCGCTGTTGAAAGAAATTCCGTTATTGGGCGGGTTGTTCAGAAATACTACTGATTCATCCATCCGACAGGAACTGGTAATCCTATTGAGGCCGACAGTTCTGGCCACTCCCGAGGCAGCCTCAGCCGCCGCTACGCAGCACACAAGTAAACTGCCCGCCATCAAATTTGCTGAAGAAGCAGAAGCAGAGATTGAAAGACGAACAACTAAAGAGTGGGATAAACTTCAACTTCAGAAGAGCAAAGCAAACAAGAAGAAATAAGCATTCAGCGGCGGCCATCGTACCACGGATGACAGGAGTTCCTGCTGAACCGGCTGTTGCCTAAAAAAAAGCAGAACTTAAAAGCGAATCGGAACAGCTCCCAAAAAGAATAAAGCCGAATCTTGCGCGGAGAGGTTCGCATGGGGTGCGCCGAGAGAATCCTCACTTTTCGTCGCTGATTCCGCGCCAGACGTTTCAGTCTTCCGGCAAACTCGATTTCTTCGCTCGCGTATAATTTAAGGCTGAAACCTCCCAAAGCGTCGAAGGCGGCTTTCTCGCAAAAAATGAATGATCCGGCCGGCCAACGCAACGCGCGGCTGGTCAGATTCCAGCCGTGTATCATCCAACTTGTCCACCAAGATTCATTCATGCGAAGAGTGCAGCCACCTCCGATGCAATCGCCGCCATCGATCACCGCTTTCACAGAGGCAAACAATTCAGTGCAAGGGTTGGAATCGGCATCGACGAAGAGGAGCCATTCACCGGTGGCTGCCGCTGCGCCAGAATTTCGCGCCCGCGCTATTTGATTATGCGGTTCGTGTACAACGCGCGCACCGGCCTCAGTCGCAATTGCAGCGGTGCGATCGGTCGAGTTATTATCGCAGACAATGATTTCCGACTCCCAACCATCAGTCGTGAATGCGCTCAAGGCAGATTGGATGCTGGCCAAAGTGTCCCCAAGCAACTTTTCCTCGTTGAATGCGGGAACCACTACCGATACTTTCATGAGGGGCAATTGAGTCGGGTCAACTGGGCCAAGTCAATCGCCTTTGCGCCCAAAGTCGACTCGGCACGATTGCCAACTCCGATTGGATCACTCCATCCAAAATCTGACTGAGGAACAGAAATCGCCTTCCACGCGCTCGCGCTTTGTGTGGCGCTGTCGGTTTGTGATTCTCTTTGCCTTGCTCGCATTGTGCACCTATTTCGTTGTCGGTTCAGGTTGGTTCTTCAAACGGTTTGTGCTTGAACGCATCTCTAGCGCATCGGCATGTCGGATTACCGTTGAGCAAGCAGGATGGAACCCGATTGCCGGCGCACAATTGCGCGGCGTCAAAGTGACCGCGATCAATGGCGATCCCATTGCCAGTTTTGACAAGCTGGATTTGACCTTTGCCAATCCACTCATTCAAGGCGGCTGGATCGTCACTGATATCAAGATGGATCGACCTGCAATAACGGTTAAAAGAGTGGGTGGCGTTTCCAACGTCGATTCAATTCGCACGGCCATCAACAAGCTGCTCCGCCAGAAAAAAAAGGGGGGGGACAATGGGGAACTTTGGGCGGTTCGCATGCGAGTGAATGACGGTGAGTTTCAGCTCAACGATACGCAAGATGGGGTGACAAACAGAATCGCCTGTTCAGGAATCAACATCTCTGGCGCAAGCACTGATGGTCGGCGTGACATGCATCTCAGCGGCAAGGTGGCCATTTCTCACTCAACTCCCACCAACAGTTTTACCGGTGAACAAGTTGAATTGAGTTCGATTTTTGCAGCCGACATTTCGCTGATTGACGGTTTCAAATTGGGCGAAACAAAACTGGATGCAGTGATTGAGTCGCCGCGTTGTGGTGGGCTGTTATCTGCATTTAATGCGACACGAATCGCGGTCAACGCCAGCGGAAAAGGCGATGCGATCGATCGGCTCCGACTTCGATTGACGGATTCCAATGGCGATGTCGCGGATATTTCCGGGTCAGGACAATTCAACTGGCGAACTTTTGATGGTGCGATTGAATTTGAAACACAAACAATTGGGCCGAGATGGGATCGTATTTATCCGTGGCTGACCGGTCTGAAATTGGACGCAGAAGTCGTCCGCGCACGCGGTGCCATTGGTTCCGATGGCGACAAAAAGGCAGTCGTATTGCGCGGAGAATTCAAGGCGGAATCTGCAAGAGTGATTCTGAGTGATGTGGAGCGAAAAGGACTGACGCTGGCCGGCGGATTCGCGGTGGACTTTCGATCAACAAATGGATTGCGGCTCGACGAAATCTTTGTTCAAGCGACGCGTCCCGATGGCGCGAGTTTATCGGCGCGACTCGTGGAGCCATGGTTGCTCAATAGCTCGGCGGCGATAACCAATAAATCAAAATGGCGTTTCGTTTTAGATGAAATTCCAATTGGAGAACTACTTTTGGTTAAGACCAACTCGATCAACGTCGGGAAAGTTAATGCGGATATCGTGACCACATTTGGTTTGGAGGGAGGTGGTTTTGCGTTCGATGGCTCCGGAGAAATCCGCGATCTAGGCATGACTGTGTTGGGGAATTCATTCAGCAACATCTTGGTCACGGCAGAGATGGTGGGACGCAAGCAGACATCCGGAGTAAAGTTTGACTCGATACATTTGGAGTGTTCGGAGAAATCAGATCGGTTGTTGAGACTGGATTTCTCCGGCGAACTCGATGCTGATAAACAGAGTTGGGATGGAGCAGGGGCGGTTGAGCTTTCGCAACTGGGATTGAAACACGTTGCAGTGGGGAAAAGTCTGCCGATCGAATTCACCCGTTTGTACTACGAAGGTAAATTGAAGCTGGCTCTCAAAGACAAACTGGATATTCAGACCAACTCGATTAATGGCAAACTCGAATGGGATGGTGAGCTTTCTGGCAATCGGAAGCGTGTGATGGCGGGCAAGCTGACAACTGAAACGACTTTGACTAGCGCAGGGAAAATTGTCGTCCGCGATGTCATCGGCAGTTTCACGATTGATGAAAAACCGGCCACAACTTTCGAGGGTTCCGGCAACATCGACTTGAAGAATTCGACGGGCAAACTTGCCGCGCGAAAAATAGATTTAGGCAAACCGATTCTCGATTGGATCCGTGAATCAAATCCGAGTATCGCGAAGGTCGATGCACAATCAGTCCTGATTGACGGCTCTGTGGAGCGGTCTGCCGATAGGTTGTTCAAAGCCGGAGGCAATCTGACTTTTCATCAACCAAAACTCGACCTCAAACAGGGGGCAATGACGGTGGCTTCGTGCTCGATGGCCATCGAAATGGAAATGGCACGAACCAACGCTGTGTGGGCAGGACGACTGGCAAAGCTGGATGCGCGATTGCACAATGATGGAAAACCAGTGGGGCAAGTGCTGATTGATGGAAACTTTGAGGACAGTGCGCGCCGTGGACATCTCAAGTTTCATGCGGTGGAAGTGAAGCGTCTGATTTTGGATCCATGGATCGCGCAGCTCAATCCGGGCATCAATGTCGAGGGAGGAAATCTGCAGGCTGTCGGAAATTGGAGTTGGGCACAGACCCATCGGATGGATGTCGCTGGAAAGTTTGACTCGTTCGGCATCCAAGTGGGCGGTCGCAAAAGTGATGGGGCAAATCTCGCTGTCGCTTTCGATGTTGCTGGACGATTCCCAGGAATCAGAAGCGCAGATCAAAAGAGTCTGTTGGATAAATTCGAATTGGGGTTTTCTGGCGCTGAGAATTTCAAGGGGAAAGTTGGCGGCACGATTTCTCTCCACGCGGATCCAACGCCATTTGCGATTGATGTTCGCCAATTTGAGGCTACGGCCGGGACGGTGGAATTGTTCTCCGGCATCAACGTTTCACTTCTGGCAGATGAGAAAAACTGGATCAAGCCGCGCGAAGTGAACGTGACGACCGGATCGGGTTATGCTGAGTTTCACAAGTTGATTCTACCTCTCCATCTGTCAGGCGCGCCGCGTGACGCTTCCATTTCCGGGCGGCTCGAATGGAATGATAAAAGTGTTTTTACCGGCAAATTATCCGCTGAATATCCTCATTTGAATCTCGATGAGTTAATCGCCAAGTTGATTAGAGCAGACGCCGCGCGAACCAATGGCAGCACAAATAGTCTGGCGAAGATCAAGTCTGTGCCGTTGGACGGTTTGACTCTCAACTTGGGCATTTCTGGAGCAAATTGGAAAGGCATCTTGATGACGAACATCAACTCCAGGATTCTATTCCAGCCAAATAACATCGAAGTGCGTGATGTGCAGGCCAGCGTGAACGATACTCCTGTTTCGGGCGGGGCAGTTTTGCGTTTGCCATTGGATGAATCTAATCATTCCATCCGGCTGGAATCGAAATCAATTCCTTTGAGTGCAGTTGCGGCCGCATTTGGGGGAACCAATGGATTGGGCCGCACCGAGAAGCTCACGTTCAAGGCAGACTTCACAAAAGTCCGGTTTGATTCGCAAAATCTTCTGAGGTCGTTGACGGGCCGTGTGATCGCTTACGTGGAGGATATCGAGGTGCAACTCGAAGGCCCATATGTGGGATTGGCGAGAATCCCGTTTGAGTTGATTCGTGCGCCGGAAATCATGAAGGAACCCATCCGTCGGATTGAGGCTGACTTTACTTTCGACAGCGGCACAGTGACGAACGAGGTGAGTCTTTCCACTGCTGCATGGACTGCGTTTGTTAGCGGACGAATGAAGCTCGCAGATTCTTGGCAAGAGTCATCCATCGAACAGCCGGTCCGATTCAGTCTCTCCTCCGTTGTTGCAAAAAAATTCAAAGTGCCGTTGCTCGAACGTCGGGAGAACTTCCGCGAGCTGCGCAGTTTTTATAGCATCGGTGGCACAATCGAGAGTCCTGATTTTAAGATCAATTATCCGATCGCAGTCGAACTGTTCACTCGTGCGACAGTTCGGCGCGTGCTGGGATTGAGCACGGGCATTGTTGAGAGTGCAGCCGACACTTTGATTTCAGTTCCGCGCACGCTCCTTGGCCCGATTTTAAAACAGGAGAGCAACAACCTCCGAATGCTCAATCCAGTTCGATTGTTCGAATCGATTTTGAACGCTGTCCTGCCGTCGAAATCAGACATCAAACAACCTCGATGAAAAAAGTCCTGACCTATCTGAAATCAAACCAAACCCGATTTGTGGGTGAGCTTGCCGAGTATCTCAAATTCCCAAGTGTCTCAGCGCAGCCGAAGCATTCGAAAGACGTCAAGAGCTGCGCGAATTGGCTGGCAAATCACTGCCGCGTGATTGGGTTGAAGACGAAAGTGGTCTCCACAGCAGGCCATCCAATCGTGGTGGCCACGACATTCGTAAAACGCAATTCGAAGCTGCCCCATTTCCTTGTGTATGGTCATTACGATGTGCAGCCACCTGAGCCGCTGGATCTTTGGAAGACACCGCCCTTTCAACCACGCATTGTTGACGGTCAAATCTATGCGCGAGGCGCGAGCGACAATAAAGGACAGCACTTCGCGCATCTCAAGGCTGTGGAATCTTACTTGAAAACCGGAACGCCACTGCCCTGCGAGATCACATTTGTTATCGAAGGCGAAGAAGAGGTGGGTAGTGAGCAACTCGAACCGTTTCTCGAACGCAACAGCTCGGCATTAGCTTGCGATGCCGTTGTCATTTCAGATACGGGCATGCCGGGGAAAGGCCGGCCGGCATTGACATACGCGTTGCGAGGAATTGCGGCGCTCGAATTATTGGTCCACGGGCCGGCGAAAGATTTGCATTCGGGAATTTATGGTGGATCAGTGGAAAATCCGGCGATGGCGTTGTGCGTGTTGCTTGCCAAGTTGAGAGATGCACGCGGTCGAATTCTTGTGCCGGGATTTTACGATCGAGTTGTGCTGTTATCGCGACTTGAGCGCCGTCAATTCAGCCGGTTGCCATTTGACGCAGCTTCATTTCAGAAGTTGCTCGGTTCACCAAAGCTATTTGGCGAGTCGGGATTCACGTCCAATGAGCAGCGCAGCGCGCGTCCCACAATCGAGATCAACGGGCTCACCAGCGGCTATCAGGGCGAAGGCAGCAAAACGATCGTTCCCGCGTGGGCGCGTGCGAAACTTACTTGCCGATTGGTGCCCGATCAGCGCCCGGCAGAAATTGCAAAGTTGCTGAAACAGTTTCTGAGAAAAATATGCCCGCCGACTGTTCGGCTCGTAGTCTCACAGGGACACGGAGCGGAGCCGTATTTGGTCAGCCCCGAATCGCGTGCGGCACGAGCTGCATTGCACGCATTGAAATCAGCCTTTGGCAGCGAGCCGTATCTCATCCGCGAGGGCGGGTCGATTCCGATCGTGAATCAATTCAAACGGGTGTTGGGTGTGGAGTCGCTGTTGCTCGGGCTGGCATTGCCCGATGACAATCTTCATTCGCCGAATGAGAAATTCGATCTTGATTGTTTTTTTGGCGGCATGCGGATGGGTGCGCATTTGTGGCCAGAACTTGCAGAGGCTGTGCGGCCGAGCGTCAATGGTCGTTAGGAGCTGGCGCTGGAATATCGTTTGAGGGCGTGCCTCCAAACGATTTCTGAACTGATAAAGCAGGCTAGCACAGAAATGAACAGCCAGAGTACGGGCCGTGTATTTTCGAGTGTCGTGGCCAACAATTTTGCCGGGACGTTTGCCACGAGCAGCATGGGAATGCAGAAGGTGAAAAGGGTGCGGAAGTGACCGGTGAACGCAGAATCGGGAAGTCTGGAAACATGGAAGAGGTTGTAATAACTCCACACGAGACTTTGTGCGCGCGTGGTCCAAAAACAAACTGAGGCGAGTATGCTCATGAGCGAGAAGTGGGCGAGAACAGCCACGGCGCACAGGAGCAAGTAACAGATGATTTGGATGAACGTCGGCGAGAGATTCAGTTTGATCAGCGAATAGGCGACGACGGCGAGGGCTGAAAATGCGTTGATGAATCCGCCGAGGTCGACTTGGCGAAGCGAGACGACGAAACGCGTGTTGACGGGAAGCAAAAGCAGAAAGTCCATCTTTCCAGTTCGCACAAGCTCGGAGAGGTTCGCGCAGTTGACGAGGAATAGAGCGGTAAAAATCTGCTGGATGAAATGGCTGGTGCCGGCCAGCAGGACAACTTGCCATTTGGTCCAATCGCCAATCCGATCGGTATGCTGGTAGATCACCTCGACGAACGCCAGTTGCAGCGCGAACCAAAGCAGCTCGACGACGATCCAGAGCAGGAAGTTGGTCTTGTACTGCATTTCACGCGCCACGGAGTTGCGCCACATGGCGCCGTAGATACTGGCATATCTGCGCAGGTGTTTTGTCATTTCATCCTCCAGCAGCGGCGTATCGGCGAATGCCGCGATTCCAGATCCACTGTGCGAGCGCAGTGGCGGCAAATATCCAAGCAGCTTGAATTGCAATTCCGGTCATGATGGCTTGGGCGTCGATTCGGCCGAGATAAATGCTGACGGGAAAAAACAAGACGTATGGAAACGGGGACGCTTCGAGTATTTGTCGAATGATGGGTGGGAATAGATCGAGAGGAAATAGACTGCCGCTGGCGAGGGTTTCGAATGCGAACAGAATGAAGATGAATGTGGCTACTTCGAGCACCCAAAATGCGAGCAGTGCCATGCAATAAGAAATTAGGAATTGCAATAGTCCGGCCATCATCACTGCGATGACAAACGCGATTGCGTGTAGGAAGTCTGGCGGCAGCCTAAAATAATCTCGAAGGCTGACGAAGAGAATCAGCAACGGCAGAGCTGCCGCGAGAAGATAAACCAATCTGCCAGCAGCGAAAAGCGAGAGTCGATAGCCGAGGTAGTTCATCGGTTTGAGCAGGAGCTGATTCACATTGCCATCGCGAATGTCTGTGGCGATTTGCCAATCGTCATCCGTCACGGATGTCAGCGCTGTCACCAGCATGGCGATGAGGTAATAGCACACCATGTCATCGAGAGAATAACCGGCGATGGGGTCATCTTTGTAGATGGCTTTCCAAAGCATGAGGACAGCCGCCAGCGGAATCATTCCGAACACGGCGCGCGCGAGAAAATTTACGCGATACACGAGAGTGGTCTGGATTCCAAATTTGAAGATGTGCCAGTATTTTCCCACGCAGATTATCCCTTTGCCAGATTGCGTGGTTGAATCTATGAAGTCCGAGTGAAAAATCAAAGCGCCAACCCGCCTGCTGGAGTGGCGTTGCCATTGTGGTATTTCTATCTCACCGCCGCTGTCACTGGCGGGGCTGTATTGATCGTCGAGATTCTCGGCGCAAAAATGCTCGCTCCCTACCTCGGTACATCGCACTTCGTATGGACGGCGCAAATCACAGTCACTCTTCTGGCGTTAGCCATCGGCTATCATCTCGGCGGAAAACTGACCAGCAGATCGGGCGCCGTGCAGCGACTTTACCGGCTTCTCATCGTTGCCGGAATTTATCTGGCTGTGGCGACTTCGTTGGTCGAGACGGTTTGCATGGGCTGTCTGCGATGGAAACTCGCGGTAGGATCACTCGTCGCTTCGATGTTTCTCTTTCTCGTCCCACTGATTCTTTTGGCGATGACGGTTCCAATCCTGATTCGAGAATTGACTGTCTCGGCTGAGAAAGCAGGCGAGAACGCAGGTCGACTCTCGGCCATCAGCACCCTCGGCAGTGTGATTGGCACGCTGCTCATCGGATATGTTCTCATTCCGCTCTGTCCCAATTCAGTGACGATGTGGGCGACAGCCGGTTGTATCGTCGCACTGGGCCTTTCGTATTTCGTTTTTTTCAACAGAGCCGCTGCGCCCACGATGTTGCTGATCATTGGCGCGCTGTTGGCGTCGCTCACGATCAGTTCTGGCACGAGTCGAGATCGTTCAAGATTGCAACGATTAGGCAAACTCCTTCACCAACAGAATTCGCACTTCGGCACTTTGATGGTGATGGAAGATGAGTATTCGATGGCAAAGCGGCGGATGTTGCTGAACGACCTTCTCGTTCAGAACACCTACGAGGTTTCATCTGGCCAAAGCTTGTCCGTTTTCACCGTGGCATTGCATGGGCTGGCGAGGATGTACGTGCCGGAGATTCGCAATGTCCTTTGCGTTGGACTCGGGGTTGGAATTGTCCCGATGGAATTCGCGCGTGACGGTGCGCGAGTCGAAGTCGTGGAAATCAGCGACAAAGTTTCTGGGATAGCGCAAAGCCATTTCGGGTTCGACCCCCAAAAAGTTAGTTTGATAATCGACGATGGCCGTCATCACTTGAATGTGACCACCCAAGAATACGACGCGATTATTCTCGATGCGTTTCTCGGCGACTCATCGCCGTCACACCTGCTCTCGCGTGAAGCTTTTGCAATCATGAAGCGGCGTCTTCACAAAGACGGCGTTCTGGTCATGAATTGTTTTGGTGAATTTGATCTCGGCAAAGAGGATTACATCGCCTCGATTGACCGGACACTGCGCGCCGTCTTTGACAGCGTGCTCATTCACGCATCAGGAAACGGCAATGTGTTTTTCGTTGCTTCATCGAAAGCCGTGTTGAAGCCGGCGCGCGAAGCAGATATTGAGCGCGCACATCCTTGGGTGCGAAGCGAAGCAGGGTTGGTGTTCAGTCAAACTCGGACAGTTCCAACTGAGCGGGGCAGATTGTTGAGGGACGATCATAACCCTGTGGAATATTACGACGCCGAAAACCGAGAGCAGTATCGACGCTTGCGAGCTGAATCACTCGCTCGCCGCTGAATCTGGCAACGGATTCGGATTGATTGAATTCCATTCGCGGGTACTTTCTCTGCGTGTCGCCTTTCGACAAGTGGCCGGTTCACCAATTCTTTCCCAGTTGATTCTCGATGAGCTTGACCCCAAACCAACAATCAGAAAACCACCCCAACAAACTGCCAGTGCCACTGGCAGACGCCGATATGCTGAGGCGCTACGGGATCTTGGCCTTCGGGTTGGCAATTTTTCTTGGAGCGTTTCTCCTGTTTCAAGTGCAGCCGCTCATCGGCAAATACATCCTGCCGTGGTTTGGTGGCAGTGCCGGTGTGTGGACCACTTGCCTCCTGTTTTTTCAGTGTTTACTTTTTGCTGGGTACGCCTATGCGCATTGGCTTTCCGGGCTGCGATCTCTCAAGGCGCAGACTTTGATTCATGGCGGATTAATTCTTCTGGCAGTGTGCACACTGCCCATCCGTCCTGATGAATCACTCAAGCCGACCCCCGATGGAGACCCGATTTGGCAGATTCTGAAACTCCTGTTGTTCAGCCTCGGGCTGCCGTATCTGGCTTTGGCGGCGACCGGGCCATTGTTGCAAGCGTGGTTCAGTCGGGCACATCCCGGCACATCGCCGTACCGGCTCTATTCACTGTCGAATATCGGATCGCTGTTACCATTGATCACATTTCCATTCTTGGTGGAACCATTCATGACGCGCACGGATCAGGTCAACGCGTGGTCCATCGGCATGGTTTGTTTCGCCATGATTATTCTTTTTGTCGCATGGCTCGCAGGACGCAGCTCGGTGCCGGCTGAAATCAAAACTGAGTCGGCGAAGACCAGTGCCGATAGCGACAGTCAGACTCCCAAGAGTTGGCAACGCTTGCTTTGGCTGCTGTTGCCGGCCTGCGGCACAGCGTTGTTCATGTCCACGACGAACAAGATTTGTCAGGATGTCGCCGTAGTGCCGTTTCTTTGGATTCTTCCATTGGCGCTGTACCTACTCACTTTCATTATCTGTTTCGACAGTCCCCGTTGGTATTCGCGCCATGTCTATCTTGGCCTGCTGGCACTGAGCTGGGCGGCCGGCTGCTTCGCACTTTTCAGGGGAGTGGACCTCGATATCGTGCCGCAACTCTGCGCGTACTGTGCAACTTTATTTTTCGGTTGCATGGTTTGCCACGGAGAAATGTACCGACTGCGGCCGGGGACATCGCACTTGACGCAATATTATCTGTTCCTTTCCGGCGGCGGCGCATTAGGCGGATTATGTGTGGCTGTCGGCGCACCCCTTTTGTTCAAGGGATATTGGGAGTTTGCCGCCAGCATTGCTGCCAATGCCATTCTACTCTTGCTGGTCACACTGCTGGCTCCATCCGTCTTGGAAGTGCGTCGTAGAACCATCGGCGTCTTGATGGCGATTTGTTGGGGCGCGTTGTGTTGGGCGCTGTTTCGAGGATCGGAAATGCCGCTTTGGAAACAGTCGATGGTCGGCGGTACAGCCTTCATCGGCGCTTGCTTGTTGGCGGGCGTGGTCAAAAATCTGTACCGTCAGTGGCTCGATAATCTTTTGGCATGTGAAATCATCGCGGCTGCGACGGCTGCAACGATGGCAGCTGCAATTTGGGCTGCGGCGTCACTTTCGATTGGAGAATTCGAGAGCCAATGGACATGGATCGTCGCCGCTTGGCTCGTGTTGATCGCGATTTCATTCGTCTGGGTAAGCTTAACCTATTGGTCCGGATTCGCGTTGAGATCTTCATGGCTAGCGGCCGCGATGGCCATCGCTGTGCTCGCAACGCTCACTTATCATCACAAGGAAGAAGAGAGCGACGGCTTGTTCAAGTCGCGCAATTTCTACGGCACATTGAAGATCAAGGAATATTCCGTGGAAGATCCGGACTGGCACTATTTGTTGTTGTTGAACGGCAAGATCACGCACGGGCTTGAATACACGCATCCGGATTGGATTGGAAAACCGACGAGCTATTATGCCGACAATAGTGGAGCGGGAATTGCCATCCTGCATTCGCAGCAAACGAACAAGCGTGTCGGCGTGGTTGGGTTGGGGACAGGCACTCTAGCCGGTTTTGGCAAAAAGGGTGACTACTACTGCTTCTACGAAATCAATCCGCAGGTGAAATGGGTGGCCGAAAATAAGTTCAATTACCTCAAGCTCTGCGCCGCTTCCAATGAAGTGGTGCTCGGCGATGCGCGCCTCTCCATGGAACTGGATTCAAACAAGAACTTCGATGTGTTGCTCCTCGACGCCTTCAGCAGCGACGCCATTCCGGTACATTTGCTCACAAAGGAATCGTTCGACCTTTATAAAAAACTGCTCAAGCCTGATGGCGTATTGGTCGTCCACATTTCCAACCGATTCCTGAACCTCGAGCCTGTCGTCGAAAAGCTGGCCAAGTACATAGATTGGCGTGCTGTCGTCGTCGACAATTCCGAGAGCGGACGGTTCTACGCATCCACTTGGGTGATCGTCACCAAAAACAAAGACGTGCTCAAAGCGGCCGATGATGCCGATGGGCGACTGGCCAACAGTTCCGACCGCGTCATGCTTTGGACCGACGACTACGCCAGCATCTATCCCATTCTAAAGGGCAATCCGCTCGAAACATTGCCATCAAAACTGAAGAAACTGCGCGAGCGACTCTTTAGTTGGAACACCCCCGCCAAGAATTCCGCCGTGCAGCCCGCCACTCCGTGACCACCGGCGTCCCAGTTTGGGCCGAATTATTTCCCAACGAGGATTATCAATTCCGATTCGGCATCCGAGCCGGATCACCCCAACGATTCTTCGGCGTTCAAAATCCCAGCGGTGAGATGATCGCCGAACGTCGCCGCTGGCTTCGCGACACGCCTGCTCACACGCTCGTTTACAAACCCGATGCCGCATTGATGATTGCCGAAACTGTTCGGCACGCGATCCGTTGGAATACTGTTTCCGCCGAAGACACGAAAAAAATGCCAGATGACCGTGACGCGCCCGCGCTCATCCGCTGGCTGGGCGAAGCTTGGGAGTCAGACTTCCTATTGCTGGCTGCTCCGGCCGGTGGCGAATATGTCCTTCAAGCCGGCTGCGTTTGTTTTCCATCATCGTGGCATCCGGAAGAAAAGTTGGGTCGGCCACTTTCCGAGATTCATGATCCCGTTCCAGGACTGAACGCGAAACTTGGCGATCGCATCAGTCAGTTTCTGGCACGCATCAAGCCCGACACAGGCTGGGAACGCGCCAATTGGGGACTGAGCCGTTCGCCTGAACTCAATCAGCATCCCACGAGAATTCTCTCCAAGCTCATCCCGCCATTCCGTGCCGACGATATTTGGGTTCGCATCGAGTATCAGATCTTTTATCGATTGCCGGAAACCGGTGGCGTGCTATTCGGCATCCGATTACTCAACCTGCCATTGCCCGAATTGATGCTCTGCCAATCCGCATCCATCGGTTTGCACCGAGCCTTGGCAACGATGCCAGAGCCAATCGCCATCTACAAAAATCTCAGTCAAGGTCGCGAACAGCTGCTCAAGCTTCTCTCGGCTTGAGCGCATTCATTCCGATACATTTTCGACAACGGTGATTCCCGGTCTCGTTTTCCGGCCCCATCTGATTTCGGGGATCAGCATCAATGTCGCTGCCAGTATCAATCCGCTCGCCACCGCTGCCATTGGAATGAGGGAGTTGGGAGAAATGAGATGGAACCCGAGCAACGGCGCAGCCACTCCTCGTATCCCCGTGAAAAAAGTATGCACGCTCATGTAGTCAGCCACGCGTTCCGGCGGCGCAAACTTCGTCACCCACAGTCCCCACGCCACGTCGCCCCCAGCATTTGCGACACCAAAGATGATCGCGCCAAACACCAACGATGTCATGTCGCTGCCCGTGAAAAATGAAAAAATGCCCAGTGCAAATCCGAGGTTCAACAAGATGCGCATCACAAAGAAATTCATCCGGTCAAACAACCAACCCCAAAGTGGACTCAGTAGAAATCGCGCTGCATTTGGAATGACACCCACCAGCAAGGCCACTTCAACGGGGGCGAATTGCATCTTCAACATCCCTTCATATTTTGGATTTGCGAGATACTCCACGCGCAATGGGAACATCATCAGGTTTGCGAACCCCATCAACATCCAGCACAGCAGCGTCCAGCGAAACAGGCGGTCATCGCGCACCGATCGAAAGGCTCGCAGGGGATGCGCGCTACCCGAATTCACCAATGGGAGCGATGGAATCTTTGAAAAACACCAGCTGGCAAAGACAAATGCCAATGCAAAAATCAGCAACAACCAACGCAGATAGAATTCCATATTCTGATTGAGCAACCAACCCGCTGCTGCGCTGAATATGGCTGCCGTGCCGATCCGGATCATCAGCGCGCGAGAAAACAATCTGCCACGGGATGATTCGGGATAGTTGTCCTGATAGACTTGCGTCATCAGTGGAATGGTTGCCGAGGCCGACGCCATCGCGATCATGGCTCCGATGACGTAGACGGGTAGCACCGGAACGAGAGCCATGATCGTAAAACAGGCTGCACCGATGGCCGCCGCGCAGGCGGCTCCGCGCGCTGCTGGTAATTGCGCTCGTTCCATCATCCCCACGACCACAGGCCCGAGCATGAGTCCGATACTGCCGCCGATGCTGATCAATCCCTTCGCCGTTGCGTCTGCTTTGAAATGACTCACTGCGATGAGCAGTAGAAACGTTGTGGCGGCGCTCTCGAGAATGCCACCGCTCACCGCACGCAATCGCTCATAGCGAAAAGTCGTTTCGGTGCAATTTGCAGACACGCGCCGGAGAATGGCTGAAATCTGTCGCGGATAAAGCACATTAACCGCGCTGCAACTCCGTCGCTTTGCGTGCTACTGAAAAAGGTTGATTGGCAGCAATCGCAATTGCCCAGGCAGCAGGTCGCCCAATTCGAAATCACCAAACCGGCTTCGATGCAATCGCAACACATCGAAACCCTGATTGGAAAACATCCGCTTCACTTGATGATAACGCCCCTCGGTCAATTCAAGTCTCGCTTCGCGGGCGGAGATAATCTCCAACTTGGCAGGCACGCATGGCTTATCCTCGCCATCCAACAGCAATTCACCCGAGGCAAAGAGGCTGGTTAACCGCGGCTGCAAATCCTGATTCACGGTCACTTCGTAAATCTTCGACACTTTGTGTTTGGGCGACGTCCATCGATGAACGAGCTCGCCATCATCGCTGACGAGCAGAACGCCTGTTGCATCCTTGTCCAGCCGGCCAATCGTGGTAATCGATGGATTACGCTGTGACCACCGTTCGGGCAGTAACTCGTAAATCGTCGGCCCTTCATTTCGATCGTGCGAACAAACAAAGCCAGCCGGTTTGTGGATCACAGCAAGAATCCCGTGAGGGTGTTCAACAGGTTCGCCATCCACGATCATCAGAGTGGGATCGGCTTTTTCGTCCGGCGATTGAGCAGGAACTCCACTCACCATCACTCGGCCAGCCTTCAGCCAAGCGCGTGCCTCACTCCGGCTGCAGTAGCCGAGATTGGAAAGAATCTGGTCGATGCGTCGCGCTTGCACTGCCGGATGAAATCACGCGACAAATTATTTCGCACGGTTTTTTCAGATACAGGAAATTGAAAGTGTCGGTGACATGGGCTTGCCCAAAG
>CAMDOH010000058.1 GCA_945903605.1 Akkermansia muciniphila
TTTTGAAAGAAGCGATCTCAACCGGCAAAAGAATTTGCCTGCCGCAATTTAATCCAATCCAAACAACCTATTCCGCCGTTCTCGTGTCGAATCCGAACACCGATTTGATTTCTGGAAAATACGGCGTATTGGAACCGAAGGCAGGAAGCCAAGTTATTCCATTCAGTGAGATTGATTGCGTGCTCGTACCCGGACTTGCATTCGATAGTACAGGTGGACGATTGGGACGAGGCGGCGGTTGGTTCGATCGTATGTTGGCGGAAATTCGCGGCTTAAGAATTGGCGTCGCCTTCAGTGTTCAATTAGTTGGAAATGTGCCAGTCGAGTCACACGACATCCGAATGGATTGCCTTGTCACAGCTGAAGAATTAATCCGCGCTAAATAAAGGCAGGCTACCGATTCGGCCTGCCTGAACCCAAAATACCGCCGCCATTACCCTTCGGCTCGTTCCACGGACGTTCCGATGCATTATCCGCATCAATGCCAGTACAACCCATGCCGAGCCATGTGAAGACGAGAAGAAGAATGAGCAATCCTAAAGCAGAGCGGTGATTGGTACGCATGAATTAGAAATTGGTCACGGCGACGACGTCGCCTTCTTTTAATTCTTCTTTGGTCATGTCTTTGACCACGTCGGCAATTGATAGACTTGGCTGGACTGTTCGAACCTTAATCTGACCAACGAACTTCCCATTACGTGTCACCGACATTAGCCCCGCAGCTTTGACCCCTTTTGCAGCACCAATATCAATGGTAACAAACCCGTATTTGGGATCTACGTTTCGAATCGTACCGGAAATTCCCTGAACCATCTTGCCACCTTTATTGGCGCTTGCGGTACTTTTTAATGTTTTCAGTTCATCCAACTGTTTTTTGATGTCGTCCACAGGAACTCCAAGTGCTTGAAACTCTTCGGCAGTCTTCTTGTAGCCTTGGTAGGTTGCTAACTGTTTTTGCGCGTCGTCGCGCTGTTTCACTGCCTCATCAGCAAGTTGTTTGTTTGCCAAAGCCGTTTTGGTTCCTTCGGTTGAAGTGCTATTCAAAGTGTCAAAATCAGATTTCAACTTCGTCTTCTCAGTATTGGCCGTGGCGAGATCGGACTTGGTGGTGGTTAATTCTGATTCGGACTTTTCGTATTTGGATTTAACTGTGGCCAATTCTGTGTTCGCTTTGCTAACTTTGTCACCGGCCTCCTTTGACACCGCATCAACCTTCGCCTGGATTTTGCCGGGCACATAAGTAATCCCGAGTACAATGCCCGCCAACCCCGACACTATGACCAACGCCAACATAATCTTTGTAGTAATACCCATATTTCACCTCACTGTGCGATTTGTTACAGTAATCCCCTCACTTTGGGAACCTCAAAGTATCAACGAATCTTGACCGCCTTGTCGCCTGCTGCGGGCTTCCCATCACCTTGCATCCGACCCAGCGCACTTTCACCAAAGGCAAAAGTCACGTTGGCATTTCCAATCGTCCGTTCTCCGCGCTGAATCATGAGCACGGAACCTTCGCTTACTCCATGCTTCTTCCCGATATCGACGTACACTTCACTGCGTGCATTATCAAATTTTCTGACGACCCCAGAATGGCCAGTTGGAGAAGGCTGAAAGTTGGCCTGATATCCAAGCGCACCTCCCAATGCACCCCTCGGAGCCACAGGAATTACAGGCGCAGCAGAAGGCGCAGGAGTTTGCTGAATAACCAGAGCTGGCTGTCTGACAAAAGTTGGGATCAATGCCACTCTTGAAACTTGGGGTGTCGCTGATCGAGTATTTTGCGGCAAATTCAATGCGGCCAGTGCCGTTTTCAATGTGCCATTCTCAGTCGCCAATCTGTTGTTGGCTTCTGTTTGACGCCCCATCGCAACAGCCATCACTCTGCGGTCAGCCTCTGTATTCGAATACAGCGTCTGAGTCTTTTTGATCTCATCTCGCAGGACACCTTCGCGCAGAGCCATGGCTGATTGATCTGTTTCCATTGATTTGATCAAGGTTTGCAAGTTGGCGAACTGCGTCTCCAGAAAAGTTTTCCGTTGTTCGACTAAAACTCTATCGCGTCCAGCTTCGACAGCCGATATCTTGGCGCGAATCACCTCGCGTTCGTTTTCATTCTTCGTGCTTCGCAATCTGGCAATCTCAAACCCCAGCTTCTCCCTCTCAAGTGCACCAGCCTTCTGTTCCGCCAACACTTTCCCATTTACATGCTGCGGCAATCGAACCAGCGCCAGATAAACCGCGAACCCAGCAAACACGACAGCCACGAGTTGAAAGAATCGAGTGATGATAAGCATAAAAAACTTCTACCTAACGCTAACCAACCACACAATGGCCGGATATCAAGCCGAGCCAGACCAGAATCCACCCACCCAACATGATAAAATACTACGAGGTCTTCGCCAGATTCTTCGCTCCGTTCACGGTTGAATTCACGCGCAGGCGAAGGCCGTTCAAGCGGATGAAGCCCGTGGCGTCGTCCTGATTGTAGGCTTTGGTGGGGTCGGCCTCCATCGTCGCGATGTGCGGATTGTAGAGGCTCTGTTTTGATTTGCGGCCTGCGGCGTGGATGCCGCCTTTGTAGAGTTTCACACGCACGGTGCCTGTCACGTTGCGCTGCGATTCCTCGACGAGCGCCTGCAGTGCCAGCCTTTCGGGCGCGAACCAAAAGCCGTAATAGACCAACTCCGCATATTTGGGGATGAGGGAATCTCGCAGGTGCATCACCTCGCGGTCCATCGTCAGGCTCTCGATTTGTCGATGGGCAAAATGCAGAATTGCGCCGCCGGGCGTCTCGTACACGCCACGGCTTTTCATTCCCACAAACCGGTTCTCGACCATGTCCACACGCCCCACGCCATGTTTGCCACCGAGTTTGTTGAGCGCACGCATCACTCCGAGCGGATTGAATTTCCGGCCATTCACCGACACGCAATCGCCGCGCACAAAATCCAGCGTCACAAACTCCGGCTTGTCCGGCGCGTCCTCCGGCAATACAGAGAGCGTGGTGAAATAGTCGCGATGTTTGGGGTCGCCCGCATCGAACCACGGGTCTTCGAGAATTCCGGCCTCGTAGGAAATGTGCAGGAGATTGCGATCCATCGAGAAGGGCTTCTTCGCGCTGGCTTGCACGGGAATCCGTTTCGCCGCGCAGTAATCAATCATCGCCTGCCGTCCGGGAAAGTCCGTGCGGAAGCGTTCATCGCGCCACGGTGCAATGATGTCCAGTCCCGGCGCCAGAGCGGCCGTCGTCAATTCAAAGCGCACCTGATCGTTGCCTTTGCCCGTCGCTCCGTGGGCGATGGCGTCAGCCCCTTCCAGTCTGGCAATCTCGATCATGCGCTTGGCGATGAGCGGCCGCGCGATGCTCGTGCCCAGAAAATACTGCCCCTCATAAATGGCATTGGCACGGATCATCGGGAAGATGAAGTCGCGCGCGAATTCCTCCTGCAGATCGTCGATGTATATCTTGGCCGCGCCCGTCCCCTTCGCCTTCTTCTCCAGTCCGCGCAGTTCATCCTCCTGACCGATATCGGCGCAGAAGCAGATGACTTCTGCCTGATACTTTTCCTTGATCCACGAAAGCAGCACCGAAGTGTCGAGGCCGCCGGAGTACGCCAAAACGATTTTCATATTCGATTCAAATAATGCCTTAGTTAACTGCCAAGCCGCCAAGCCCGCCAAGTAGAAAAGCGCGCCTTAAATCATGTGAGAAAACAGGCCGTCGCGCAGCTTGGGCTCAAACCAGGTGCTCTTGGGTGGCATGATGCCGCCGGCGTCCGCGATGCTCATCAGGTCTTCGATGCTCGTGGGATACATCGAGATGGCACAGGCGTAGTCGCCTGCATTGACGAGTTTTTCAAGTTCAGCCGTACCACGAATGCCGCCGACAAAATTGATGCGGGTGCTCGTGCGCGGATCGTCGATGCCAAAGAGTGGCGCGAGGATGAGCTTCTGCAAAAGCGTCACATCGAGGTTCTCAATCGGGTCTACACTGGCGAGGAACTCCGGACGGAAACTGAGCCGCGACCATTTGCCGCCCAGATAAAGTCCGAGTTCATGTTTGCTCGCGGGTTTGGCATCGCTGCATTCCCGAATGTCGAATACCGCGCGGAGCTTCTCCATCAATGCCGCCGGTGTGTGCCCGTTCAAATCTTTCAGCACCCGGTTGTAGGGCAGAATCTGCATTTGGTTGTGCGCAAAGATGACCGCGAGAAAACGCGCGCTATTCCCCTGCCCTTTGCGCGATGTAAAAATCCGGGCGGCCGCCGCACTGCGATGATGGCCATCGGCGATGTAAAGAAATGGAATGGCTGCGAAGGTCTCTTCAATGAACGTGATTTCTTGGGCAAGCGAGATAGTCCAAGTGGTGTGACGCACGCCATCGGCGCTGGTGAAGTCCACCTCGGCGGCAGTGGATATTTTATTTGCCACGAAAGCGTCGAAGGTGGCGTTGGCGCGGTACGTGAGAAACACAGGCCCGGTCTGACTGTTGAGTGTTTCGATGTGCCGGACACGATCATCCTCCTTATCCACGCGCGTCAGCTCGTGCTTCTTGATGATGCCGGCCAGATATTCCTGGCAACTCGCCGCCGCGACGAGCCCCACCTGTGCATGGTCGCCCATCACCTGACGGTAAAGATAGAGACAGGGCAGGACATCCCGCCGCAGCGCGCCTTGAGAGACGAGGCTGGTGAGATTTTCCAGACCTTTGGCGTAAACTTTTGGACTGTGGATATCAGTGTCGGACGGCAGGTCAACTTCCGGTTTGCTGACACGAAGAAAGCTCAATGGATTTCTCGTGGTGATGGCGCGAGCTTCGGCACTGGACATCACATCGTACGGAAGCTCGCAGATGCAGCCGGCCAAGTCAGGTTTTGGCCGCAATGCGTCAAAGGGTTTGATAGTCGCCATAAATCGCGCGGGACCGTAACTACTGCCATCGGGTTTGACACGAAAAAAGAGGACGAATTTCTCTTGTCAGATAAATGGGAACCGCTAGTTTCACGCCAGTGAGTTTTTACGAAATAACATTGGATAAGGCCTAGAGATGGTTTTGTCTTCAACCCTTCTTAATTCTTGAGTCAGTCACGCCCCTTCTTTCCGTCGAGGAATTTTGCTCCACAAGTCCGAGTCAACGGGAAAATCCGTGCGACTGAGGTCAGGCTTATTGGCGAGAAAGGCGAGCAACTCGGCGTCATCTCGCTGAATACTGCCTTGCAGATGTCTCGTGACAAGGGACTGGACTTAGTTGAGATCGCCACGAACGCTGTCCCGCCAGTCTGCAGGATCATTGATTTTGGCAAGTATAAGTATGAGCAGCAGAAGAAGGAGAAGGATTCCAAGAAGCACAGCCACGCAAGCAAGCTCAAGGAAATACAGCTCCGCCCCAGCATCGACCCTCACGATTTCGAATTCAAACTGAACCATGCCATCGAATTCCTGAACGATGACATGAAGGTGAAGATCGTGTTGCGCTTCCGAGGTCGTGAAATGGCTCACACCGAGTTCGGAAAACAAACGGTCGCCACGTTCATCGAAAAGACTGCCGCTTATGGCAAAGCCGACTCGATGCCGAAAATTGTCGGACGTTCCATTTCAGTCATCATCACTCCGCTGCCAAAGAACCGTCGCCCAGCGAATGCGGAGAAAGAACATACGACCGCAGAAGATTTGCGACCGAAGGATTCCCAGCAGCAGCCACCGCCGCCGGCAGCTGCTCCCCAGCCTTCTTTCAACAACCCGTTCGGATCGTTGAAAGTTTAGTTCGACTTAACTCAGCAGTCCTTGCCGGATCAGACGTTTCTCCGCAGCTCTCATCACCATCAGATCAGCCAATGGCGCAGTGCATCGGTCCAGCACCGATGTGGCATATTTCAATCGGTTGACATCGCCAGTTTGATTATCCAATTCACTTTGCAAAGCCGCCTCCACCTCCGACAAAGCGGCGATAATGTTTTTCCGTGATTCAATTCCCAACTCACTTTCAAATTCTGTCATCGCCAGTCGAGTGGCCTTGACCGCTGCGATCGATCCAGCCGATGCCTCGATCCAACGTCGTGCCGCCAGATCATCGAATGCGTGCACAACCGATTCTTCGACCATCTGCTGCACTTTGGCGTCATCCACATCCACGGCACTTTTCATCGGCACCACCGTCTGATGCCCCGTCTTGATGTCGCGCGCGAGCACATTCAAAATACCATCAGCATCGATTTCAAATTGCACACCCACACGCGGAACGCCGCGTGGAGCGCGATCAAAATTGAGAGTGAATCGGCCGAGGCTCCAATTATCTTTTGCGCGATCACGCTCGCCCTGCAGCACATGAATGAGCACATCCTTCTGGCCATCCACAGCCGTCGTGAAGACTTCGCCAGCCTTTGTCGGAATGGTTGAGTTGCGGGGGATAATCACATTCATTAAACCGCCGAATGTCTCAATTCCCAGCGACAGCGGCGTGACATCCAACAACAACACATTTTTGAATTCTCCAGATAAGATCGCCGCCTGAATCGCAGCGCCCAACGCCACAGCTTCGTCAGGATTCTGAGATGTGTTCAACACTGGCCCCTTTGCAAGATGTGGATCGGTTCCGATACGCACGCCTCCTCGCACTTCCTCGAACTCAGTACAGCCAAACCATTCTGAAACCAACCGACGAACCAAAGGCATCCGGGTTTGTCCGCCAACCAAAATGACTTGATCGAGTTCTTTTGCCTCAACCTTCGCATCCGTCAAAGCACGCAGGCAATGTGCGCGAGTCTGATCAATGATCGGTCGAGCAATCTGCTCAAGATCGACGCGAGTCAGGGCGCATTGGAAACTGAATGTCGGCGACAGAAACGGCAACGTGATTTCTGTTTCAATGAAGGATGAAAGCGCCACCTTCGCCGCTTCCGCAGCCATTCTAACACGAGCCGCCATCGGAAGGTCCAATGGAGTTGGCCCGCCCGACTCTGTGATTTTACAAGTCAACCAAGTGTCGAGAACACGATCAATATCGTCACCACCCAGTCGCGTATTCCCATGGGTGGCGAGCACTTGAAAGACACCATTGTGCAACTCAAGAATCGACAGGTCAAATGTACCGCCGCCTAAATCGTACACCGCTACTTTCGCTCGATCCTTCTGCTTGTCCAAACCGTAAGCCAACGCGGCGGCAGTCGGCTCGTTGATGATTCGTTCCACATTGAATCCAGCCAATTCCCCTGCCCGCTTGGTTGCGTTGCGCTGTGCGTCGTTAAAATAAGCGGGGACTGTGATGACCGCTCGGGTGATGGATTCGCCCAACGCAGCCTCGGCATCGCGTTTTAACTTCTTCAAGACTTCGCTTGAAACCTCCTCGGGAGAAAATCTTTGTCCCTGAATATCGATGGACAAACTTTCATTCGACTCGCCGCTGATCGGATACAACACGAGTCTGTCCTCTGTCGAAAGATCAGCTCCACGACGGCCGATGAATCTCTTCACCGAATAAACAGTTTCCGCAGGATGCGATACGCGCATGCGGCTTGCCTGCCGGCCAACGATGGCCGCCGTTCCATCTGAAGCGATATGCACTACCGAGGGCGTGAGGCGTTGTCCTGCGTCATCCGCAATCACATACGGAATCCCAGAGTCCACATAAGCGACGAGTGAATTAGTCGTGCCAAGGTCGATGCCAACAATTTTGCTCACGTGCAAAACATGCCATGCGGCAGCAGGGATTCAAATCCGCAATATTCGCTGCAATCCGTCTCTGACTTTGTATAATTGAAATCGTGCATTGCGTAGTCACAGCCGGCCCCACTATTGAATCGCTCGATTTGGTTCGTCGATTGACCAACCACTCCACTGGCACTCTGGGTTCGCAACTGGCAAACACACTTGTCGCTCGCGGACATCAAGTCACATTGCTCCTGAGTGAGACAGCCAGTTATGCAGGCGCTCAACACTCACAAAGAATCATTCGTTTTTCATCTACAGAAGATTTGAGCGAGAGGCTCGCCATACTTTCAGCCAAAAAGATCGGCGCAGTTTTCCATGCGGCAGCCGTCTCGGATTTTCGTTTTGGCAACATTTGGATTGAGAAGAAAAACGGCAAGCGAACACAGTTGACCGGCGGTAAGGTGTCCACTTCTGAAGGGCAATTACTGGCTGAATTGATTCCCACACGTAAAATCATTTCCAACCTGCGCTCAATATTTCCAACATCGATCTTGGTCGGATGGAAATATGAAGTGGAGGGGAGTCGATCGAATGCGATCAGCTTGGCTCGCAATCAGATTCTCGCACACTCCACTGATTATTGTGTGGCCAACGGCTCGGCTTATGGCAATGGGTACGGTATTTTGAGCGCTACCAAATTGATGAAGTGCAGTGACAAGAAATCGCTGTTCGCGAAATTGGAGAGACTACTCCCAAAGCGAAACTGAGTCGGACGACTACATCTGATCGACCACTTCGATGCCGAGCAATTCCAATCCTTGCCGCAATACATGCGCTGTGAGGTGGCAAAGGAGCAGTCGCGAGTCGCGTTCGCTTTCGGAAGCCTTCAGCACCGGGCACCCTTCATAGAACCGGGCGAAATGACCGGCCAATTCGTAAAGATAGTTGCAGAGATAATTTGGCCGGTATTCTTCTGCAACGGCCTCGATTACCATCCCGTAGTTCAATAAATGACGCGCGAGCGCCAATTCTTCCGGCGCAGCTAACTGGAGTGACGAAGTCTGGCTGCGGACAAATTCGACTTTACGAAATATGCTTTGAACTCGCGTGTATGCGTAGAGCAGATAGGGAGCCGTGTTGCCCTGAAGTGCGAGCATTTTATCCCAACTGAAAACATAATCACTCTGCCGATTCGGCAATAGGTCAGCATATTTCACAGCGCCCAGTCCGACAATGCGGGCGATTTCACGCTGCGTCTCCTGCGGTAAATCAGGATTCTTTTCCTGCACCGCTTTGAGCGCGCGTTCTTCGGCTTCATCGAGCAAGTCCGCCAGCTTCACCGTTTCGCCCGAACGAGTTTTGAACGGCTTGCCATCGTCACCAAGAATCGAACCGAACCAGACGTGTGCCAGTCGCATTTGTGTGTTCGAATGCCAGCGTCGAAAGATGGAAAACAATTGCTGAAAATGAAGCTGTTGCCGGCCGTCGGTGACATAAACAACTTCATCCGGACCCCAAGTCCGCAATCGAAACTCAATCGTAGCGAGATCTGTCGTGGTATAGTTCGCACCTCCGTCGCGCTTTTGGACTATGGCTGGGTGATCTTTCAGCGAGGGAATGTCGTCGAAGAAAACCACCTGAGCACCTTCACTCTCGCGGACGATGTCGCTCGCACGCAAATCTTCCACAACAGATTTCAGTCGCGGGTTGTAAAAGCTTTCACCGTAGGTGTGATCAAATCGGACACCAAGCCGCCCGTAAATTGTATCAAACTGTTTTTGCGACAGGGCAATCATCTCGCGCCAGATGGAAAGATTGTCAGCATCTCCTTCCTGTAGATTTACAAGTTCCTTGCGCGCGGATTCGATCACGGTTGGATCGGCGTCGCACCGGGCATTTACTAATTTGTAAAGTCGCTCCATCTCAGCAATGGCATCGGTATCAAGTGCGGTACGGTTGAGATCGGTTTTCCAACCGACAATCAACTTGCCGAATTGTGTGCCCCAATCGCCGATATGATTGTCCGTGATGACTCGGTGTCCCAGCAAACGCAGCGTGCGAGCAAGGCAATCGCCGAGAATGGTCGACCGGATATGACCGATGTGCATCGGCTTGGCGATATTGGGCGAACTGAAGTCAATGACGATGGTACGCGGATGATCTGTCTTGCGAAAGAATCTGTATTCATCGCGAGCAGCCGATTGGAGCGCCGTTGCAATGGCTGCCTTTGATAGGTGAAAATTGAGAAAACCAGCTCCGGCGATTTCAACGCGTTCGCACCATTCTGCAACATCCAGTTTGGCGAGAACATCCGTGGCCAGTTGGCGTGGGTTTAATTTGCGTGCCTTGGCCAGTGCCATGAGGGCATTGCACTGGTAATCGCCAAATTTCGAATCCTGACATGGACGAATGAGTACAGAGGCCGCATCGGCATCGGGCAGAATTGCGAGCGTCGCTGTTTGGATGCGTTGCTCAATCTGGCGACGGATCACAGCGTGAGACGGCTAATGCCGTGCGATTGGGGCGCGAATGACCTGTACGATGGCCTCGGCGTCGGAAGCTTGCTCGATAGAATTTCTAAATTCGCGGTCGTGCATCAGCTTGGCGATTCCTGCAAGTGTGTGAAGATGTTTTTGAAACTGACCCTGTGGCACGAGGAAAAGAACAATCAGGTTCACAGGTTGATTGTCCAGCGAATCAAAATCGATGCCTTTTCGTGAACGTCCCATCACTGCGCAGACATGCTCGATCAAATTCGTTGAGGCATGAGGAATACCCACACCGAATCCGATGCCGGTGCTCATCGATTTCTCGCGGCGCTTGATGGATTCAGTGATTGGCTCGCGGTCTTCAGCCTTAATTTTACCAACCGCAATCAGGTGCCCTATCAATTCTTCGATGGCTTCCCAACGATCAGTCGCCTTGAGTTCGGGGAGAACCAACTCTTTTTCGGATATAATTTCGCTGAGAATCATGTCAAATCGAAGTTCTCCTTTGTCAGTTACCGCGTTCCATTTCAAGCCCGAATTCGGGAAATCCATGTTGCACCGGTATGATAGACCCAACCGTAGGCATCAATGGAGTTCGCCCACCACCATCGGCAAACCTTGGGGAGCGGGACTTCTTCCGTCAGCAAGGGAAGGCCAATCAATAGGACAATCACGTTGCCGAGAAAAATGACAACCGCTGAAAACAACCAACCTTGCGATGTGATGTCCGATTGTTTTGTTCGCAGAATATGCAGCGTCAGTGTGACATGAAACGCATAGGTGATACCCACGAGTGCGTAAAAGAATCGCGCGTGATGAGTCCAATTCCAAATCCAATTACCGACGGAAAAAATACCAACAACAAGAAAGACGTAGAACGGGAAAAAATACGGTGCGAGTGAGATCAGAAAATTATTGCGGTCGACAACGACATTTCCGCCTTCAGCAGAAATCTGCATACTCTTCACCGAGCCGCCAAAAAGTTTCACCCAAATGGCGTGCGTCAACTCATGGCCTGTGACGTAAAGCCACATCGGTTTTGGCATGATGAGAAATAAAACGACCCAGCCAATCGCTCCAAAAGCTAATGGCAACCAGATTTCCTGCGATGTGCCCGCTTTGGAAATAAGTTTAAACAAGGCCATTGCCGAGCCGATACAAAGCGGCAGCAACAGAATTGAGATGATGAGCTTCCCCCACTTGCCCACGAGTTGGAATTAACAGAATTTGTGACTTCGAGCGAGTTGAATCAGGTCAGTATTGAAATCATTCCATCTACTCAATACCTTCGCGGCGTGACTCAAGATGAGATTCTGAACACATTCCGAAATGCGGGCGCTCTGCTCGATGGCCATTTTGTATTGCGTAGTGGCTTGCATAGCCGCCAGTTCTTCCAATGCGCCATCGCCTTGCAACAGATGCCCATTGTCGAGAAACTGGGTGCGGCACTCGCAGATAAAACACGACACCTCTCACCTACAACTGTGATTTCACCTGCGATGGGTGGATTGGTGATTGGCCAGGAAGTAGCCCGACAACTGGGACTGCGCTTTATCTTTGCCGAGAAGGAAGAAGGCAAACTTGTCTTGCGACGCGGCTTTCAGATTGCACCGGGTGAAAAGATTTTAATCGTCGAAGACGTGGTTACAAAAGGTGGGCGCGTCAATGAAGTGATCGAAATTGTTCGCGAACGAAAAGGAGAATTGGTGGGCGTCGCCATGGTGGTGGACCGTTCCAACGGCGCTGTAGATTTAGGAGTGCCGACTCTCAGTCTGCTGGCAATGCGAGTTGAGACTTATTCACCTGATAATCTTCCGCTAGATTTAGCAGCCATTCCGGCAACGAAACCGGGAAGCAAGTAATCGAAAACTGACTATCAAAGACTGCCGGGAGGTTTGCCCTGATATTTCTTTTCAAGCTTCATCAGCTTGGGAGAAATGACGTAGTAGCAATAAGGGGCATCAGGATTCTTACGAAAATAATCCTGATGATAATCCTCGGCCACAAAAAACTTCGGCATCGCCGACACTTCGGTGACAATCGGTTTTGCAAATAATTTAGACGCAGATTTCTTCGAAGCAATCGCGGCGGTTTTCTGTTCTTCGTCGTGAAAGAATATCACCGAGCGATATTGGGTGCCTTCATCTGCACCCTGCCGGTTCAACGTGGTCGGGTCGTGCGCCTCCCAAAAAATATCGAGCAATTGTGAATATTTGATCTTCATCGGATCAAACTCGATTTGGATGACTTCGGCGTGTCCAGTTGTGCCAGTGCAGATTTGTTTGTAAGTGGGATTGGGAGATTTTCCGCCAGCGTAACCAGAAACAACCGACTTCACTCCCGTGAACCTCTCGAAGAGCGCTTCAACGCACCAGAAACAGCCGCCGCCGAATGTCGCCTTTTCCATGTGAATGGCCTTCGTGGTCTTGGATTCCGCAGTGAAACCAATTTGAATTGCCCCAAAGAAAATCACCGCAGACATAACGATGATTCGTGCAGTTCGCATGGTTTGAGATTACTTCGTCGCAACTCCAAAGGTCAATCAAACGAACTGCCCATCGCAGCGGGGACACCTCTGTTATCAGTCACCGTTGTATTTGTATCCCCATGAAAGATCCGGCGCGTCGTAATTATACGGTTCCTGTGTTCCGTTGAAATATTGATCCACTTGTTGCGCGTGGCCGTCGACAAAACTGAAGTTCTGTCTGGCTCGGTTGTGGCGGTTGTTGTAATCGCCATCATGCCACGACCAACCTCGGTGATAAGTGGCATCGCCCACGAGCACCGTGAGTGTGTTCTGTCTGATATCCTGAACTCGCGCGCGGTTTCCAGAATGGTCACTTCCGAAGGAGTGAAGATTTTCCACCCACTGAATCCCATTGAATCCATACGTGGTGACGACGCGCGCGTAGGACGTGTACTGCGCCGAACTCGATGGGCAAATGAACACACCCGTATCATTGTTCAAGTGAGGAAGAATGTTGTCCACCCAACCCCACCAAATCCCGTCCTTGCCACCTTTGAAATCGCGGTGCGACAATAGGAAATCATTTTCATCATGCGCCCATGAGTGAACACCTTTGGCCGTCTGCCCCAGATTGCTGATGCACTTTGTGCTATTCGCCTTCGCCTTGGCCTTTGTCAAAGCCGGCAGAAGCATGCTGGCCAAAATTCCGATGATCGCGATGACCACAAGCAGCTCAATGAGTGTGAAACCACGATGGCGAATGGATAGTGAGTGTTTCATTTATGGCGTGATGCTAAGTGTCCTAATCCAACTCCTGAAAATAGCAATTCTCATACCACGATATTACCATCCAATTACCTGATCAAACACGACTAACAAAGTGCCAACCATCACCGCTCTGCGTGGCCGTTACGCAAAAATGGCGCAATGTTCACGCGCCTATTTATCTGGAGCTAATATCACCGCGTTCTTCTGCGTATCGATTGCCAATTTGAATCCAGCAGGCGCAGTCGGCAATGCTTTGATGTATTTCTTCGTGACCAGCTCGTTCAATTCCTTTGGCAATCCACCGTTGCCCGGATCGAGCATATAACTGCGGAGCACTTCCGTGAGGCCATCCAAATCAGGCTTTCCATCTATGACATACTCCTTTGCAGGCCCTGGCATCTTGAGATCGCCTTCCTTCGATTTCGTTCCGCATCCCAGCAACAATGAAAACGCCAACAACGCGATGATGGACTTTGTGTTCACACGCGAAAAATGGTTCCGCACTCTTTACATGTCAAGTAGTGAAGGCGGTTTGCATCCCCAATCCAAAATGTTACCATTGGCAAATAATGGCCTTTGAATCCTACCGCGACTTCATCGAGCAGCTCGACCGTGCCGGCGAATTGATCCGCATCACCACGCCTGTCGCCACGGAACTGGAGATCACCGAACTGGCCGATCGCGAGATGAAGAAGCCCGGCGGCGGGAAAGCGTTGCTGATCGAGAAGCCCACCGTGAACGGCGTCGTCTCCCCCTTCCCCGTCGCGATCAACACGATGGGCTCGCACAAACGGATGGCGATGAGCATGGGCGCAGAATCCGTGGACGCCGTCGCCGCTGAACTCGGCGCGCTGATGAAAGCCAAGCCGCCCACTTCATTGCGCGAGACAATAAAACTGCTCGGCCACGCGATGGATTTGCGCCACGCGAAACCCAAAGTCGTGAGCGACGGCCCGTGCAAGGAAGTCATCCACAAGTTCGATGCGCCCGGTGCCGCGACGAGTTGGCCGCCTGCACCCGATTGGCAGAAAGGTACGCCGACCAATCCACCCACACTCGCCGATCTGCCCATTCTCAAATGCTGGCCGCTCGATGGCGGCCGATTCATCACGTTGCCCTGCGTTGTCACGCACGATCCCGACACCGGCGAGCGCAACGTCGGCATGTATCGCATCCAGATTTACGACGACCACACCACCGGCATGCACTGGCAGCTGCAGAAAGTCGCCGCGCGCCACGGCCGCCGCTATTACGAGAAGGGCGAGCGCATGCCCGTCGCCATCTTCCTCGGTGGCGATCCCATCTTCCCCTTCTGCGCCACCGCGCCGCTGCCCGACGGCCTCGACGAGTTCCTGCTCGCCGGTTATCTCCGCAAGAAATCCGTTGAGCTCGTGAAGTGCGAGACCCACTCCCTGGAGGTGCCCGCCAACGCCGACTTCGTCATCGAAGGCTACATCGACCCCACCGAACCGTTGCGCGACGAAGGCCCGTTCGGCGATCACACCGGCTATTACACGTTGCCCGAGCCGTATCCCGTCCTCCACATCACCGCCATCACGCACCGCCGGGACGCCGTGTATCCCGCCACCATCGTCGGCATCCCGCCGATGGAGGACTTCTACATGGGCGCCGCCTCCGTGAAGCTCTTCCTGCCCATCTTCAAGATGAACTTCCCTGAGATCGTGGACATCGCGCTCCCGGCCGAGGGCGTCTTCCACAACCTCGTCTTCGTGAGCATCAAGAAGACCTACCCGATGCAGGCCTACAAAATCATGCACGGCCTCTGGGGCATGGGGCAGATGATGTTCACCAAATACATCATCGTGGTGGACGACGACGTGGACGTGCACAACACCAGCGAAGTCCTCTTCCGCCTCTGCGCCAACACCGACCCGCAACGCGACAGCATCTTCACCAAAGGCCCGTCCGACGTGCTCGACCACGCCACGAGCGAAATCGCCAGCGGCAGCAAACTCGGCATCGACGCGACGAAGAAAATCCCGGGCGAAGGTTTCAAACGCCCCTGGCCGCCGCTCATCAAGATGGATGCCGCGGTGAAGGCGAAAGTGGAAAGATTTTGGAACCTGTGACCAGCCATGCTGAAACTCTTTCCCTTCTCGCGAATGCCCTCGGGATATGCATGTTTGCACGTTTCCACGCCGAATCCCACTCGCAACGAGGGTTGCAGCACTAGTTTATTTTTAATGGAAACTTAAGGTTGGACCGTATAACCTGAAGAGGTTGAACACAACCGTCTCGAACATTGTGGCCATCTTGTTTGGGCAAGTTTTCGCCTTTGCAGCCAGTGCTCAGGCTGCGCCGATCCTGACGTCGTGGTTCACCACCAACTCCCCCGTGCTCGCCCGTGCCATCCAGAGCACGACGCTGACGAATCCCGTGACGACGTGGCCTTCGGCGGGTGTGGTGAACAACAACACTGGCGGCATCTGGCAGACCAACGCGGCTTACTCGGACGTGCAACGCATCCGCGCCACGGCGACGGATGTTTACATCAACGCCAACGGCCTCGCCTCCTACACGATGGGACCTTGGCTCACGGCGGGCGGCGGGCTGTTCGGCTTCTGGCCGTTGTCGAGGCATTATCAGGTGCGCATCACGCGCAACCCTGCCCCGGCCGCGACAAAGACGCGGCATCCCGGCGGCATGATTGGGATGATGGTGAACGGCGTGGCGATTTACGATTTGGGCGACGCATTTTCGTTTCATCAGACGGCGAACAGCCCTTCAGTTACCGGCACTGACCAGATGGGTGCGAGCGGTGACGGTTGGTGGTCGCGCGATGCGCTGGCGGTCGAGGTCGTGACATTCGATCCGGGCTTCGCGCATCAGCCGGGCAACAACGGCCAGTATCACTACCACGCGGA
>CAMDOH010000059.1 GCA_945903605.1 Akkermansia muciniphila
TTTTGATTCTGTTTCGTTGCGGGAATTCACTTCCCGCTTGTCAAGCTGCCGGTGGACTTGGCATTATCTTGCATGGCAGCTATTGAACCGAACGCGACGGATGCCCAGTTCTATCAGCCCGCCGATGATTTCTTCACGGCGCATCGTCATCTGGGTCTGACTTACGACGATGTAACTCTGGCGACGCTTTATTCGGATGTGCTTCCGCGCAATACTCAGTTGGAAACGCATCTGGCGCCGTCGTTACGTTTGAATATCCCGATGGTTTCGTCGGACATGGATACGGTGACGGAGTCGCGCATGGGAATCGCGATGGCTCTCAATGGCGGTCTTGGGCTGATCCACTACAACATGCCGGAGAAGGAGCAGTTGAAGGAGATCACGCGTGTCAAACATCATATTCACGGATTGATTCAGGAACCAGTGAAGGTCTCGCCAGAATTGCGCATTGGCGATGTGCTCGATTTGATTGAGAAGGGTCGGTACAGTTTCAGCACGTTTCCCGTGGTGGATACGGCCGGCAAATTGGTCGGCCTGCTCTCCGGCAGTGTGGTCAAACCGCGTTACGCGGCAAGGACCGTGGCCGAAGCACTCACGCCGCGCCAGGATGTGCACACCATCTGCGAAAAGGATCTGGCCGATGATCCGATCGCGAAGGCTGACAGTTTTTTCACCGATCATCCGGGGATTCACAAGCTGCTGGTCGTGGACGACGCAGACCAATTGCGCGGGTTGTTCACGATGAGCGATATCGAGCAAATCACGCTGGAGCGCAAGGCGCAGTTCAAGCCCGCGCGCGATGCGCAATTCCGATTGCTCTGCGGCGCGGCTGTCTCTGCCACGCGCAATGCCTTTGGCGAATTGGATCGCAACCGCATTTTGAAACATGTCGATGCGCTGGTGGATCGCGGGGCGGACACGATTGCTGTCTCCACAGCCCACGGTCACAGCAAAGGAGTGGGCGACACGGTGCGGCTCATCCACGAAGCGCATCCCCAATTGCCGATCATCGCGGGAAATGTGACATCGGCAGCAGGCGTCGAATTTCTAGCCGAATGCGGCGCGAGCATCATCAAAGTCGGTCAAGGGCCGGGATCCATCTGCACGACTCGCATCGTCGCTGGCGTTGGCATTCCGCAGCTCACGGCGCTGTACGTCTGCTCCAAAGCGGCCGCCAAACGCCGTGTCAGTCTGCTCGCAGATGGAGGGATCACCAAGAGCGGCGATGTCGTCAAAGCGCTTTCGTTGGCACACGCAGTCATCTGCGGCGGCATGTTTGCCGGCTGCCAGGAATCGCCCGGCCAGATCGTCGAGATCGGCGGCAAACTCTACAAGCAGTACCGAGGCATGGGTAGCATCGCCGCGATGAAGGAAGGCTCCGCTGCGCGCTACGGCCATTCCTCGAAGGATGCGATGTTGAAAGCGGCCAGCGAAGGCGTGGAAGCGCTCAAGGAAGTCACCGGCTCTGTGGATCACGTGCTCGCTCAGATCATCGGCGGCATTCAGTCTGGCATGGGTTATCTCGGATCATCGTCGCTCGGCGAGCTCCGCACGCGCGCGCGTTACATCCGCGTGAGCGCGGCCAGCCAACGCGAAGCTGGCCCGCACGATGTCGTCGAAGTCAAAACCTCCCACTGACGCAGCGTCAAAACTCGTACTCCTCGTTCGACATCCCGCACTTGGGACAACCCGAACGATCCACATCCTCGTCATCGGTGTAAACCGACTCGCAACGCGCACATCGGAAAACGTGGTCGCGCGTGTTGAGCTGGCCGAACCGCGCTTGCCGTTGACTTTGCCAACCCATCCACAAGAGCATCACCAAAGGGAAAATCGCCAACAGCAGAATCAGCTTGTCCGGGGTCATCAGCGCAAAAGTTCTACAAGATTGGTCATCGACTTGGCCTGAACCGCCCAACGAAAAGTCAGCCGACCCAAAGCTGCATCACCCGCCAGCGGCGACGCAACAGCGACAGCCGGCAACGAACTGAACCGCGCACTTTGCGACAGATCCAATGCCAGTTGATCTGCGGCAGCCAGTCCGCTCCGGCCCAACAACACCGCCGAAAGAACAATCCCCGAAGGTAGCACGCGCACCTGCACGATTGAAGGCAGCAACGGCTCCGTGTGTGGCCACGATGGAAGTTTCAATTCTTTGCGCAAGAGATTCGCTCGTTCCAGCAATGGACCGCCAATCTCGAGCACGGTTTCCTCCATCAACGGTGCCAGTGGCGCCAACTCCGGCGAGATTCGCGGCAGTGAATTGGGCAGCGTGGGATAGAGACTCAATTGATTTGTTCTCCAATATTGCTCCACGAGATCGAACGGATTGAACTCTTTGGGTAGATACGGATTATTCGTCGGCGTCCAACGGCCGATCACGAAATGCTGCGCGGGATAATCCAGCCACGCGCGCGAAAACCCGTGCGGATTTGGCAGCGCGAACGCCGCCGGATCTTCAATAGCCAGATGGAATCGATTCGTTTCCGCTGCGCCCGGAACCGCATCCACCACCAGCGGCGCATGATATTCTAATTGGCGCACCGGCTCCAACGGCAGCGAAAGTCTGTGGATCGCAAAAGCCAATGCCAGAAAAAGCACCAGCGCCCAGAGCCACCAGCCCCGCTCCTGCGGCGTATCAGGGTTTGGAGATGTTCCCATCATCGCTCCCTCTGTTGAACATCGTCGGGCGTGTGGCCAGCAATGTGGTCTCGATGCCAGCATCCTTCGCGATCTCCGCCAGTTGGACAATCCAGACGTGCTGCGCCAATCGATCCGCCTCCACCACCAGACACGTGTTCGTGCCGATTTCCTTTCGCACGCGCTTGAGATGCGCGCGCAACCCTTCCCCGCTCACGAGTTGATTGCGGAAATAAATCTGGCCGGTCTGATCGAGCGTCACCGCCACAGTAGGCCGGTCCATCCCCGGTAATGGAACGCTGGAACCGGGCAGCGTGATGGACACTCCCGGCACGCGCGTGACATTCGGCCAAAGCACCATGAAGTTCACCAGCAAGAAAAAGACGCCGGCGATCGGCGCGGCCTCCATCGGATTGGTCAGCAGCCGAAGTTTGCGCGGGAACTTCATGCGCTTGGCGCTTTCGCGTTTTCAGTGCCGGTATCGGCGACGAGTTGCAGCGCATCGACCGATGTTTTTTCCATCTCCAGAACGAGCGACCCCAATTCACCCACAAGATAATTGTAGCCCGCGTAACAGGGAATCCCGACCGCCAGGCCCATCGCCGTGGAAAGCAACGACTCCAGAATGCCGCCGGATAACACGGACACATTGGCGTATGCACCGAGCGATTCCAGCGCCATGAACACCTTGATGAAGCCGAGCACGGTGCCGAGCAGCCCCAGCAATGGCGCGATTTTCCCAAATGTCGCCAACAGTCCGAGCCGCATTTCGAGATAGGCCACTTCGGTGGCTCCGGCGCGTTCGAGCGATTCCTTGATCACATCGCGCGAATGGCTGCGATTGAGAATCGCCGTCTTCACCAAGCGCGCTGTGGGACCGGGAGTCGCATCGCAAATCGAAATGGCCTCCACGATGTTTCGCTGCCGCAACACGTTTTTTAATCCGCCGATGAACTCCGTCGTGTTGATCCGCACTTTGTGATAGTGCCAGCGACGCTCGATGAAAACGACCGCTGCCACCGCACCGGCCAGCAGCAGCACCCAGACCATCGGTCCACCTTTCGTCAACAACAACGCGAGCATGAATCTTGTTATACGTCCGCGCTGCATCCGGCACCAAGCGCAAAACGCAGAATCATCCGTGAACATTTTTCGTTTTCAAACCTGCTGAAGCTGGCGGCATCCTTGCACCGCATGGAACAACCCGACCAACTCCGCGAACTTTTCAGGATGCAGAAATCTCTCAATGAGCGCATCGGCGTCCACACCGACGGCATGAATGAGGAGGAGAAAACCAAGTGGCTGCTCAACTACACGCGCGCGATGCAGCAGGAAATGGCGGAGTTGACCGACAGTGTGCCGTGGAAATGGTGGGCTAAATATCAGAAGTTCGATGAGCAGAATGCGCGCGTGGAGGTCGTGGATCTTTTCCACTTTCTCATCAGCATGGCGCAGGTGTTGGGCATGAGTGCCGATGATGTCTTTGCCGCCTACGTGAAAAAGAACGAGGTGAATTTCAAGCGACAGGACAGCGGCTACACGCAGAAGGATCACTCCGATTCCAAACACATCTGATGGTGAAGCGCGCCGCTCCATCCCGCGTCCCGCACCGGCTCCGGCACGAAGTGAAAGGCGTGCTGCTCTCCGAGGCGCAGATTGCCGCCCGTGTGCGCGCACTGGCCCGGCAGATCACGCGGGACTTCGCATCGCGCGAGATGGTCGTGGTCGCACTTCTCAACGGCACGGTGATGTTTCTGGCCGATCTCATCCGCCACATCCCGTTGCCGATGCGGCTGGATTTTATAGGCGTCTCGAGCTACGGCGCGGGCACGCAATCGCGCGCACTTGAGTTCACCAAGGCATTGCGCCTCGACGTGCGCGGGCGCGATGTGCTGCTTGTGGACGACATTCTTGACACTGGCAAAACGATGAGCGCCGTCCTCGCCAAACTGCGCCGGCTCAATCCGCGCCGCATCAAAGTCTGCGTGTTGCTCGACAAGAAAGCGCGCCGCACCGAGCGCGTCCAGGCGCACTACGTCGGCTTTGAAATCCCCGATGAGTTTGTCGTCGGCTACGGACTGGACTTCGCCGAGCGTTACCGCAACCTTCCCTTCATCGCCGTGCTGCATCCGGCCATGCACGCCGCGCCAAACCCATGACCATTCGCGTTCAGTTCTGGTCCTATTTCAAGGATCTCTCCGGCTGTGCCGAGACCACCGAACAATTGCCGCCGGGCGCGACGATTGATCAACTCCTGAAAAATCTGTACGCGCGATTTCCCAAACTGTCCGCGATGCAAAACTCCACGCTCATCGCCGTCGGACTCGAGTATCAAGGCCGCAGTTATCTGCTCAACGAGGGCGACGAGGTTTCCCTTTTCCCGCCCGTTCAAGGAGGTTGAATGCACCGGCTCGTCACTCTCACGCGCGATCCGATTTTTGATTCGGCGTACATCTCGCAGCGTTCCATGTCGGCGACGATGGGCGCGGCGGTGAGTTTCAGCGGCGTCGTGCGCGGCCATGAAAATGGCGAGGCCATCACCGCCATCGAATACGAAGCCAACGAACCGATGGCGTTGCATCAATTCGACATTCTGCTCGATCTCATCGAGGAACAATGGCCGATGATCGAGACCGTGCGCATCGTCCATCGGCTGGGCAAAGTGCCCGTGGGCGAGCCTTCGCTATGGCTCGAAATCATCGCGCCGCATCGCGCCGAGGCCTTCGCATCGGGCCAATTCCTGATCGACGAAATGAAAAAGTCCGTCCCGATCTGGAAGAAAATGATCGGCTAGTTTCGTTCGGACGCTTCAAACATCCATCTCGATCCCCACGGGGCAGTGATCTGAACCCATCACGCCGGGCTGGATAAACGCACGGACCAACTGGGGGCGCAGCCGCTGGCTCATGAGAAAATAATCGATGCGCCAGCCGACGTTTCGCGCTCGTGCGCCGCTCATCTGGCTCCACCACGAATAATGTCCGCCGCCTTTTTCAAACTCGCGAAAGGTGTCGAGAAAACCCGCCTTCAACACCGCGCCAAAACCCGCGCGCTCCTCGGGCGTGAAACCGTGATTGCCGACATTCGCCTTGGGATGGGTCAGGTCCAATTCGGCATGCGCCACGTTGAGATCACCACAGAACACCACCGGCTTGCGGCGTTCCAGCTTCTTGAGATGCGCGAGAAATTCCCTGTCCCACTCCTGCCGATACGGCAGACGGGAAAGATCGCGGCGCGAATTGGGGACGTACACATTGACGAGAATAAAATCCGCGAACTCCGTCGTCAGCACGCGCCCCTCGCTGTCGTGCGCAACCTTGCCGATGCCGCAGGAGATTTTCGCGGGCCGAATCCGGGTGAACGTGGCCACGCCGGAGTAGCCCTTTTTCTCAGCCGGATTCCAATGCACCTCGTAGCCGCCGGGCCAGAGCTGATCCACCTCCGCCGGCAGCGCACGGACTTCCTGCAGGCACAGAATATCCGGCTGCTCGCGCTCCAGCCAATCGAGAAATCCCTTGCGCAACACAGCGCGCAGTCCGTTGACGTTCCAGGAAATCAATTTCATGCGTTGGAAAACGGAGGTCAGCGAGGAACCCTTCCTGGATTCAGCATCAGCCAGAACGAAGGCGACATGGACTCGACAAGTTTTCCATTCTTCCGTTCCACAAAGCGAACAGCCAACCCTTCGCGCCTTGAAAACTCCATTCCGCGTTCCACGCCCAGCACCATCAGCGCCGTAGCCAACGCATCGGCAGTCATTGCTGATTCGTGCGTCACACTGACAGAGGCCACTGCCGATTCGCTCGGTGAACCCGTGCGCGGATTGAGAATGTGTCCGTAACGCTTGCCGCCCTGCTCAAAGAAATTCCGATAATCACCCGACGTAGCGAGCGACCCATTTCCCAAAGTCACCACAACATCCACCATGCGCGCCTGATTTTCCGGCCGTTCGATCCCCACCCGCCATCCGTCGCCGCGTGGATCGATTCCATGAGCGCGCAATTCGCCGCCCACGTCCGCCAGATAATTTGTGACACCGTGTTTCTCAAGCCAGTCTCCCAATTCATCAGCAGCGAATCCGGGAGCGATGCCCGACAAGTCCACTTGCAGTTCACCCACCGATTTTCGCAATGCCGGAGGATTCAATCGCACGTCGAGTTTCTCCCAACCCACCGACGCGCGAACGGCAGCGATCTCCGCTGTTGCGGGAACACGCCGTGGTTTTGCGCGAGCGCCAAAGCCCCATAGTTTCAAGAACGGCAGCACGGTGACATCGAAGGCTCCCTCGGTGAGTTTGCTGATTCGTTGCGCTTCGGCGGTGACGCGCGCTGTCTCGCCAGAAACTGCAAACCAATTCGTGTTTTGCGAGTGGTTGAATCGTGAGAGTTCGGAATCAGCGCGCCATGTGGACATCTGCGACTCCAGCCGGTCGAGGTGGGTTTGCATCGCGCGTTGAACAACGAGGCGGTCGGGTGCGCCGCTGGGCGCAACATATTTGACCGACCAATGGGACCCCATCGTCAACCCGCGCAACGACACGAGATTCGCGGATGATGCGCTTTTTTTCGCAACGCCACCGATGCAGCCCACAGCGACCGATGCAAACAAGATCGCGCAAATCCATTTCCAAACCCTCGGCATGTCGCCAGCGTATCTGTGCGTTCTGGGACTTGGCAACGGGCAAACTTGGATTGATTTCAAGAATCACATCCAACACAGTCGCCGCTCATGCCGCTGCGATCCATCAATCCCGCAACCAGCGCCGTCATTGCAGAATATCCGGAGCATGGCCAGGAGGAGATCGGCCAACGAATCGCCAACGCCGCTGCAACTTTCCAAACGTGGCGAAGAAAGCCGGTTGCCGAACGTGCCGCATTATTGATTTCACTGGCCGACACATTGCGATCCGGACGCGAGCAACACGCCCGATTGATGGCGCTGGAAATGGGGAAGCCCATCTCTCAAGGATTGGCTGAGATCGATAAATGCGCGGACACTTGCGACTATTACGCTCGCAACGCGGAGAGGCTTCTCGCGCCACGTGGCGTGACCACCGAAGCCAGCGCGAGCAAAATCACTTTTGAACCGCTCGGGGTGGTGCTCGCCATCATGCCGTGGAATTTTCCTTTCTGGCAGGTCATTCGTTGCGCAGCGACCGCACTGGTGGCGGGCAATACCGTGCTGCTCAAGCACGCCTCCAATGTCACCGGTTGCGCCCGCGCCTTGGAATCTGTTTTCAAGCAATCCGGTTTTCCATCGGGCGCATTTTCAATTCTGCAAGTCAGTTCGAGTCAAATGGAGATGATCATCGCGCAACCCGCCATCCAAGCGGTCACTTTTACAGGTAGCACTCCCGCTGGTTCTGCAGTCGCCGCCGTCGCGGGGCGTCATCTGAAAAAGACCGTTCTCGAACTGGGTGGCAGCGATGCCTACATCGTGCTCGACGATGCCGAGCTTCCACTGGCCGCCGAGGTATGCGCCCTTTCACGACTTATCAATTCTGGACAAAGCTGTGTCGCGGCAAAACGGTTCATCGTCGTCGAGCAGGCTCACACGGAGTTCACCCGCTTGTTTATCGATGCCATGAAGAAGGCGAAGCCGGGCGACCCTCTTGATTCAACGACCACGCTCGGGCCACTCGCTCGCCTCGATCTGCGTGACCAGCTTCAACTGCAAGTCGACAGGACGATTGAACAAGGCGCGAAGCTGTTGCTCGGTGGTTGTATTCCTGCGGGACCCGGCGCGTATTATCCGCCGACCGTGCTCGATGGAGTTCGGTTGGGGATGACCGCGTTTGATGAAGAGACTTTCGGGCCGGTGGCAGCGATCGTTCCGGTGAAGGATGAATCTGAAGCCATCCGGCTGGCCAACACTTCACCCTTTGGTTTGGGCGCGGCCGTTTTCACACGCGACATCGCGCGCGGTGAAAGAATTGCCCGCATGGAACTGGAGGCTGGCAATGTGTTCGTCAACACGCAGGTGCGTTCAGATCCTCGTCTGCCTTTCGGCGGAATCAAGCAATCCGGTTATGGCCGTGAGCTGGCAGAATTTGGCCTGATGGAATTCAGCAACATCAAAACACTTTACGTGAAATGAAAACACTCGCCGCGACGCTCTACCGGATGGAATCGGCCGAACCATATTCGCAGTCGAAGCCGCTCATCGTGGAAGAAGTCGAATTGCGCGGGCCGGACGCTGATGAAGTGCTGGTGGAAATCACCGGCGCTGGACTTTGTCATTCCGACCTCTCCGTGATCAACGGATCGCGGCCGCGGCCGATGCCGATGCTGCTCGGACATGAAGCGACCGGCATCGTGCGCGAAACAGGCAAGTCTGTGCGCGGTCTGGCCGCAGGCGATTGCGTCCTGTTCACTTTTATTCCGATGTGCGGCAAATGCGAATACTGCATCGGCGGTCGACCTGCGCTTTGCGAGAACGGCTCACGATCTAATTCCAATGGAACACTGATCAATGGTGCGAAGAAGTTTTCCAGCGAACGTGGCGGAACGTTGTTTCACCATTGCGGCGTGTCGGCCTTTTCGCAATTCACAGTCACTACGCCGGAGTCGCTGGTGAAGATCGAGCCGGGATTGCCGCCCGATATCGCCGCGTTGTTTGGCTGCGCGGTTGTCACAGGAGTGGGCGCGGTGTTGAACACGGCCAAAGTGCAGCCGGGCGAAAGTGTGGCGGTGTTCGGTCTCGGTGGCGTGGGATTGAGCGCGGTGATGGGGGCGGCGGCCGCCGGCGCTGGGACAATCATCGCCGTGGATCGGATCGAATCAAAATTCCCGCTGGCGATGCAAACCGGCGCCACGCATGTGTTGCATTCGGGATCAGTGAATGTGGTGCAGGCCATTCGCGACCTCACTCATGGCGGCGTGGATTATGCCTTCGAAAGTGCGGGAAGTGCCGATGCGATGGCCGAGGCGTTTCATGCCACACGACGCGGAGGAACGACGGTGACGATTGGCCTGCCGCATCCGCAGCGAAATTTCAGTGTGCCGGCCGTGTCGATCACCGCCGAGGAGCGAATCGTGCGCGGTTCCTACATGGGGTCTTGTGTGCCGTCGCGCGACATGCCCAAGTACATCGACTTATTTCGTGCAGGCAAACTGCCGGTGGATCGACTCTTCAGTCGAACCCTTCGATTGGAGGAGATCAACGAGGGCTTCGACGCGCTCGCACGCGGCGAGGTCGTGCGACAGATCATCCGGTTCGACTGATTTATTTCGCAGCGACAAACGTGTTGCGCAACACGCCGATCCCATCCATGCCGCCTCCCTCGCGGATGTGCTTGGCATCATTCCCGGCGAGCCAGATTGAATCTCCTCAATGCAGCGTGTGGCCAGAATGCGCCACCTTCAAACCCGCTTCGAGAATCTCCTGCGTGTCGCGCCCCACTTCGGCCGTGCATAAATCAGTGAAATTCTCGCCCGTGCGCAGTGCCCGGACAAAATGCGCCACTGCATTCCGCATGTGCTTGGGCAAGGGCGGCACCCGCACCGGCACACCTGCTGGCTGTTCCGCTGTGGCGATCAACAGTCTGCCTTTATCGCCCGGCTCCACGAGCAGCGTGCCCTTCGTGCCGTACAACACCGTCACATACGATGTCATGTAACCAGCCTGTGTCCATGAGCCTTCCGAGATTCCCAATGCCTTTGGATAATGCATCAGTAACAGGCCGTTGTCTTCCGCGCGAATGGCGTGATTGCCCAATCGTGCGATGAATGCAGAGACTCGTTGGGGCTGACCTAGCGTCACGCGAGCGAGCGCAGCTCCGTAACAGCAGTAATCCATAAAAGCACCGGCGCCGTTTCGCGCCGGATCATAAAGCCAATCGCTGAAGAACCGGCTGCAACCCATCGCCTTGGGTCCGGCATGCGCCGCGCGATAACGGACTTGCCAGAGGCGACCCAACTTTCCATCGCTTGCCAGCTTCAATGCGTGTTGTAATTGCGGCCACCAAGCGATGGGCCAGTTGACCATCACACGACGGCGATTGGCTTTGGCGACGCGCAGGATTTTGCGTGCGCCAGCAGCATCGGCAGCCATCGGTTTCTCGATGAGCACATGCGCGCGGTGGCGCAAGGCGGCACAGGCTAGCTCTGCACCGCCACGATTATCGGCAAAGATGAGAACGGCATCCGGTGCCGTCGATCGCAGCAATTCATTCGCGCTGGTAAATGCGGGCGCGGAATATTCGCGTGCGAATCGTTCGCGCAATTCGACATGGGAATCAAATGCGCCGACGAGTTGGACGCCGCTCAACTGGCGCAGCAGCGTCAGGTTTTCCCAGACATGATCGTGAGTGAGACCGAGTGCGGCGATCTTGAGTGTTTTCATGGTGGTGGAGGTGGTGCGCCTGCGGGAGGCGGCGGTGCGGGCTGCTGACTGGGTCGCGAAAGATTTTCGTTGGGAGCATCGGCAAAGTGACCGGCACGGCCGGCGTGTCCGCGAATCATTCGCTCAAGCGCGGTGTCGTCTGCCTGCCAAGCGCTGCCGTCGGAGAGCAACACTTGTCCCTCTCCCGCACTCAGTGTCGCCATGGCATGATTCGCTCGCACGATGTTGTTGGATTCGCCGGAACCCACAAATGGATAACGAATCTGCGTCAGCCGATCGGCGCGCAGCGAACAGCCCAGCAGATTTTTCAAGTAAGGCGACTGCACACCGGAGGGATACTCGAATGGAAAACTGGCGTCGCCGACGAAGTTGCGAGTGGTTGTGAGAATGCTCAACGGTTGAGTCACATCGCCGCCCAGATGCATTGCGTAACTGAGCGCACGATTGTCCAAATGGAAATGGGCGCCATCCCACGCCGCGCCGAATCCCTTGTAGCGGCCCTGACGAATTTCAGCGTCGTTGTAAATTTTCGCTGCTGGATCGCACGGCGAGAGTAACGCCCGCGCATCGATAAGATCACTGCGAATTTGCGGAGCAAGAAAAACAAATCGAACATCCCAAGAATGATCGTTTCCCGTGTGACTGGCGCCAAAGATGGACGCCCAAAGATCGATGCCATCGCTGTCATGAAGCCACCATGGCAAGCGGTCGTTGTGATCGGTGGCAAATCCGCGCAGGGCATGGCCGATTTGCCGCTGCTTGTTCACGCAGTGGATGCGCACGGTGCGCTGTTTTGCCCGAGCGAGCGTTGGCAAAAGAATCGCCGAGAGCAGGCCGATGATGGCCAGCACGACAAGCAGCTCGATGAGCGTTAGTCCCTTGTTGTCTCGGCGCGGCATCACCGAGGCCAAAGCTAACACAGGCCAGTGGTGGCGTTGAATGAAAAACCTGGGTTGCGCGACGGATACTCCATCCGTACTTTCCCGCGCATGAAACTTGTCGTGCTCGATGGCCACACGCTCAACCCCGGTGATTTGAATTGGGATGGCCTGCATCGGTTGGGCGAGGTGACGATTCACGAACGCACACCGCCCGATCTGGTAATGTCACGGTCGGCGGGAGCGGAAATCATTTTCACTAACAAGACGATCTTAAATCGCGAGTCGATTCTTGTGTTGCCGGAACTCCGATACATCGGGGTACTTGCGACAGGTTACAATGTGGTGGACACCGGCGCAGCGCGCGAACGGAGCGTGACGGTCACGAACGTGCCGGGCTACGGAACATCGTCCGTCGCGCAAATGACGCTGGCGCTTATTCTCGAACTCACGCAACAAGTCGGGCTACATGCTCAAACTGTTCGCGAAGGGCGTTGGGCTGCCTCGCCCGATTTCTGTTACTGGGATCGGCCACTCATCGAATTGCGGGGATTGACTCTCGGGTTGGTCGGTTACGGCAGCATTGGCCGAGCTGTAGCGGAACTCGGAATCGCATTTGGAATGAAAGTGATCGTGCACACGCGCACGCCAAAATCAGGCGAGCCGGTCACCTTTACGGACTTGGAGAGCGTCTTTCGTCAGTCTGATATTTTGAGTCTGCATTGCCCTCTCACAACGGAGAATCGTGGCTTTGTGAATTCGGCGCGACTGACGCTGATGAAGCCAACGGCCTATCTTGTGAACACAGGCCGCGGCCCGCTGGTGGATGAACAGGCGTTGGCGGACGCATTGAATGATGGCCGGATTGCGGGTGCGGCCTTGGATGTTTTGTCGGTCGAACCGCCGTGTGGCGAGAATCCGCTGCTGAAGGCTCGAAACTGCCTGATCACACCTCACATTGCCTGGGCCACACGCGCCGCGCGATCGCGATTGATGGAAACGGCCGTGGCAAATTTGCGCGCGTTTCTCGATGGGAAAACTTCGAACGTCGTCAACTAAGCAGTCAGACTAATCGCGCCACTCCTGTTTTTCTGTCGGAGTATCTGATGTAGAGATGGGCTTTCGGAAGACGACCATCACTCCGTAATCCACCAGCTTGTCGTCGCGGTCCATGTAGCTGATCGGAGAGACGCTCACGATGTTGGCCGAACTCTGCTGCTCCAGAAAATCTGAAACGGACTGGTCAAACAGATCCTGACCATTCTGTTTGTAATCCATGTGCCGAAACGTGCGGATGGCCATTTTCATTCGCGAATGAACCGTGTGCTGAACTTGTGAGACAGGACTCACCTGACGCTTGATGAGGGGTTCGATCTTCAAAGTCGGCGAAGCAACCGCTGTGGAATCTGTGATTGGCGTGGAAATGACTGGCGATTTTTCTGGCTCCACAACAGGTGCCGTTTCAAGATTGATGTTTGTTCTTTGGATCGAGGCTTTGTGTGCATCCAACTCCTCCAACGTCGGCAGGATGTATTTCATCTGACATCCATTCGGTTCCGGACAAGTCACCATCCCCTCCCCATCGATGGCCCAGACGGCCCGCAACGTCGCCTCGTCCACTTCTCCGTCCACGCCACAATGCGGACAGTCGAAACGAATCAACTCGTCTTCCCATCTGACATTCACGCTGTTCATGCGGTGAGCAAAGCCTTCTGGAAGTTAAGTTCAATCTAGTGGAAGGCCTTTTGAACCGCCAGTGGAATTTGTTCTGGCTCCGAATGCAGATGGAAATGATGTGGCTATCCGTTGAACATCGGCCACCGTTCAAGCTACTTGGCAGGCGTATTGGTTTTGATGATGGCCGGCGGAGTGGGTGCGGGCGGCACGACTTGTGAGGAAGATTCCTTGAGCGCAAAAGCTTTGGCCCCGAACACGGTGCCGACAACCGCGACAATGATTCCAAAATTGAAAAAGAGCTTTTGTCCCGTAAGCAGTGTGATGGAGCAAAGCACGACAGCGATCTGTAGAAATAATTCAGCCCGGTCGTAACCATCGCCTTTTTCTGAGGCAAATTTGGCGGCCTTCGCGAATCCTTCGGCATCGATCAAAATCTTTTTGTTCTCGTCCTTGTATTCGGCATTTTTCTCCGCGAGCTTGGCCTCGTGTTTTTTCATCGCCTCACGCTGGGCTTCGGTGGGGTTGCCGAGGGCGTCCAACTTCATCTGATCAATCACCACCGTGTTTAGTGCCTCGCGAATGCGCTTGGCCTGAAAGAAAGCGTAATGATTGGACGCCTTGATTTCATTGACGATTTTCTCGTTGTCCTGCTCGTTTCCAAGGGCGGAGACAAAGGCGAGCAACACGGCCAGTACGGCGATGGCCATGCCGATGGATCTTTCATTCGATTTGGCGGGGGCTTCAACTTCAGGCATGGCGAGATGATGTGAATTGTGTGCATCAAGCCAAGAAAAATGTAGACACGAACCCAACTTCAAATGCGAACTGGAGAAAGGATGCAATTCACCGCCGCCGTCAATGCCTCCACTCGCATCGCGATTGAAAAATCTGATGGAGCCTCGAGGGTGTAGCTCAATCGGGTGATGTGTTGGAGCAGCCAGAAAGCTTCGGGCCATTGCGGGCGCAGTTCCGGATCAAGATTGGGTCGGATGATCCCCTCTCGCGATGGGCGACTGTCAATCACAGCAGCAAGATCGATGGGACAGACGCGTTCGACGGCTGTGATGATTGCTTCGGACTGCGTTGGACGATTCAACGGATTTAATTCGTAGAGATAGAATCCCTGCGCCTCCCAGTCTTCGTGCAGACAGATTGTAAAATCGAGTTCCGGCAATGACTGCAACCAGGCGATGTGCGAGCGGATTTCGACTGAATCGGGTTGTTTGTAATCGCGGTTCAGGTCGAGTCCCGACGCATTGGCGCGTTGGTTGAGTTGGATGCCCTCGGGATTAAGACAGGGACAAAACCAGATTTCGGCGTCGGCCGGCCAATTGTTTTCGCGAAGCAACCGCAGGGCAGCGAGCGGCCCGGCGGGTTCATCGCCATGAATTCCTGCAGAGAGATAAAGGCGTTGGCGAGGCGCCACGACCGGCCGATGAAGCACGACACTCCGCATGTTACCGACCTCATGCAATAGCTCGATTTCCCAACCGTGGCTGGTGGCAGCCATTTCGATCTGCTCCGTCACAGCGCGAATGTCGATCGTCTCGCCGCGGTAACCCACACGATTTCTGCCGGGAATTGCCATGGATGATGATGAGCTGTTTCAGAGTCGGACACGAAGCAGAATCCACGGTGTGGGCGTTGACGTTCAAGGGTGGATTACGGCAGGGTGATGATTATGTTACGCGTATTCCTATTGGGATTGTTGGCGGGATTCACAGTATCGGCAGCTGAACAGGCGGGCCGCAAAGTGTTGGCGGCTGATTATGAAAAGAAGCGCATCGCGATTGTGGACGAGTCGGGGGCGGTGGACTGGGAGCATCCGATTCGCGACATCCACGATCTGCATTTGTTGCCCAATGGCAACGTGCTTTTTCAAACGAACTGGACGGGATTGGTAGAAATGACGCGCGATAAGAAAATCGTATGGCAATACGATGCCTCCAGTGCCAATGGCAACAAAGGACGCGGAGTGGAAGTGCACGCATTTCAGCGACTGGCCAATGGCGATACGATGATCGCCGAGAGTGGTCCGGCGCGGATCATCGAGGTGAATGCCGAGGGACGCATCCAACATCAGATCGCGCTCAAAGTGATCAAGCCCAATCAGCATCGAGACACTCGGTTGGCGCGAAAGCTGACCAATGGGAATTATCTCGTGGCTCATGAAGGCGACGGGGCCGTGCGCGAATACGACTCCAAAGGCAAAGTGGTTTGGGAACACGAAGTGGGCAATTCCATTTACAGCGCGTTGCGAATGGCGAATGGCAACACGCTCATCGGCACAGGCAATGGCCACGGCGTCATCGAAGTTTCACCGGATCACAAGGTGGTTTGGAGTGTGAAGGAAAACGAGCTGCCAGGAATCAAGCTGGCTTGGGTGACGACGGTGGAATCGCATCCGGACGGTCGCGTGGTGATCGGCAATTGTCACGCGGGACCGGAGAACCCACAAATCATCGAGGTCACGCGCGACAAAAAAGTGGT
>CAMDOH010000060.1 GCA_945903605.1 Akkermansia muciniphila
AATAAAATCCATCTCTGCTCCATCGTGAACGCGAAGGCGGGCGGCTGCTCGGAGAATTGCAGCTTCTGCGCGCAGTCGAGTTTTCATCAGACCGGCTCGCCACGCTACGGATTTGTGGATCCGGAACCGGTGGCGGCGGCGGCGGAGGAAGCCCAGCTAAATCACGTGACGGCCGTGGGACTTGTCGCCGCGTGGAAGGGCTTGAATGAAGGGCCGATGCTCGATGAAGTGTGCGACCGCATTTCTGAGATGAAGGCGCAGGGCAGGACGCGACCGGACGCTTCGCTGGGCATCATCAAAAGCCAGAAGGTGGCCGACCGATTGAAAGCTGCGGGGCTGGAGTGTTACGGGCACAACCTCGAAAGTTCGCAGCGCTTTTTCCCGCAGCATTGCAGCACGCACACCTACGAAGATCGCGTGGAGACCATCGGCTACCTGAAAAAGGCGGGCCTGAAAATTTGTTCTGGTGGCATCATCGGCATGGGCGAAACGCGCGAAGACCGATGCGATCTGGCCTTCGCGCTGCGCGAACTGGGCGCGAATGTGGTGCCCATCAACATCCTTAATCCAATTCCCGGCACGCCCTTCGAGAACCAACCGCGACTGGCACCGATGGAGATTTTGAAAACCATCGCCTGCTTCCGTTTCATCCTGCCGCGACAGGAAATCATGATCGCCGGCGGGCGCACGGTGAATCTCTGCGACTCGCAGAACCTGATTTTCAAGGCCGGCGCAAGCGCGCTCATGGTCGGCAATTATCTGACCACGCTCAATCAGCCCATCGAAAAAGACCTGCAGATGCTCAAGGAGCTGGGGCTTGATCCCGATTGGGACAGCCATGGCTTCGCCGATCAGCAAGAAGCCTGCGGCACTTGCGACAGTGTGCCCGAGCCTGTGACGGCCTGAGTTCCTGATTCGGTTCATTTCGTTTTCCTGAGTTTCAAACGGATCTTAATTCCTGTAGTGTGGAGTCACACAATGCAAAATGAATCACTGGAAAAGCCGCGCGTGATGGGAGTGATTGGAAGTCTGCATGAGGGGGCTGTGACGCGAACGGTGATTCTCGCCGTGATGGAAAAACTGCGCGCGACCGGTTGCGCCGTGGATGTGCTGGATCTGGCTGCGGAGCCGTTGCCGCTGTTGAACACGGACACTTCGTTTTCCTCTCCTTCGTATGCGGCGTTGCGAGAGCGCGTGTTGCAGGCGGATGTTTTTGTTTTGGGCACGCCGGATTATCACGGGTCCATCAGCGGAACGATGAAGAATTTTCTCGACCATTTCTGGCATGAGTTTGCGGGTAAACTTTTCGCAAGCGTTGTGGCGAGCCATGAAAAGGGCCTGACGGTGCATGATCAAATCCGGACGGTGGCGCGACAGTGTCAGGCTTGGGCTTTGCCGTATGGAATTTCGTTTATGGAAAAGTCGGATGTGGCCGACGGCAAAGTGGTGAGCAGCGAATTGGATAAACGGCTGGAGAACCTTGCACGCGACATGCGCGTTTACGGCAGATTGCTGGCGCAGCAACGGACAACCGATTTGGCGGGAACGGACGCGGGTTTTCTGGCGCGACTGCGGAAGTGATCAGCCATTGTTTTTGCGCGGACGGAACGGATAAGTCCACGCGGCGAACCATGGAAGCTTTCTCGTTTGGATCCAAAGTCGGCCGCGACCGCTGAACTGGCAAACGAGACCTTCACCGGAAAGGAAGAACGATTTGTATCCGCCAATCCGGCCGATTTCGTATTGCAACCCTTCGGTGAAACCGACGATGTGGCCGGTATCGACGATGTATTGTCCATCGACATCGATGGGAATGATGGCGCCAAAAGTATTGAACCAAAGATCGCCTTTGCCGGAGCAACGGATGAGAAAAAGCGATTCGCCGGAAAAGAGTCCTTTGATCAATCCCTGCCATTTGGACTCGACGGTCACACCCATGCTGCTGGCGACGAATGCAGAATTCTGCAAATAAACTGTGTCGCCATCAATGTAGACGTGTTCGAGATCGCCGGGCGAGCCGGGCGCGATGCCAATATTTCCGGGCCCACCTTGCGCCGTAAATTCGTTGATGAAGAGACTTTCGCCGGTCAGAAATCGGCTCATGCCTCCGCGCATCTTGGTTTTTATCACGAGGTTCGTGTCCATCGTGGCCATGGCTGATGACTCGACCTTCAACGTCTGGCTCCCGGGGATGTTGACGTTCAGAAATGCAAAGTCTGGCCGCCCTTCGATGGAATACTCGAAGTCGCTGCGTGAATCGCCGCTGCGCGGCGCGACGGTTGGCGGCGGCGTGGATTGCAACATCGGCGGAATAGCCGCTGACACGGGCGGATGAAGGTTGGGCAATTCGCCGACGCTCGTCCATTGCGCCAGCCCTTCGTAATGCGCCAAATCAGCGGACTGAATCTGTCCGGCGACGAGCATTTGTCGGATTTGCTCGATCGAATAAGGGCCGAGATTTTGGCCTGCGCGATGGAGTGTGATTTTCATGGAGCGCGCTAAACGGGCTTGAGCATCGGCCCGATGGTTTTGCCGAATCCTTTGTCGTTATGCGACTGACACCACACGGTGCCGGTTCCACGGAATTTGCAGACCAATCCTTCGCCACCCAGTAAAGAACCGATCAGACTTTTGCCGGCCTTGACGATGTTGAACTCAAGCGTTTCCTCGTAGGCGACAATGTGGCCGGTGTCCACGATGTATTCGCCATCGACATGAATCGGATAAATCGCGCCGAAAGAATTGAGCACGATTTGTCCCGTGCCGGAGGCGCGAAGCCAGAACATGCTCTCACCGGAAAAGAGCGCCTTGCCGATGCCCTGAAATGACGCATCGATCGACACCCCCTGGTCGGAAGCGACGAACGAACCGGATTGGATGATCAACGCAAGGCCGTCGAGTTGGCGTACAACCATGTCGCCGGGCATTCCCGATGAGAGCCAAATCTCGCCCGATTGCCGTTGCGCGGTGAAATGATTTAGAAAGAAATTTTCACCGGCGACCATCCGTTTGATTCCTGAAAGCAACCCGCCTTTGCCGCGCTGAATAGTCGTCGTCTCGATGGTCACATTCGGACTCATTGAGATCATCGCGCCGCCCTCGGCGGTGACCGTCTCGCCGGGTTGCAGAACCACACGCGCAGCTGCATTCGCCGGCCGATATTGGATGTCTATTTGCATTCGTCCCAACTATCAAAGGTGCGGGTTCAGCCACTTGGCAAGGCCGCTGAGGCTGCGTGTTTGAATGACAATCTTGCCCTTGCCAATCACGCGAGTGACAAGCCCTTCACCGCCCAACAGACTTGAGAAAATTCCGCCGGCCAGTTGAACTTTCAATTTCAACTGCGGTTCGTAGGAAACGAGATGGCTCGTGTCGACGATAAATTCGCCGTCCACCTCGCGCTCGAGCAACTCGCCGTATGCGCCGAACCAAAGTGTGCCTGTGCCGGAAACGACCAGCTTGAAAAATCCTTCGCGCGCGATGCCGGAGGCAAACCCAGCCCAGCGTGTACCCAGCTTCAGTCCCGGCGTGCTGGCGATGAATGCTCCGGGCTGCAGGCAGTAGGATTCGCCGTTCAATTCCTTCTGCCGAATGTTGCCGGGAGTGGCCTGGACGAGCGTGACGCGCTTCGCTTCTTGTGAGCGATTGGTGAATTGGTTGACGAAGAGCGTTTCGCCGCCGAGGAAACTTTTCATCAATCCGCCGATGAGGCCGCCGTTGAACTTGGCTTCCATATCCAAACCACAGGACATGCTCGACATGGCATCCGACTCGGCGATGATTGAATCGCTCGGGTCAAGATCAACGTGAATGTGTGCGAAGGCCGGTGCGCCTTCGATGGTCGCGCGCATCAGGGTTTTGGATCAGGTTTGGTTTCGGTCTTTTTGCTCAGACGATTGCGGAGGTTATTTTGGAATTCTTTGAAGTTCAAGTCGATTGTCGTGAATCCAGCTTTCCTGTCCAACTTCGCGAGTTTTGCCTGCAGCACAACGATCCGCTCCTTCACATCCGGATGCGTGCTCAGAAAATCCGGCGCTTCGATTCCTCCCATCGCTCCCGCCTTTTTCTTCCGTTCCTCGTGCTCACGTTCGAGCTTCTCAAACATGGAAATCATCCCTTTCGGATTGATGTCCGCAGCGAGCAGATAATTCCAGCCGGTCTCATCGGCATTTCGCTCGTGATCACGCGAGAATTTCAGGCGCATCAATGCCTGTGAACCATTCACGGCAATGGCCGCCATTCCCTCAGCATTGCCGAGAAACGCCTGAAGAATCAGAAATAATCCCGCTGACTCAATCACATTTCGCACGCCGTGTTGCTGCGTGACATGCGCAATTTCATGCGCCAACACGCCCAATACCTCTTCCGGAGAATCCGCGCGCAACAACAAGCCCGAGTGAATCGCCACATTCCCACCCGGCAACGCAAAGGCGTTCATATCGGTCTCTTCGATGATGTGGAATTTGAATGTGTACCGGCCACTGTTCACACCCTTCACGAGCGGCTGAACCAGCGTCTCGAGTTGTTTGGACAGCGCAGCATCTTCAATCAGACGACCGTTCTTTGTGATCTCCTCGAATGCCAGATCGCCGAGTTTTTCCTCCCACGAAACTGGCACGCTCCGGGCAATCACCTTGACGGCCGGTCCTTTTGAAAGCCACAGGCCCAGCGGGATTCCGAGAATGAACAGCGCAGCGAATGCCCAACGCAGCCAGCGATGCTTCCGCATCTGCCCCTTTTGCTGTGTGATTGTGCGGTCATGCGAAAAACAAGGATGGCGCAGCAAGGATTTCTCCGCCGTGTAAACCGACCAATCGGGCTGTGAAGGATGCCGAAAAAACAGCAGCCGGTTGCTTGCCCCGCCCTCCTCCATATTCAGTCCGGAAAGGGGAAGCACGATCGTCCCGCGAGTGGAAGTGAACGTCAGCCCCGAATGAGACACTCGCAACGTGCCGGAGATGCGTCCGTTCGGCAGCGTCGGATGATACGCACCGCCCTCGAAAGTTGGTTCAGGATCAAACGCGGCCACGCCACAGAGTACCGCGTTGCCACGGTATCGGCAACCTTGCCAGTCATTATGCTTTCAACAATGATTCCGCGCATGAAACCCATCATTCTCTGCCTCGTGATCTTTTCGCAGGCAGCGTTTGCCGCGATTGATCGACCCAACATTCTCTGGATCACGAGCGAGGATCACGGGCCACACCTCGGCAGTTACGGCGACACTTTTGCAACGACGCCGAACATCGATCGCCTCGCTGCGCGCGGTTTGCTTTATTCGCGCTGTTGGTCGGGTGCGCCGGTTTGTGCCCCCGCGCGCACGGCACTGATTTCCGGCCTGTACCCATCGAGCACCGGCGCTGAACACATGCGCAGTCTGTCGGCTTTGCCGGAGAGTTTTCGCATGTACCCGCAATTATTGCGTGAGGCGGGCTACTACTGCTCCAACAACAGCAAAGAGGATTACAATCTGCGTAAGCCCGGCCAGGTTTGGGACGAATCATCGGCGAAAGCTCACTGGCGAAATCGCAAATCCGGCCAGCCATTCTTCGCCGTGTTCAACTCGACGAAAAGTCACGAGAGTCAGATCCGCACCCGGCCGCACAAGGCCGTGCACGATCCAGCCAAAGTCCGGCTCCCGGGCTATCATCCCGATGCGCCCGAGATCCGACAGGATTGGGCGCAGTATCACGACAAAGTGAGCGAGGCCGACGCCGATGCTGGCCGTTATCTGCGCGAACTTGAAGAGGCTGGATTGATGGCTGACACCCTCATTTTTTATTTCGCGGATCATGGTTCGGGCATGCCGCGCAACAAGCGGTGGCTGTATAATTCCGGCCTGCATGTTCCGCTGATTGTTGTCATTCCTGATAAGTGGCGGCACCTCGCGCCGAAAGATTACAAGCCCGGCGCAAAGACTGGCCGGCTCGTGAGCTTCGTCGATTTCGCGCCGACGTTGCTGAGTCTGGCTGGAATCAAACCACCGGACTGGCTGCAAGGCGGCGCGTTCATGGGCAAACACGAGGCAGAGCAAAACAAGTTCCTCCACGGTTACCGCGCTCGGATGGATGAGCGACAAGACCTGTCCCGATCCGTCACGGATGGCCGCTTCGTTTACATCCGTAATTTCATGCCGCATCTCCCCTGCGGTCAGTATCTCGATTACATGTTTCAAACTCCCACGACGCGGGTTTGGAAACGGCTCTTCGACGAAGGGAAACTCAACGCCGCGCAATCGGCCTTTTGGCGGCAAAAACCGCCCGAAGAATTGTACGACCTCCAAACTGATCCGGACGAAATCCGTAATTTGGCTGTGTTGCCTGAACACCAGCCATTGCTGGCGACACTCCGCAACGAAATGCGCGCACACGCCATCCGAATTCGCGATGTCAGTTTGCTGCCCGAAGGCGAGATGCATTCACGCGCTGCGGGATCCACTCCCTACGAGATGGGCCACGATCTGGTGAAATATCCCATCACGAAAATTCTCGAGACTGCCGAATTGGCTTCCTCACTCAAAGCCGATTCAGTGCCTCAACTCAAGATAGCGCTGGGCGACACCGATAGCGCCGTGCGTTACTGGGCAGCGATGGGGTTTCTGATGCGCGGTCAGCCAGCAGTGGAATTGCATCTCGCCGAATTACGCAAGCTCACCAAAGACACGTCGCCGTTTGTCCGTATCGTTGCCGCACAATCCTTGGCTCAATTTGGCGCGAAGTCGGACCTGAATGCGGCACTTGAAACCCTCGCAAGTTTGTCGCACTGGGGACGGAACGACGTTTTTGTGGCTGTGTCCGCACTCAATTCCATCGATGCGCTCGACAAAAAAGCGGCTGGTTTAGAACCCATTCTCCGTTTGTTGCCAACGAAAGGGCCACTGCCGGATGCTCGATTGAGCACGTACGTGCCGAGATTACTGGAAAAAACACTCGCCGATTTGGAAATCAGGCGGGAACGGTGAGAAGGCCAACTATTCCAACGCGGTGAGCAGTGATGAACCGGTCAAACTGTCGTTTGCCTGCATCGCGTACCAGTAAGAATTGCGCAATTCGCTGAGTTTGCCCATCGCAGAATGAGGGTTGCTGGAGTCTTCGGTGAACACATTGCTCAATCCGTGGGCAAATTCCTTCAATCCGGGAGTCGAGTCATCCAAGCCAGCGGCGATTTTCTTCGTTTTGGCTGCCAACTCACTCAAGGCCGCTGCGGCGCCGCTTTCAACGGAAAGCGCCTGCTGCGTTGGGGATTGGCGCTCGGAAACTTGGGAAACTTCGGGCCGATCGACACGGGCGGGTTGCTGACGGGCAGAAATCTGTGATTGCCTGACATCGGCTGTCAGCCGATTCAGATCAACCCCGTTATTTCCTCCAATAGTCATGTCAGTTTTGTTCCAAAGACTTGCTACTGGGATTAGTAGTAGCAGAACCAATCCTCCGCTGCAAACAATTAGTCCAGAAACTCATCCCCCACCCCCGTTTTCCGATTATTTGAGTTCTGCAAGTAAAGCAAATAATGTCGCCAGCATTTTTGGGGCGGCATCGGTTTCCAACCGGTTTGTGCCCAGCCAAGTCTCGTACCCGCCCAGTTTGAGGTGTTCTGGCGTGGGCAAGTAACCAAAATACCCATTGGCTACAGAGATAATACACGCTGGCTTGAGCGAGCTTTTCTCTTTGAATTCCAGTCCCGTTTCGACAAAAACCTCTCCCGGCAACGCTCCGATCACCATGCCGCCGACTCTCAACACTTGGATGGGTACCAATAACTTTTTGGGCTGTTGAGCCAGCGACACCGTTCGAGCCGCATAAATCTCCTCCAAATTCGGCGAGCGACCCTCTGGTTTTGGCTTGGAAAGGATTCCTTTGGCGCGTGCCAACTGCGTATCTGTTGGCTGACGTGTGCCCAGCTCCAATTCCTTCAATCGTGCCCCCAATGAAACCCAATCATGATATCGAATAGTCTGATGAGCCTTGAATGCCGCTTGCGCCACGTCATTGGCCACCTCTCGCATCCGAGCATAAGCGGGAACGGTTTTGCCCGGCTTGCTGAAATCGATGTTGTTGATATTCCCGCTGGTGCCGTTGGAGAGAAGCCCAACAAACGGCGGATCAACCCGGTCCGCAACGAGCAATTCCTTCATCCGATCACAAAACATCGCGAAGTAATCGGCAGAGACATGTCCCGGTCCGACGCCGCCCACATAGTGCAACGAATAGTTGGCGAACACCGAAATGGGCCGACCATCCAACGCGCGCACGGATAACAGAACAATCTCTGGATCTGTCGGACCGGCCGGCTTCACCAGATTTTCATTCGCTCGCCCCGGATTCATCTTCACCCCATCGGGTTCACCCAGCGGACTCAACGGAATGGTGCCCGGCTTCATGAACCAGCGCCGGTTGAAAACATGATTCGGCTCACTCGCCGTCGCCCAGCCCACTTGTGCAGGAACCAGATTGTTCGTCGCGCATCGGATGCCATCAGCAATCCGTCGCACAACAAATCGCTGGTAATCGCTCAATGCCTCACCCACCACATACCGCTCCGTGCTGAGCGCGCTCACCGCCGAATGCGTATGAGTGCCAGCCAACATCACATTCGCACCGGGAATTCCCGTCTCCTTCTCCACCAATTGACGCGCGGCATCGAACATCTCGCGCGAAGCACCAAGCAAATCGCAAATCACAATCGCCAGCCGCGTCGAACCGTCATCGAGCACCAAACAGCGCGCATGCAACTCATCATGCACATGCGTGGCCGGAAATGGCAGAAACCCACCGATGATCGCCCCGCCCAGCGGGGGCGTGATATTGCTCAATGCTGCGCCCGCGCGGAAAACCTTTCCTTTCGGTTCAGCGGCAAAAACTCCCATGCAAAGAAAAAGGGTGACGAAGAGAAATCGACGAGGGGTACGCATGAACAAAGTTTCGCGTCCTGCAGCAGTGGCGTCAAGGCTCGTCCCAACGAATGCTTCAGGCGAATACTTCGCGGGCGACTGTGCCGTGAACATCCGTGAGCCGAAAATCTCTGCCGGCATGCGGAAACGTGAGCCGCTCGTGATCGACACCCAAAAGCGCCAGCAACGTGGCGTGAAAATCGTGGATGTGCATCTTGTCCACCGTCGCATAGTAGCCGAATTCATCGGTCGCGCCATATTTGAAACCACCCTTGGCGCCACCACCGGCCAGCCACATCGTGAACCCTTCGGGATTGTGATCGCGTCCCGTGCCGCCTTGCATTGTTGGCGTGCGCCCAAATTCCCCCCCCCAAACAACCAGCGTGTCTTCAAGCAGCCCGCGCGCCTTCAGATCTGTCAGCAATCCAGCAATGGGCTTATCCACTTCTGCAGCATTCTTGGTGTGGTCACGCAGCAGTTCGGCATGTTGATCCCATTGAACGGCGCCGTCGCTGTGCGTCACTTGAATGAAACGCACCCCGGCCTCGGCAAATCGCCGCGCCATCAGACATTGACGGCCGAAACCCTCCGTCACTGGATTATCGAGTCCGTACAGTTGGAGCGTTGCCGCGCTCTCACGTGAAATGTCCTGCAGCGCCGGCATCGAATCTTGCATCCGGAATGCCAGCTCGAATGAATTGAGCCGTCCCTCGATCGCCGCATCCGGCCCGCCCGCCTCGATGTGCGCGCGATTGATCTCATTGAAATAATCCAGCTGCAATCGTTGTTGCGCCAACGTCAGTCGCGGGTTCCGGATGTGCCTCACTTTTGCGTCCTTGGATGGAATGCTCGCATTGCCAATCGGCGTGCCCTGACAAGCTGCTGGCAGAAACGCGGAACCCCAATTCAACACACCCCCGTGCGCGAGCGTTGGACAGATCGTAACGAACGCCGGCAGCGCTCTGTTTTCCGTTCCCAGTCCATAAGCGACCCACGAACCCATGCTGGGACGCACAAAATTGTCGCTGCCCGTGTGCAGTTTCAGCAACGCGCCGCCATGCGCCGGATTCGTTCCGTGCAGGGAATTGAGCAGGCACAAGTCATCGGCGTGTCGCGCCACATTCGGGAATAGCTCGCTGATGTGAAGTCCACTCTGGCCGTGCTGTTGAAATTTCCAAGGCGAGCCAAGCAAGTTTCCCGTCTGCGCGAACGTCACTCTCGGCTTGTCGAACGGCAGCGGTTTGCCGTGGTCGCGCTGAAGTCGCGGCTTGTAATCAAACGTGTCCACGTGAGAGGGCCCACCCTTCATGAAAAGGAAAATGACACGACGCGCGCGTGTCCGCACATTCGGAGGACGAGCCGCCAGTGGATCCACTCCACGAGATTCACCCGCAAGCATCGCTGCAAACGCAAGGTAGCCAAAACCAGCCGCGCTGCGTTGCAACCATGCGCGGCGCGAAATAGGACCCCATGAATTATCCGATCTCAGGCTCATCTCAAAAACATGAATTCATTGCAGGTGATTATCGACTGGCAAAGCGCCTCCCACGCAGCTCGTCGGGCGAGTGCCGGATCTTTGCACGCCTGCGCAAAACGATCGAGAAAAGCGGCTGCGTTGCGCGATTCCTTCGCCGTCGGCGCCCTGCCCAAAGCCCGCGCGTACAGCAGGCCGATTCGCGCCGTTTCATCCGGCTGCAAACGGGTGAGGTCCGCCGCCAATGCCTGCGCCGCGTTCAGCACCAGATCACTATTCATGGAGAAGAGCGCCTGCGTGGGAATGGTCGTGCTCACGCGATGGCCATTCATCGTGTTCGGATCGGGAAAATCAAACAGCTCAAGTTGATCGCAGAGATGATTGCGGATGACCGGCAGATAGAGCGATCGCCGAGTGGTGTTGTAAGTCGTCTTGTCGGTGGAGGTGTGATCGAACACGAGCTTGTAATTCTCATGCTGAAAAAGTGTGCCTCCCAATGTCGTGTCCAATTGGCCACTCACCTGCAACAGCGAATCGCGAATGGATTCCGCATCCAGCCGTTGCGTTGTCCAACTCGAACGCAGCCGGTTGTCCGGATCGATTGTCGCTGAGCGAGCATCGGCGCGGGCACCCATCTGATACGTGCTGGAAATAAGAATGTGCTTGTGCAGTTTCTTCACTGACCAGCCTTCGGCAACAAATCGCGTCGCCAACCAATCGAGCAATTCGGGATGGGTCGGTCGCTCGCCGAGCACGCCGAAATTGTCCGGCGACCGCACAAGCCCATCGCCAAAATGCCAGTTCCAGATGCGATTGACGAACACTCGCGCCGTCAGCGGATTGTCTTTCGACGCAATCCAACGAGCCAATTCGAGACGCCCACTGCGTTGCTCCGGAATGGGTGCGGCCACGTTGGGGAATACGCGCGGCGTCCCGCGCGGAACGGTTTGCCCGAGCGTCAGGTAGTTGCCACGGATATGCACCGGTAGATTCGTGGCTGTCTGCTCGGTGACGCCCATTGCCGACGGCAAAGTCGGCGCCGATTTTTCGAGTGCAATGAGAACAGCGCGGAGTTCCTTGAGCGCGACCATCGTATTGGTGGGATAACTCGCCTCGGGTGACTTCGGGAGTTCCTTGAGTTGTTTGTCGGTCAGGAGCTTTTGGTTGGCAGTTTCGGTGAAAGCTCGGATCGACTCTTTTTGTGCGGCGACCTTTTTATCATGAGCAGTCTTCGACTCAATTTCAGCTGCGCTTGCGACAGTATGTTCGTTCCACTGCGCGATGGTTTTCAGGCTCATCATCGTCTTCGTGCTCTTGAAAATACCGGCCAACGCGTAGTAATCCGCCGTCGCGATGGGATCGAACTTGTGATCGTGACAACGCGCGCAACCGATGGTGACGCCCAATATCGCGCGCCCGAGCGTGTCCACTTGCTCATCGATGATGTCCATTTCCATTTTCACTTTGTCGGCCTCAGCCAGCACTTTTGGCCCGAGCGAAAGGAAACCCGTGGCGATCAGCAACTCGTGTTGTGGCGAAGGAGAGTTGGTGTTGAATAGAAGATCGCCCGCGACCTGTTCGATGAGAAACGAATCGTACGGCTTGTCGCGATTGAAGGAATCCACCACGTAGTCGCGGTATCGCCACGCATTCGCATGAGCGGCATTTTCGTCCATCCCATTGGAATCGGCGTATCGAACCACATCCAGCCAGTGGCGACCCCATCGCTCTCCATACTGCGGCGATGCGAGCAATCGATCCACCACCTTATCGAACGCTTCCGGCGAAGTATCGCGCAAGAATGAATCCATCTCCGCTGGCGTGGGCAGCAATCCGATCATGTCCACGAAAACACGGCGCAACAAAGTGCGTTTGTCCGCAGCGGCAGCGGGCTTCAATCGGTTTGCCTCCAACTTGGCGAGAATGAAACGATCCACGGGCGACCGCGCCCACTGTGTGTTTTTCACTGCGGGCAACAATGGATTGGCGACTGGCTGATACGCCCAAAACTGGCGTCCCTCTTCCAAGGTCATCCCTATTTTTCGCGCCAATGGAATGGCGGGTTCCCCGCGCGGATCAGGTGCGCCCAGCTTCACCCATTTCTCCAAGTCCGCCACTTGAGCAGTGGTGAGCCGACTCTTGGGCGGCATCTGCAAATCACGGTTTTGGTATCGCACCGACTCGATGAGCCGACTTTTCTCCGGCTCGCCCGGCACCAACACAGCCCCTGAATCGCCGCCTTTCAGAATCCCCTGTTGAGAATCCAGCCGCAGACCGCCCTTCAATTTCTTCGAGTCTGCGCTGTGACATTCGTAGCAATGCTCGACAAGTAACGGCCGGATTTTCTTCTCAAAGAAATCTGCTCCACTCTCCGCCGCAGATCCTGATCGCGAAATGAAAACGGCCGCCAACAGCGCGAGGTTAAACGCTACCGGAACAAGTTTGAATCCGTGGCCGACCATATTTTAGAGACGGCTGGAACTTAGCAGGGCTTCAACAAAGAATCACGCCATAATCCCTCGCTCACTTCTTCCAGACATAAAACCCAAACGAGCCGCGAGCTTTTTCTTGCGCGCGCAGCGGGGTCGCGACAATCTCTTCCGCGTATCCCCCCAAGCCATTCTTATGAAAAACACATCCGCACTCTCCTTTTGCAACCGCCGCTCGTTCTTCGCCGCCGCGACTTCGCTGGCGGCCACGGCTGCAGCCATTGCTGCCTCGCCCAAAGCGGTGCCGCGCGATTGGACGGGCAAGTTGCCGGTGCGTTATCCGGATCCGGACATCGTGGTGTTGGATGATCGTTTCAAGAAATACAAGCTGGGCAACACGCCCATCCAGCGGCTGTATCACAGCGACAAGATGCTGTGGGCCGAAGGGCCGGCGTGGAATGGCGTGGGGCGTTATCTGTTGTGGAGCGACATTCCCAACAACGTGCAGATGCGCTGGCTGGAGGAGGATGGTCACGTGAGCGTGCTGCGCAATCCCGCTGGTCACAGCAACGGCAACACGTTTGATTATGAAGGCCGCCAGATCGCCTGCGAACACGGCAACCGCCGCGTCCTTCGGTACGAGCACAACGGCGGGCAGACGGTGTTGGCCGACAAGTTCGGTGGCAAACAACTCAACGCACCCAATGATGCCGTGGTGCATCCCACAGATGGCAGCGTGTGGTTCACTGATCCGGGCTACGGCAGCCTGATGAATTATGAGGGTAACCTTGCCGAGACCGGTTCCGTACAGCCCACTCAGAAGGAAGCCATCTATCGCATCGACGTGAAGAGCGGCAAAACCGAGAAGGTGGCCGATGACATTTTCAAGCCCAACGGCCTGTGCTTCAGCCCGGATTACAAAAAACTGTATGTCGCCGACACGGGCGCCTCGCATTATCCCGACGCGCCCAAGAACATCAAGGTGTGGGATGTGGACGGCGCGAAATTAAAGAACGGCCGCCAGTTTGTTTCGATGGAGCTGGAGGTGGACGGAAAAAAAGTCGCCGGATTCGCCGACGGCATCCGCGCCGATAAAGACGGCAACATCTGGGCCAGCGCCGGTTGGGTGGGCGATGGCTACGACGGCGTGCAGATTTTCTCCCCCGACGGCACACGCATCGGGCAAATTCTCCTGCCGGAGATTTGCAGCAACGTCTGCTTCGGCGGCACGCGGCGCAACCGGCTCTTCATGACCGGCAGCTCCTCGCTCTACGCGGTGTACGTGGAGACGCGCGGCGCGCACATCACCTAAAACCGCTCAGTCAAAAATCCCGCGCACGAGCCGCTGACTCTGCAACCCACCATGCACACGTTCATCGGCCTGATTGTTTTTCTGTGCCTATTGAGTCGTCCACTGCACGCGGCCGACGATCGGGTGCTGTTTGATTTTGAGGCCGCGACGACCGTGCAAGGCTGGGCCAATCTGGAATTGCCCGCCGCCAAGGCGAAAGAACCGCCCGTCAAAATCGAGCACTCCGCGCAGAACGCCACCTCGGGCCAGCACAGTCTGAAGCTCACCTTCGCAGGCGGAACGTGGCCGAGCGCAATCACCGGCGACGTGCCTGCGGACTGGACACCGTGGCAGACGTTCAAGGCCGACGTGACGGTCAGCCGCCCGTGCGTGGTCGGCTTTTGTGTGATGCAGGAAAACAGTTCGCGCGCCGAAGGCTGGGACGGCGGTGTGAGTCGCTGGGCCAAGACGGCGTTCCTGCAGCCCGGCAAGAACACGATCGTGGCGGAGCTGCATCCCAATTCGTGGAGCGCGCTGCGGCCGAAATTGGAAAACGGAAAAGTCTTGGGCAAGGTCGTCAGCCTGGAAATTTTCTTTTATCGCCCGCACAAAGGGGAGGCGATCCACGTGGACAACATTCGCCTCGCGGTCGCGAAGGAACCGCCTGTGCCGGCAGCGAAGACGGCGTTTCAAGTGTTGGGCACCGACCACACCGTCGCCAGTGTCTCGGAGTTGAGCAAGCGGCTCGCTGATCAATGGAAGCAGCCGGAGCCGCAGACCGTCGAGCAAGTCGAGGCGCGCTTCCGTGCGCGGCACGCGGAACTCAAGCGGCAACATCCCCGCGCCGTGCTGGCGATTTTTCGTGATGGCGAGAAAGGCAGCGACCCGGCAAAGCCCGAAAAGATTTACGCCGGCTGGAAGGATGCCTACTGGTCGAGCCACGGGCCGGACGGGTTGAACGTGGACCGCAGCACCACCTTTGGCCAAGCCAGCACGCAGGAGATTTTCATGCGCCATCGCAGTCCGTTGATGCGCGTGGATGTGTCGAGCATCCCCGCCGGCGCGAACATCCTCGCCGCCGATTTGCTCATCGTGCGCGCCGCCGATTACGCCAAGGAACACAGCCCGCTCAAACCCAATCTGTGGGTGGCCGAAGCCTGCAATCGCCCGTGGGAAGAGAGCGAGGTCAACGCCTACCGCTACGCCGGTGATAAACACTGGCAGACCATCGGCGGCATGAACTGGGGCGCGGACGGCGATTTCCTGCCGCTCTATCTTGCTCACGGCGCCAGCCAGCCTGGCTGTTGCACTTGGGATTTCACGCACGCCGTCCGCTACTGGACCGATGGCCGCCACGCCAACCACGGCTTCATGTTGCACGGCGATTCCAAGGATTGGTTCCGCGCTTGGTTCCGCGAAGCGCCGAAAATCCAAGACCGCCCCGCCCTGCTCGTCATCTACGAGCCAAAGTGAACGGTCGCGTGCGGCTTCAGCGGAGAGTCCGTGTTCAGCGCGCCTGATTGGCTCAGGCAATAATCTCGCGCACGATTTCGCCGTGGACATCGGTGAGCCGGAAATCGCGGCCGGCATGGCGATAAGTCAGCCGCGTGTGATCCATCCCCAAAAGATGCAGGATCGTCGCGTGCAGATCGTGGAAGTGCACCTTGTTCTGCACGGCAAAATATCCGAAGTCATCCGTCTGCCCATGCGCATG
>CAMDOH010000061.1 GCA_945903605.1 Akkermansia muciniphila
CGATGGCCTTGAGTTTTTGGCCGGGCTTGGTGGTTTGCAGGAGCTGGCCGATGAATTGCCCCTCGGTCAGTCGCGCTGAACGCCCGTCGATTTCCAGAATCACGTCGTCCTTTTGAAATCCGGCGTTCTTGGCGGCGGCATGCTGGTTGTACTGGCCGACGAATTTGACGAGCAGCGCCAGACTATCATTGGCAAGGCCGCGTTTGGCGCGATCCTCATCGGCGATATCTCCGAGCACAAGCCCACCGGTGGCCATGCCACGCATTCCCCACGTGCCCACGCGCTTGGAGATGTCGGTTTTTTCGCGCCAACTTACGGGCAGTGTCAGATTGATTTGTTGCTCAACTTTTCCACGCAATATCTTTGCCGGAATGGTTCCAGATTCCGGCGCGCGATGCAGTGCCCAAGCGAAATCGGCGATGGAAAAGAGCAGTTGGCCGTTGAGCGCAATGAACTCGTCACCGGTGCGGACACCACTTTTGTCGGCGATGGAACCTGCGACAACGGATTGGACTCTGGCCTTCTGATCGGGTGCGAGGGTCAACCCAACCGTCTCGGGCATCGGCATCGGGTAGATGAATTCCGATGGGATGGGTTTTGATTGGCTGCGATAAAAGTTGCGGTAGGCGTCGCCAATCTGATGGCAGTGCACGCAGCTTGCGACCACTTTGCCATCCCAATCCAACTCGCGCTTGTATCTGCCAGCGAGTGACGGGATTTCAATCGGCGTCTTGAAGGGAGTCGGCCCGCCTTGTTTGCCCACAAGTCCCGCGCGGTTTTGCGGATAACCTGCGTGGACTTTTAACGCCGACTCAAGTGCCAGCTTGAAGCCAGCGGTTGTTTTCTCGGCAGGATCCTTTTGATGCGTCCACGAACCGTACCGGCCATAGATTGTCCCATCGGGATTGAAAATGAGCGCAGAGAGGGAGAGATCGTAATCAAATTGAAACTTCGCCAGATCAATGGCGTTGGCATTGATAAGGCGCACGCAGACGAATTTCTCCAGAAGCGGTTTGAGTTCGGCAGAGGAAAGCACGCCTGCATCCAGTCCCATGCACGAGAGACAGGGAACGCAGCGCAGCACCACGAGCAGCGGCTTGCCCACCCGCCGGGCCTCGGCGAATCCCTTCTCGTAATCATTGTACAACCAGAGAGCATCGCCCTGCATTGTCTCCTTGTCCTTACGCACGGCACCCTCGCGATCCTTCACCGTCTCTCCCATGGAAATGGAAACAATCGCGATCAACAGTGCCGGTGTGTAAAAGGAAATTTTCATGTCGGTTAAGTTAACAGAACAATCGTTCATTGCGGGTATTTATTCAAATGCCGATTTCGCACAGTTGAAATGTCCCATTGTTAATCGTATCCTTCGCACATGGGACGACAGTGGTTGCACGCCAAAAGACTTGTTGCCTCGCTTCGCAAAGGAAAGGCAACGGGCAAGCTCGTACGCGAGATCATGGTTTCCGCTAAGATTGGCGGGGCGGAAATGGACGCCAATGCGCGACTGTCCACGGCCGTTGAAAAGGCGCGCAAGGAAAGTGTCTCGCGCGACGTGATCGAGCGGGCGATTAAAAAAGGTTCTGGCACAGGCAGCGAAAAGCTCATGCTGGAGCATCTGGTTTTCGAAGGATACGCACCCCACAAGGTTCCGGTGATCATCGAGGCACTATCGGAGAATGTGAATCGTACGGCGCCTGAAATTCGTGTCCTATTCAAAAAAGGTCAGCTGGGCAATGCGGGGAGCAACAAGTTTCTCTTTGAACACGTCGGCATTGCCGAGGCGCATCATCCCGATCTTGAAGTTGACAAGGAATCGGCGGCGATCGAAGCCGGCGCCAATGAAGTCGAGTCGTTGACGCATGATCAGAACGACGACATTCCAGCCGGCAAACTCGGAGCGCGATTTATCATCGACCGAGCCGCCATTCACACCGCCTCAAAATGGCTCTCGCAAAATGGCTGGACCGTTGTGACCAGCGAGATTGGATATTTACCGAAATCGTACCCTGAATTAACAGAAGCCCACCGAACAGACGTCGGCGAGTTTTTGCATGAACTCGACGAGCACGACGACGTCCACCGAGTCTGGGCTGCGGTGCGATAATGGCTGTCCGCACAAGCCGCCACGGCTGATTGCTGGATTTGTTTGACGACATTTTTCGCCAGTTGAAAGGCACATGTCATTATGGATTCCAAGGCACCCACCGTTGGTGAATACCTGATTTCACGGCTGCACAAGCTCGGAGTCGGGCACGTTTTTGGCATCCCCGGCGATTACGTGCTGGGATTTTACGATCTCCTGGCTTCCGGTCCGTTGAAAACCATCGTTACCGCCGATGAACAAGGCGCTGGTTTTGCTGCTGACGCTTATGCTCGCATGCGAGGATTGGGAGTTGTCTGCGTCACTTACTGCGTCGGCGGATTGAAGGTTGCCAATACGACAGCAGAAGCCTTCGCAGAGAAATCGCCGGTCGTGATCATCAGCGGTGCTCCCGGCATGAAGGAGCGGGAAAGAAATCCGTTACTTCACCACAAAGTGCGCGACTTCGATACTCAGAAGCGTGTCTTCGAACACATCACAATTGCCAGCACTGTACTTTCAGATCCACAAACCGCATTCCAAGAAATCGATCGGGTTCTACATGCCGCCATGCGCTTCAAGCGACCGGTGTACATCGAATTGCCGCGGGACATTGTTTTCCAGCGCGGCAACAATTTCTATCAACATCGGGAAATCCACGAGGCGAGCGACCCTGTCATCCTGCGCACCGCACTCGCCGATGCCATCGCGCGTATCAACGCTGCTCGCAAGCCGGTCATTCTCGCCGATGTCGAAGTCCATCGATTCGGCCTGCAACGAGAACTACTCGCTTTGGCGCGCCGCTCGAATATCCCCGTCGCAGCAACGATTCTTGGGAAATCAGTCGTGAGCGAATTGCATCCATTTTACCTCGGCGTGTATGAGGGCGCCATGGGTCGCGAGAGTATCCGGCGATACGTTGAATCGAGCGACTGCGTCATCATGCTCGGGTTTTTCATGACCGACTTGAATCTGGGTGTCTATACTGCCCGGCTCGATCTGGGGCGCTGCATCAATGTCACCAGCGAAAAACTTTCCATCGGACATCACAATTACGAGGACGTGCGGCTCAAAGATTTTGTCCGAGGATTGATGAATGCCAGGCTGCGTCGCCGTGCCGCGCCGAGTTTCAAAAAGCTGAAGCCTGCTCCATTCCGAGCCACTCGCAGTACACGACCTTTGACAATTCGCGCCCTCATTCGCCAACTCGATTCCTTCCTCGACAAGCACACCGTGGTGATTTCCGACACGGGCGACTCACTATTCAGCGCGGCGGATTTGACGATTCATCGCGGTACAGAATTTCTGGCGACGGCCTATTATGCCAGCATGGGTTTTGCCATCCCTGCGGCCATCGGCGCGCAGCTTGCCATTCCCAGTCGTCGCCCGCTGGTACTCGTGGGCGATGGTGCTTTTCTGATGACTGGATTGGAACTGGCTACCGTCGCCCGCAATGGACTGAACCCCATCGTGCTCGTGCTCAATAATTCTGGCTACGGCACGGAGAGACACATTCACGAAGGCGCATTCAATGATCTCTGGCCAATGCGATTTCATCGTATGCCAGAATTGATCGGCACTGGGCGCAGTTGGAATGTGACGACCGAAGCGCAATTGTACACGGCACTCAAAGAAGCGAGACAGCACAAGAAATCCTTCTGCTTGATCGAGGTAAAACTCGACAAGCTCGACTGTTCCCCTGCCCTTGCTCGACTGGCAAAACGACTCGCCGAACGTGTTTCCACTCCGCGCAAGAGTTCCACCAAAATGAAATAGAACTTGCAAGATTCGGCCATACGACTAGGTTCGCCGCTCAGTTTAAGGAAAATGTTATGGGACGCTTTTGCGAAATCACAGGTAAAGGGCCAACGAAGGGCTATCACATCATCCGAAGTGGTAAGTCCAAAAAATCGGGCGGTATCGGCATGCACGTCACAGCGATGACCAAGCGCCGGTTCCTTCCGAACCTTCAACGCGTCAAGGCCATCATCAATGGTGAAGTGCGCTATATCCGTGTGGCTGCGACCGCTCTGAAAAAGGGCTTGGTCACCAAAGCGCCCAAACGGACTTGGAAGAAAGCAACTGCGAAAGCTTGACCGTCGGCTTCAAGCCGCTTTTTCACAACTTCGATCTATCGACCTTTGAGGCGATGCATTGTCGCTCGCTTCAAATCACGATCCGAATCGCGATTCTTCATGTCTTCGCGTTTATCGTGTGAGCCTTTGCCACGTCCCAACGCAAGGCTGACTTTCACAAGCCCTTTTTTCCAATAAAAGGACAGTGGAACCAAAGCGCATCCTTTCACTTTTGAAAAAGGTTCGAGCTTGTAGATTTCCGCGCGGTGAAGGAGCAGTTTGCGCGGGGCCGTCGGTTTGTGATTCTGCACATTGCCGTGCGTGTATTCGTCGATATGTGCGTTGTAGAGCCAAACCTGCCCTTTCTCGATGCGCGCAAAAGCGTCGGCGATTTGGCCTTTGCCAGCGCGCAGTGACTTGACCTCTGTGCCCTTCAAAACAATGCCAGCTTCGTAAGTCTCATCGATATGATAGTCCCGCCTTGCCTTGGAATTGGTCAGGATGTCGCCCATAAAAAAAGCCGGAAGGTTTCCCTTCCGGCAATAAAGTAACAAAAGTTTCGGCTAGGAGCGACGGCGTTTTTTCTTCGCCGACTTTGGCTCCGGCGGCTTCTCGTCCAACTCATAGCTCATCTTTTCTTCGATCAACTCGGTCAAAGCGATATCGCCAAGCCCCATGCCGACATCGGGAAGAATCAACGGGCGGCTTCCCGTGCCACCATCCGTGTTCAGTTGTCGGACACGACGCGAGATCAGGTTGATCAGCAAATTCGGGTTGCCGACTTTCTTCAATGCAGTGTAGCAGATATCCGCCTTCATAAGTTCAATTCGGGCGCGCAAACTAGCCGCTTCCACCGGGAGTGCAACAAAAAAGTGGCGGCTTGCACTCCACGTCCCTCTCCATATGATGCCGCTGTCTTAATTGGAATGGCTCACGCAGACAAACCTTTCGACCTGACTCGCTATCTGCGAACCAGCAACGCCGCCGTCAATCACGCTCTCAAACGCTTCCTGCCCTCCGCCGCCACAGCGCCGTCCACCCTGCACAAGGCGATGCGTTATTCACTCTTTGCCGGAGGCAAACGAATGCGGCCAGCCCTGCTTCTCGCCGCTGCCGAGGCCTGCGGCGGTAGCGTGGTAAACGCACTTCCTGCCGCCTGCGCCGTCGAATGCATCCACACCTACTCGCTCATTCACGACGATCTGCCATCGATGGACAACGATGACTTGCGTCGAGGCAAGCCAACCAATCACAAAGTCTATGGTGAAGGCATTGCCATTCTCGCTGGCGATGCCCTGCTCACACAAGCATTCGAAATCCTCACACACTCCAAAGCCACGCAGCGCTATTCCCATCGCGAACTCGTTCTGGAACTTTCTCGAGCCTCCGGATCGCTTCAGCTAATTGCCGGTCAAGTGGCCGACCTCGAAGGCGAAGGTAAAAAACTTTCCCTGTCGAAACTCCTCTACATTCACAAACGAAAAACGAGCGCCCTGCTCTGCTCTGCTTCGCGACTGGGCGGCATGAGCGCCAATTGTACTCCAACTCAACTTCGGGCACTCACGGATTTTGGCTATCACATCGGCCTCGCCTTCCAGGTCATCGACGACATTCTTGATGTGACACAGACCAGCGAGAAACTCGGCAAGACCGCCGGCAAAGATATCGCCGCGCAAAAGGCCACTTACCCATCCATTGTCGGCATCGAAAAATCCCGCCAGATTGCCGCGCAACTCACCGCAAATGCTTTCGCAGCATTAAAACCATTCAAGGGGAAAGCCACCGCGCTGGAAGCGCTCGCTCAACTTCTCTTGCACCGCGACAACTAGCCGCCTCAAGAAAATGATTTCCTGAGAAGGTCGAGACTCTTCGGAATCGCCGTGAGCGGATCCTCTTTACCTTCAAATTCGAGCGCAACGTAACCTCGGTAATTGTGCCGGCGCAGCATGGTGGCGATGCGAGGGTAATCAAGTTCGAGCGTGTACCAAAGTCCGCCGCCGAAATACGTCTTCGCTTGAACATAGATGGTTTGCGGCGCCATCACTTCCAACTTCTCGTAGGGATCTTCGAGGAAATTACCTGTATCCAATGTCACTCGGAGCCAGGGTGAGTTCACCGCTTTGACCACACGCAATACTCCTTCAGGCGTGCGGCCAAGCCCCCAATGATTTTCGAGGCCCATGATGACGCCGTTTTTCTGGGCCGCAGCGAGGCATTTTTCAAAACTATCAATCACCCATTTGAACCCATCCTCATCAGTGAAACCTTCGCGTGGAGGTTCGATACCACGGTTCTTCATCAGGTCATCAAAGTTCTTGCTCGTGCCCCAAGTGCCGGTGTTGACGCGCATGGTGGGAATGCCAAGTGCGCCGGCGAGTTCGAGGCAATGAATCGTATGATCTATGTTTTTCTGGCGTACAGCGGCATCGGGCGAAAGAAAGCCCTGATGCGTGGAGAAGCCTGAGAGGCTGATGCCGTTCAGAAACGCCCGGCGCTTCAAGTCGCCAAGCGCCGCAGCATCTTCCTTCTCCATCTGCCGATGCAGGATTTCAACGGCGTCGAAACCCATCTCAGCAGCCAAGTCGATACACTTTCCAACATCGCGAAGTTCCTTGTGTCTGAATTGCCAGAAGGAATAAGTAGAGATGGCGATCCGGTTACGGATGCGAGCGGGTTTGGCTACCTTTGGCAGCTTGCTGTCTTCGGCATTCAGGGAGAGTCCTCCAGTGCCAGCGGCCAAAGCCGCCAGGAAAGTACGACGATTGGTTTGCATGCCCTTATTTTACTTGGTCGACATCGCCTGCCAAGTTCTCTTTGCTGATAATACAAAACGTCGGAATAGATCAACTGGCTTTGAGCGTGACGGCGCAGCGTCGAATGGATAAGAGCAATCCCGTGCGATTAATGTTCTCACTGCTTTGCTTGATTACCGCCCTTAATTTGAAACCGAACTCCAGAGCCGCCGTACCTGTTCCACCCCACGCCAAAAAGATTCCACACCGGACTCAACTGCACGGCAAGGAGCGCGTGGACGATTATCATTGGCTGCGCGGCGCAACGAACAAAGCCGTGATCAGCCATCTCAAATTGGAGAACGATTACACCGGCGCGATGATGCGCCACACAGATAAACTTCAGACGACGCTTTACAAGGAGATGGTCGCGCGCATCAAAGAAACCGATTCCTCCGTGCCCTTTCGCATGGACGGCTGGCTTTATTATTCGCGCACGGTTCAGGGACTGCAGTATCCGATTTATTGCCGCAAGCAAGCCAAGCCGCACGCCAAGGAAATCGTGACGCTCGATTTGAACAAGCTGGGCAAAGGAAAACCCTACATCGCACTCGGAGCCTCCGATGTGAGTGATGACGGCCATTTACTGGCCTACGCGCTCGATTTCACCGGGTTCCGACAATACACACTTTTCATCAAAGATCTTCGCACGGACAAAGTGCTCGCCGATCGGATTGAAAAGGTCGGCTCTGTAACTTGGGCCGCTGACAACCGAACTCTATTCTACACCGTCGAAGACGAAGCCAAGCGCCAGTATAAGCTTTATCGCCACGAAATCGGCGCAACAACCGACAAGCTGCTTTACGAGGAAAAAGACGAGCTGTTCGACATTCATGTCAGCCGCACTCGCAGTCAGGAATTCCTTCTCTGCTCTTCTACCAGCAAAACGACCAGTGAGGTGCGTTACCTGCGAGCGAATGACCCGACTGGACAGTGGCAACTTTTTGCCGCTCGTCAGGTCGACCATGAATACCATGTCGATCATCACGGCAATTCGTTCTACATCCGCTCCAATAAATCCGGTCGAAACTTCGCTCTGCTCTCAGCGCCTGTCGCAACACCTTCACAGAATCATTGGAAGGTCGTTATCCCGCATCGACCCGCCGTGATGATGGCTGACATGGATTTCTTCAAAAACCATTATGTAATCATGGAACGCGAGAATGGCCTGCCCCATTTGCGCGTGACCGAGATCGCCACCGACCGCTCACGCCGCGTAGTTGTTCCCGAGCCGGTTTACGATCTCGCTCCGGAAAACAATGCCGAGTTCGACACCACATCGTTCCGCTACTCCTACGAATCGCTCAGTACGCCCGACAGCACATTTGACTACGATCTCAACAGCCATCGTTCGACGCTGCTCAAACAGCAGGAAGTCCTCGGTAAATTCAAATCCAGCGATTATACCACCGAACGACTCCAAGCCACCGCAAGCGACGGCGTGAAAATCCCCATCTCCATCGTGTATCGCAAAGGCATAAAACGCGATGGAACCGCCCCCCTGGTTCTCGACGGCTATGGCGCCTATGGAATTCCGAATGACGTCAGCTTTTCATCCTCACGAGTGAGCCTTCTTGATCGCGGTGTCATTTTCGCCATCACCCATATTCGTGGCGGTGGCGAAATCGGCAAGCCATGGCATGACGCCGGACGGATGTTGAACAAGAAAAACTCCTTCACCGATTTTATTTCCAGCGCCGAGCATCTCATCGCTCAGCGATTCACATCACGCGATAAACTCGTCATCACCGGCGGCAGTGCAGGCGGGCTTCTCATGGGCGCAGTGTTGAATGCACGGCCGGATCTCTGCCACGCCGCCGTCCTCCATGTTCCCTTCGTCGATCTCATCAATACGATGCTCGACGAATCGTTGCCGCTCACCGTCACCGAATTCGAAGAATGGGGAAATCCAAAGGTGCAGTCTCAATTTGATTATCTCATCACTTATTGCCCGTACACCAATCTGCGCAAGACCGACTATCCAGCCATGCTCGTGAAAACTTCCCTGCATGACAGTCAAGTGATGTATTGGGAGCCGGCCAAGTACATCGCAAAATTGCGCACCCTCAAGACTGATTCGCGCCCGCTCCTTTTCAAGATCAACATGGACGCTGGCCACGGCGGTTCATCCGGCCGTTATGATTATCTGAAGGAAACTGCCTTCGACCACGCCTTCATCCTCACTCAAACCGGCATCGTTAAATGAGTCACCCAGCGTCGGCTTGACGCACGTTATCGCCGGTGGGATTCTGCGGATATGAACCTCCTTCGTTTCTTTGCGCTCATCCTCGTCACTCTCACCGTCGCAGCGGTGGAGACTCGCAAGCCCAACGTCATTATTTTTCTTTGTGACGATGTGGGCTGGGGCGAGTTTGGTTTTCAGGGCAACAAACAAATTCCCACACCGCACATTGATTCCATCGCCAGTAACGGCATCCGTTTCACGCAGGGTTATGTCTCCGGCCCTTATTGCAGCCCCACGCGCGCGGGACTTTTGACCGGCCGCTATCAAACGCGCTTCGGCCACGAGTTCAACGAAGGCGGCGCAGCAGGAAACGTCCGTTTCGGTTTGCCGCTCACCGAACGCACCATCGCCGATCGGTTCAAGGCAGAGGGCTACGAGACCATCGCCATTGGCAAATGGCATTTGGGCAGCGCGGCCCCGCAATTGCCGATGAAGCGGGGCTTTGATGAATTCTTTGGCACGGTGGCCAACACCGCCTACTTCAAGCCGCAGGCCTTCGTGGACTCTCGCAAGTCGCCCGAAGCCCACCCCATCGTGGCCGATGATTTTTATACCACCGATGCCTATGCCGCGCGCGCCGTGGATTGGATTGGCCGGCACAAGACAAAACCATTTCTCCTCTACTTTCCATTCAACGCCCAGCACGCGCCCTTGCAGGCTCCCGAAAAATATCTCAACCGTTTCAAGAACATCACCGATGAAAAGCGCCGCGCCTTTGCCGCCATCATGTCGGCGATGGACGATGCCGTCGGCAACGTGCTCGCGGCCCTGCGCGAGGCCAAGATCGAGGAACACACGCTCATCTGGTTTTTATCCGACAATGGCGGCCCGACTCCGAGCACCAGTTCACAGAACGGCCCCTTGCGCGGTCTCAAAGCCACCACACTGGAGGGCGGCGTGCGCGTGCCCTTCTGTGTGCAATGGAAAGGAAATATTCCCGCTGGAAAAACTTTTACGCAGCCCATCATTCAACTCGATATTCTGCCGACAAGCCTCGCGGCTGCCGGCATCAAGACTGAGGCATCATGGAAACTCGATGGTGTGAATCTCATGCCGCATCTCACGGGCGAATCGAAGCTGCCTCCGCATGACGCGCTGTATTGGCGCTTTGGCGTGCAGTGGGCCATTCACAAAGGCGATTGGAAACTCGTCGCTTCACGTCCCGATGGACTCACGCCACGCCTCTTTAATCTGGCCGATGATATTGGCGAGGCCAAAGACCTCACCGCCACGCACGCCGACAAGGTCAAGGAACTCCAGTCTGCATGGGACAAGTGGAACGCCGAGCAAGCCAAGCCTCTGTGGACACCTGCCCCAGCCGGCAAAGCCAAAAACAAAAAGAAGTAGTCTTTTAGTGCCGCGTACGCGGAGGGCGCGAATCGTTCTGGCGATCACGCGGGCCTTTGACAAACGGTTTCTGAAAAGGTTTCTGGAAAGGCTTCTGGAAAGTTTTTGGCGCAGGGCGTTCAAATTCTTCAATGCGCGGCTTCGTCTTCACAGGCTCAGGCGCAGAATCCGTCTCGCCGCCCTGGATATGATGAAGCAACGCCGAGGAGATGTCGGTCGTGCTGAAACCTTCCTCCAACAGACGCTCGACGAGATGATCCTGCCGGCGAAACTCGCCGCTCTTGAGTGTCGCGCGAAGTTTGGCGAGAAAAACATTATCCAGCGCCGCCTCCACTTCCGCCTCCGTCGGCGGTCTCACGCGATGGATGCGGGTGTTGGTGTAGCGCTCGATGTTGCGGATCTGAAAGATCTCGCGCCCGGCGACAAATGAGATGGCGCGTCCGCTGCGTCCGGCTCGGCCCGTGCGACCAATCCGATGAACATAATCCTCCACGTCATAAGGCAGGTCGTAATTGAAGACGACCTGGATGTCGTCCACATCAATTCCGCGCGCCGCAACATCCGTGGCCACGAGAAACTCCAGGCCGCTCTTGCGAAACTTGTTCATCACGCGATCGCGAACCATCTGGCTCATGTCGCCGTGCAACCCATCGGCCTGATAACCGGCCGCCTCGAGATGCCCCACGAGTTCGTCCACCATGCGCTTGGTGTTGCAAAAGATGATACCGAGCTTGAGGTCGTGGATGTCGATGATGCGCGTGAGCAGTTCCACTTTGAATCGCCGGTCCACCTCGTAATAGCTCTGCTCGACCGTCGGCACGGTCACCGTCTTCTGCTCGATCTTGATGGTCTTTGGATCACGCGCAAATTTCTCGATCAGATCACGAATCGGTCTGGGCATCGTGGCGGAGAAAAAGACGGTCTGTCTGCTCTTCGGCACCGCCTGCAGCACAAACTCGATGTCCTCACGGAAGCCCATGTTGAACATCACGTCCGCTTCATCGAGGATGACCATCTTCACCTTGTCCAATTTCAACGTGCCGCGACGCATGTGATCCATCACACGGCCCGGCGTGCCGATGACGATCTGCGCGCCCTGCTTGAGACCGATAAGCTGACGGTCATAAGATTGCCCGCCGTAAATGGGCAGCGCATGAATGCCGCGTTTGAAGTGCGACAGCTTGTGGACCTCCTCAGAAACCTGCACCGCTAATTCGCGTGTCGGACACAAAATGAGCACCTGCACCGCGCGCAGTTGCGCGTCGGTTTTTTCAATGGCCGGAATCGCAAAGGCCGCCGTTTTTCCCGAGCCTGTCTGCGATTGCCCCACCACATCGTGGCCGGCAAGTAGTACCGGAATGGCCTCGGCCTGAATGGGCGCAGCCTGCTCGAAGCCCAGCTTTCCCACGGCCTTGATCAATTCATCGGAGAGTCCCAGTTCAGTAAATAGTTTTGGTGTCATGTAAATATCGCTCGAAGCAATCCGGACAACATACATCAAAGACCCCTCGCACAAAGCCATTTCTCAGGATGCGAAACAAACCGCCCCGCTCTTTGGCTTGCACCTGAGTTGACACCGCCCGCGCATTGCGATTTCATCGCGCTCTTTCGTCCGTGAAGAAGTCACTCATCGAACATCTGGAAATCGCCGTGCTTTTTCTCATTCAAGGCGCGGCCATGGGCATGTGGTTCGTGCCGCTGGGCAGTGTGCTCGATGCACACGGTCTTCACGGTATCAAGTCATTTGCCTTTGCCACCTCCGCCGTGGCGGCCTTCATTTCGCCCCTTTTTTTCGGCGCCATGGCCGACCGCCACACTTCACCCGTCAAAGTGTTGCGCGGGCTTTCCATCGCCACCGCACTGGCCATGGCTCTGGCTTCCTACGCCATCGCCAATGCTTGGAACCCATCGCTCATCCTGGGAATTATTTTACTGCATGCGCTCTGTTCCACACCCACATGGAGTCTGACCTCGACGATTTGTTTTGCGCGCCTCACCGATGCCAAACGCCAGTTTGGCCCCATCCGCGCCGTGGCCACGATGGGCTGGATGACCGGCTGCTGGGGCGTGAGCCTGCTCAATGCCGATGCCTCGCCTCATGCCGGTTACATTGGCGCGGTCACCTGGCTTGCGGTCGCCTCCTTCACTTTTGTGCTGCCCGCAATGGATCCGCCCGCGTCCAACAACTCCCTCACTCTTCGCGAGCGATTCGGCTTCGACGCCCTGTCGCTATTCAAGAATCGTGATCACCGCGTGGTGTTCATCACCGCCACACTTTTCAACATTCCGCTCGCGGCCTTCTATCCCTGCACACCGCAACAGCTCAACGGGCTGGGTTTCACGCACACGACGGCGTGGATGACGCTCGGGCAAATCACCGAGATCATCGCCATGTTCGCGCTGGCCGGATTGCTCACCCACTGGCGCTTGAAATGGGTCATCGCCACCGGCCTTGCCTTCGGCGTGTTGCGCTTTGCCCTGTGCGCGATTGACGAAGCGGCGTGGGTGCTCATCAGCATCACCCTGCACGGCGTCTCCTACACGCTCGTGTACATCACCGCACAGATTTATCTCGATGAACGTGTGAGTGCGCAATGGCGAGCACGGGCGCAGGCACTCTTCACATTGGTCGTCGGCGGCGTGGGCAGTCTTGTGGGGTACATCGGCACGGGAGCGTGGCTCGCAGCCAATACCGGAACTACCGGCACCCGCTGGGGATTCTTTTGGGGCGGCCTTTCCCTCCTGACCGCTGCCGTACTGATTTTTTTCCTCTGCTCCTATCGCGGGCGCAGCGCAGAAAAAGCGGCTACAATCCCAACGCCTTGAAGCGCGCGTTGACTTCCTTGAAATGGAAGTCGAGGGAACAGAGTTTCTCCAGCTCGCCCTTCTTGAAATGTCTCGCCACCTCGGGGTCGGACTTGAGTTGCTCGACAAAATCCGCGTCGTCGCGACCGGCGTGTTTCACTTCCCAAGTCCGCATGGCAGCGTCTTGCACCAGTTTGTAAGCGGCTTCGCGCGTGAGGCCCTTTTTGATGAGCGCGAGTAGAACGGTCTGCGAATTCCACATGCCAAGGGAGAGGCCAAGATTCTTTTTCATGTTCGCCGGATAGACCACAAGCCCATCCATCAGGCGCGTGAGCAGGCCGAACATGTAATCAAGCAGCGTGCAGGAATCGGGAAAGATGATGCGCTCGACCGAGCTGTGCGAGATGTCGCGCTCGTGCCAGAGGGCGACGTTCTCCAGCGCAGCGACAGCATTGCCGCGAATAACTCGCGCAAGGCCGGTGAGCCGCTCCCACGTGATGGGGTTGCGTTTATGCGGCATGGCGCTGGAGCCTTTCTGGCCTTTGGTGAACGGTTCCTCGGCTTCGAGAACCTCGGTGCGTTGCAAGTGACGGAACTCAACCGCCCAGCGTTCGATGCTCGCGGCGATGAGAGCGAGCGCGTTCATGAACTCAGCATGGTTGTCGCGCTGGACAACTTGCGTGGCGATTGGTGCAGGGAGAAGGCCGAGGTGTTTGCAAACGGATGCTTCGACTTTGGGTGAGAGGTGGGCGTTCGTGCCAACGGCGCCGGAGAGTTTGCCGACGGCAGCGATGCCGCGAATGCGCTGGAGTCGTTCGAGGGCACGGCCGAATTCATCACGCATCAATGCGAGCTTGAGGCCGAAGGTAGTCGGCTCGCCGTGGATGCCGTGGCTGCGTCCGATGCACGGCGTCATCTTGTGTTCCTTCGCGCGGCGGGCGATGACAGGCAAAAGCGTCTTCACATCGGCGATGAGGATGTCCGCGCTCTGCACCATCTGCACGGCGAATGCAGTGTCCACGATATCGGAACTGGTGAGACCAAAATGCAGCCAGCGACTGGCGGGATCGTTGATCTGCTCGGCAACGGCGGTGGTGAAACCGATGACGTCGTGGTTGAGCGTTTTTTCCAATTCCTTCGCGCGCTCGGTCAGTGCCTTCGTGTCGGCAAAACATTTGTCGGCGCCGGCCTTCATCCTGGCAAAGTCTTTGGCGGGAACGACGCGCTCTTTTACGAGCGCAGCACTGGCCAGTAACTCGATTTGCAACCAGATGCGCAGCTTGTTCTCGTCGGTCCAGATGGCCCGCATCTCCGGGCGCGAATAACGAAGTATCATGCTGCACGAATCTTAAAGCGCAGCCGGGCGGGCGTAAAGAGCGAAGGGTCAGCGCTCCATCTGGCGACGGGCGCGATGCAGGATTTCCAGTTCGCTTTCCGTGAGGCTCTGCATGCCGTGCTTGGAAATCTTTTCGAGGATGGGATCGACCTCGCGCTGGATGAA